>NZ_JBALDZ010000054.1:0-38380 GCF_036917155.1 Nostoc sp. | reverse complement strand
AGCTAAAGTCGTCTGAAGACGACTATGTGAAACTAGTGAACAATTAAACCAAGTTTTTTCTAGTCCTCTTCTAGAGGACTTGCACCATTAGACAGGGAATTCTATTCCCTGGCGATCTGGCGATCTGGTTGGTAAACGAATGAATTTGGTTAGCGAGATGGTATGATAAATTTTTTACGAAGCGACTCTCAAAGAGTATCGCCCTTGACTAAAACCCATCAAACCCTGGTATTATTGGCGCATCTTCCTTAATCTCACGTTTTTAAACGTGGGTTCCCTACACCCTACACCCTACACCCTATCCCCTACACCCTCTGAATACCCCTCCTCTCAATTTGGCAAACCCTCAACCCGCATCAAATCTAATTCGCGTTCAAATATTTCATCAATTGGCAACATTTGACCATCAACAGTCATAAATTTATGGTCTTTTGTTGCCCGAATTATTGAACCGTCTTGCAGGCAATACTCAAATACCTCTTGTTCGCCGCGATCGTGCCACTGTGCTACAGGTTGCGTGTAAATATTTCCATGATTATCAACACTATATACAGTACATTCGATGCGTTTTTCTACAATTTCTCCAATCGGCAGCAATCCATATTCTACGGTTAATATTTCCGTGTCATAGCTTAAACAATATTCAGCAAACTTCAACATTTGCTCAAATAATTCATCCGCAACTTTTTTCTGCACGCCATTTTTCGCTGCGCCATCTACGAATTTTTCTCGCTGCTTTTGCATCTCAGAAACTTTCTTTTTACCCATCGCCCGACGCAGCAAGTCAGCTTGTCCTAAAGAATATCCCGCCATATCTTGAGCAATTTTCATGATTTGCTCTTGATAGACCATAATTCCATAAGTTTCGTCTAATATTGGTTCTAGAACTTGGTGTTGATAATCAATCTTTTCTCGACCATGTTTGCGGTTGATAAATTTAGGAATTAGTCCTGCATCTAATGGGCCGGGTCGATAAAGTGCCAAAATTGAAGAAATATCTTCTATATTAGAAGGCTTCAAATCTCGCACGATCTGACGCATCCCAGAAGATTCTAGTTGAAATATCCCTTCTAGCTCACCTGCTTCTAATAAATCATAAGTTTTTTGGACATCTTTTGGTAAAGTGCTATGTTCACCTTTAGCTAATATCCTCTGGGCTTTTCTTTCCTGGCGGGGAATTTCATCAGGATCAATCCGATATCCTTTGGTTTCTTGAATTAAATCAACAGTTTTTTGAATCAGCGTCAGGTTCCGTAAACCCAGAAAATCCATTTTCAACAAACCCATTGATTCCAAGTCTTCCATGAAATATTGGGTAATTACAGAACCGTCATTATTCTTCTGGAGTGGGACAATTTCATCAAGTGGATCGGCGGAAATTACTACACCTGCTGCATGAACACCAAAAGTTTTGTTAGTTCCTTCAATTCGCATCGCCATATCAAGCCAATGGCGAACATGGGGTTCTTTATCATATTTCTCTTTAAACTCTGGTTCTGGAGTTTGATCGGAAATCATCACCTTAAGTTTCGTTGGTTTCCCCCGTACTACAGGAATCAATTTCGCCATTTTGTCAGCTTCCCCGTAGGGAATATTTAATACTCTGGCGACATCTTTTAAAACTGCTTTAGAAGTTAGACGGTTAAAAGTAATAATTTGGGCAACTCTATCTGCACCATATTTCTCGGTGACATAATCAATAACTTTATCCCGTTGTTCAATACAGAAATCTGTATCAATGTCAGGCATTGATTTCCGTTCTGGATTCAAGAAACGCTCGAATAGTAACCCATGATGTACGGGGTCAATATTAGTAATTCGCATTGCATAGGCAACTAATGAACCAGCCGCCGAACCCCGACCTGGCCCTACAGGAATATTATTATCTCTAGCAAATTTGATGTAGTCCCATACAACTAAAAAGTATTTGGAAAATCCCATCTGCTGAATCATTTTCAGTTCGTATTCCAATCTTTCTTTATAGACGGAATCGACTTCCTGGCGAGATTTGCGATTTAACCGTTCTAAAAGTCCGCTCCATGCAACATCTTCGGCGTAAGTGTCAGCAGTATGACCAGGGGGAATGGGGGGTGTAGGAATCTGAGGCTCACCCATAATATGGTAAGGCTCAACTTTATCAGCGACTTCTTCAGTAGTAGCGATCGCTTCTACAATCACATCATCCGGTAAATGGTCACGAAATAGCTGCCGCATCTCCTCACCAGACTTGAGATACTCCGTACCGCTATAACGCATCCGCTTATCTTCAATAATTAATTTGCCAGTTTGAATACATAGCAAAGCATCGTGGGCTTCAACGTCAAAACAAGAAATAAAATGCGAATCATTAGTCGCAACAATTTTAATTCCTAGTTCCCGCGCAATTTTGACGATTTCAACATTCACAATCCGGTCTTCTTGAGAACCGTGGTCTTGAATTTCTAGATAATAATCATCACCAAATACCTCTTTATACCATTGGGCAACTTTCCGGGCGGCATCTGGTCTATTACTGAGAATCGCTTGGGGAACTTCTCCACCCAAACACGCGCTGGTGACGATCAAGCCTTCATGATATTCTTTTAATAAATCTTTATTAATACAAGGTCGAGAAAAAATTCCTTTACCTTGAACACCTTTCAGGTGAGATATTGTAGTTAATTTAACTAAATTTTTGTAACCTTTGGTATTTTTAGCTAAAACAACTTGATGATATTTGGGGCGGCGTTCTTGTTTCTCAATATCACCGTTAATTACATACATTTCATTGCCGATTATCGGCTTAATATTTTGACTACGGCAGATTTTGATCAGTTCAACGGCTCCATACATGACACCATGATCGGTAAGGGCGATCGCTTTCATCCCCAGTGCGATCGCTCGATCCACCAACTCTGGTAGCTGACTTGCCCCATCGAGCAAACTGTAGTCGCTGTGAATATGTAAAGGAACAAAGGACATAAGCATCTCCAACCACAAGCCAAGATACCTCTAGGGGCCTACCTTGTGGTATACCCTTTCGAGCTAGATTTTGCAAAGCAACGGAACCTTACATTAACAGTTTTTAACCAAAATTAAAGCTGTTCTTTTTCGGGAATTGTCACTATCATTAGTGTTGTTTTAATAGTTACAGCAGTTAAGCAGTACCTAGCCAATGAGTCAAACAGAGAGAACTACTTCGCCTGGAACCAAAGCTAGCCCTTGGTGGCAGCGTATCCCTCTCACCTTGCAAATAGTCATCGCCTTAGTCGCCGCAGTCAGTGTCGGAATTGCCCTTGGTGCAGGGAATCCCAACCCCAGCAACACGGCTTTAATCAACAATTTAGCAATTCCGGCTGAATTGGTGCTAAAGGCTCTCCGCGCTTTGGCTACACCTCTAATTCTGGTAGCGGTGCTGCATACTTTGATGACTACCAATATCCCTGGTACAGCTGGGCGGCGGTTGGCAGTACTACTTTTAACCAACACAACTGTAGCTATTTTAGTGGGACTTTTGGTAGCCAATGTTCTGCGTCCAGGGACTTGGGGTAATGTAGCCACCTCAACCAGTACGGCAATAACTGCTCAGAGTCTCGATCCTTGGGGAATACTCAAAGATGCTGTCCCGGAAGCTGTCCTCAAGCCATTGGTTGATAATAATGTCATCCAACTGATTGTAATTGCCCTGAGTTTTGGCATCGTTCTGCGGGGATTAAAATCTGAACAAATCGCCCAAGGCAAGAATGGATTCCAGCCGATAGAGGATGTCATCGGAATTTTATTTGAAGCGGTAGTCCGCATCCTCAACTGGGTAATTGCCTTAGTGCCGTTCGCAGTCTTTGGAATTGTAGCTAAAACTATTGCGATGCAGGGCTTTGCACCATTTAAATCTTTGGGTGCATTCATCGTAGCCGTATTGTTAGCACTGGTATTACAAGCTTGCTACTACCTCACCAGAGTAAAATTTGGTTCTTGGGTACACCCGTTAAAGTTTCTCGCTGGCGGTTCTGATGCCTTTTTGACAGCTTTCTCAACTTCTTCTTCTGCGGCAGCAATGCCCGTAACCTTTGAGGTTTTGCAAACAAAAGTCGGTTTAAGAGAATCTTCTGCTGCCTTGGGGGCATTAGTCGGGGCAAATTTCAATAATGATGGTACTGCCCTCTATGAAGCAATGTCTGCTTTGTATATTTCCCAACTAATTGGGCAACATCTGAGCTTGACACAGCAGTTAGTTGTCATCCTTACCTCAATATTTGCCTCGGTAGGTGCGGCAAATATTCCCAATGCTGGACTGGTGACAATGACACTGGTGTTCACTTCTGTAGGCTTACCTACCCAGTACATCGCTTTGCTAGTTACTGTAGACTGGTTTTTGGATCGCTGCCGCACCGCAATTAATGTCATGGGAGATATGACTGTCAGTGCTTTACTTGATGGCAAAAAGCCAGGTTCTTTAGATGAGGCTTAGTTTGTCAGCTTTTAGTTGAGTGAAGCAGCTTTTCAAATATCTAATAGACATCTCCAGAAATTAAATATGCGTTATCCAGAGTCCTTGTAGAGACGTAGCACTGCTACGTCTCTACATTCATTTTCGGAGATATCTAATGCTGTTGAGGCCCTTTGGCGTCACATTCTTTACTCCAGCAACGTTCTAGAAGTTGTAGACGCCAGATCAAGACAAAGCGTTGGGGATTCAACACTAATTTAGTCTCGCGGCTAAATAAGGGCTGGTTCAGATATTGCCAAAGAGGAAATTTAATTTTGGTGTGTTTTGGAGTCATAAGAACAACAAAATAATATAAAAGTTTTGTCTAGAAACTGCCTGATAGTGTTTTTCTAGTTAAAGGCTACACTGCGCTTTTGCAATTGTCTTTGTGGCAATTGCGGAATTTCAGTAGGTGAATTTATGTTATTTCCGCTTTAATACTGAAATTGCATGAACCATTTTTCTGATTCCACATCCTGTGAAAAGTCAGATATCTTGGTAAGGGCTTACAGAGGTTCGCCTCTATCGCTTATTGTTGCAAAAATTTTTGTTAGCGATCGCATCGCCATCCAGAATCTTAACTCGGTAAGTCTGTTAGGAAATCGGGTAGTAAAATTAGCAGCAGCTAGCGTGGTAGACACAAAAATGGGACTGGCAAGATGCCTATCCCACAAGAAAAAAGAGAATTTTTATCAAAAGCAGTTTTGTGAGGTTAAACTTCTCACTACCTAATAATGAGTGCCTGTTTTACGATGGTTGATGGCAGTAACAGCATCAGGCTTGAGTAATTTACCTTCGTCTACAGTTGCATAGATGACCCAATGATCGCCACATTCTAGACGTTGATTGACTGAGCATTCCAAATATGCTAGAGCGTCGGTGAGGACAGTACAGCCATTATCCGCAACTGCTGTACTAAAGTTGGCAAATCGATCTTCTCCAGGGGCAAAAGATTTACGGAAATGTTTCATGTAATCTTGATGATTGCCTTCAGGTAGAATATTTAAGGCAAACTTACCGCCTGGATACATCAAAGATTCGATCGCTCGGTCTTTGGCGATCGCAACAGTTAGTCCAGGTGGATTGAAGGTGGCTTGAGAAACCCAAGCGCCTAGCATTGCAGTAGACACTTCTCCAAGTTTCGCTGTCACCACGCAAACGGAACCAACAATGCGACCAACAGCTTGTTCCACTGGGGTAGCGGCTTGTTGTGGTACGCGTACCTTTTTAGCCTTTCTCAGTGCTTGGGCAAAGTCTGTACCTAGTTCTTCACAGAATTTGAGAGTGACATCATCAGGTTTAAACTTCACCTTCAAGGTGTCAAAGCCAAAGCGATATCCGGCATCCCGGAGTTTACCTTCGATTAAGTCAAATGCTTCGCCACTCCAGCCGTAGGAACCAAAAACCCCGGCGAGTTTGCTATTGTCACCACTCGATAGCACAATTCCTAAAGCAGTGTGAATGGGAGTTGGTGCATGACCACCGATGGTAGGAGAACCAATGATAAAACCCTCTGACTGCGCTAGGTTGATGCGAATTTCATCAGGGGTAGCAAATTCGCAGTTGATGGATTTAACTGCGACTCCACCTTTAGTTAGTCCCAGAGCGATCGCGTGTGCTAAAGTAGCCGTATTTCCGTAAGCTGAAGCGTAAAGTAGGGCAACGGAAATTTCGCGATCGTTGTGAGAATGACTCCACTCTCCATAAGCTTTGGTGAGTTCGATTAAACTACTGCGTACCAAGGGCCCATGACCCACAGCATACATTCTCACCTGTAAATCTGAGATTTTCTCCAAAGCTGCTTGCACATGAAGAGTTTGGGGAGCCATCAAGCAGTTAAAGTAGTAACGCTGGTCTTCTTTGAGCGCTTCCCAGTTATCATCAAACACTTCATCACCACAGAGATGAGTTGCAAATAACTTATCTGTGTAGAGAATTTGGGTTTGCTGATCGTAGGTACAAAGTCCTTCCGGCCAACGCGGACTGGGAGTGGGCAAGAATTTTAAAACATGACCCTTGCCTAAATCCAGAGTTTCTTTCCCTCGCATCACCAAGACATTTAAATCTTGTTCTAGAAAAGCAGCACGCAAATTGTTCGCACCGAGAAGAGAACAGACAAAAGTTACCTGTGGTGCCAGTTCTAAAATTGCTTTGAGAGTTGCAACTCGGTTGGGATTAAAATGACCCAGGATAATATAATCCAAACGTTGTAAATCTAAAGTCTGCCGCAATGCCTCTAAATAAATTTCGGTAAAGCTTTCTGGCGGTGGATCAATAAGTGCGGTTTTATCAGCTTCAATTAAATAGCAATTGGAGGTTGTACCTCTTTCAAGTGCGTATTCAATTTCAAACCGCAGACGTGACCAACTACGTGCCCTGATAGCTTTAGTATTTGTAGCAATTGGTAAAACTTGGACGTCGCGTGGCTTGGAATTGGTCATAGCTGTTTTATAGTTGGGGAACAGAGACTAGGGACTGGGGACTAGGGACTAGGGGTTGGGGACTGGGGACTGGGGAATGGTAACTAGGGACTGGGGAATGGTAACTAGGGACTAGCGACAAGGGAAGAGTTTTCCCAATCCCCAATACCCAGTCCCCAATACCCAATTCCTTAGTAGTAATTACCTACTTTGCGATGGCGAACAGCGGTCAATCCATCGTTTTTGGAGACACGACCTTCTTGGACGGTGCAGTATAAAATCCAGTGGTCGCTGCATTCCATGCTGGTCTGTATTTCACATTCCATGTATGCCAAAGCATCAGTTAGAATCGGCGAACCGTTTTTTGCGGTTTGAGTTTTTACTCCTGCAAAGCGGTCAGCACCAGGATGCAAGCGCTTGAGAAAGTGTTTCTTGAGTTCTTGAAAATTGCCTTCTTCCAAAACGTTGAGGACGAAGCGATCGCCTACTTGCATTAAGGAATCAATGGCGCGGTCTTTCGCAACGGCAATTGTGAATCCTAAGGGTTGCAAACTCGCTTGCGTTACCCAGGATGCCAGCATTGCACTTGAGACGTTATCTTTTTTGGTGGTGACTATATATAGTCCGCTGCTAATGCGACCCAGCGCCTTTTCCATGTTGACATCAAGGGACTTGATTTGCTTGATGTTGCGATCGCGCACTAGCAATTGTCCGATGTCTTTACCCGCTTCTTCACACAACTGGAATGTTGATGCAGTGGGAGTCTCTTTAATCCGAATGGGTGGGAAAGCTTCTTTGATGCCAGAGTCAAGAAATTGTCTGCGGAGTGTATCAATAGGTTCATCATCCCCACCGTAACATTCAAACAGCCCAATAAATTGCTTGTTCTTGGCAACAGCTAGCACCGAACTGATACTAGCTTGGGCGGCGGCGGCGGTAGTCGAGGGCATACCGATAATGATCCCAGCTGCTCTCCCGGCTAGTTCTTGAATTTCTTGGCTCCCAGCAGTACTCAGATCCAGTACTTCTACCCCAACGCCAGTTTTCAGTATACCTTCGGCAATGGCGTGACCAAGGCGTTCGCCATACCCATATTCTGAGACAAAAAACAAGCCGACGGTGGTTTCTGCTTTAGCTTGTTTTTGGCTCCAATTTTCGTAGCACCCGGTCAGAACATCTAGATGGTGGTATAGTAGAGGGCCGTGACCGTTGGCAATAATATTAATCTTCCCTAGTTCGCCCATCCGCTTCATGGCATTCACCAAAGAACGAGCGTTAGGGCCCATCAAGCAGTCGTAGTAAAATCTAAAGTCAGCTTCGATCGCTTCTAAATCTTCGTCAAAGGTGCGATCGTCACAAAAGTGCATCCCAAAAGCATCACAGGTGTAGAGAATTTGGGTTTTGCGGTCAAAGCTAAAGATTGTATCTGGCCAGTGTAGGTTAGGCGCACTCACGAATTCGATTTCGTGTCCTTTACCAATATCGATGCGATCGCCAGTTTTGACAACCCGCTTAGAAAAAGGATCGTGTACTAAGCCTTCTAAAAACTGAAGCGCAACTTTTGAGGCTAAAACGGTAGCTCTAGGAGCTAACTGGAGAACATCTTCTACTAAGCCGCTATGGTCTGGCTCTGTGTGACTGACAATGATGTAATCAATTGTCTTAGGGTTAACAAGACCTTTGAGAGTCTCTAAATACAGATTGCGAAACTTCTGATGAGAAGTATCAATCAAAACTGTTTGTTCGCCCCTAATTAGATATGAATTATAGGTTGTGCCATTTTGCAGTCCGAATTCGATATCGAAGCGATCGCGATCCCAATCAAGAGAGCGAATCGCCGTTGTGTTAGGGGCAATTTCGACAGTTTGTATAGTTAGCCGATGTTGAACGTTCTCTGCGTTGGCCTTGCCGGTCGTAGACATCGCTACCATTATTCGTCTCCGAGCGCAAATTAACAGGTTTTTCTTCTGCCCCCATTGTCTCTATTATTTAATGTTGAATTTGTAATGAATATCAGTTTTTGAAAAATTTAACTTGTATCAATTATTGCTGTTTTTTAGCAATAAATATGAATCCTCAAAATCTACTAAACATTAATTAAATTTTCAACTTTACTGAGTATTGATTTTTGCTGATTTATCTCGTCTCATCCTAATTTAAAAATATCATACCAATTATGTTTTTTGACCAGAAAGGCATAGTTTAAACAATATTTTATTACTATTCGATTTACCAACCCTAAATTACCTGTAATGCTTGATGTTTTCAGGAGGCAGGAGGAACCCATGTTTAAAACATGGGATTGTAGCAAGGACGCAATGCAAGTCGCGCTACGCGTCTCTTAAAATTCTTTTTTTGACTACATCTCTATACCTAGAACTAAAGTTTTCTTCCTTCTACCCCATACCTTTCTTTGTAAGAAAATATATTTATATGTCAAGTAGAAAACTTATTTTTTTCGGGATACTCCCTTAAAAGTAATTAGAAAAGGTAGGAAAAGTAGGAAAAAATTTTTTAGGCTTTCAATAAGCATCACATAAGCTGTTAATACTAGTTAATCCAATGAGTATTGAATATGTTGTTGTCTTAATCAAAAATTTGGTTACGTAAAATATAAACTTTGTGTAAAGTCGAGAAAAAAATATTTTTTTAGAGATAACCAAGGCAAATTTCTAGAGACTAGTTGAATAAAAAGGAACAAGGTCTGTATATCTTTTTCTACTCATCCAAAGGAAAACTAGCGTAAAAATAATTTTTAAAGTTTTGATAAACCTCCGTAACCATACGAATAATCTCAGAAATTTAATGATACAGTCCTTTATTATCGACTTTAGACATTAATCAGGACAAAGCCAACAAATTATTCTTGTCGTAGCTTGAAGCTGTAGCTTATAGCTACGACAAGAATAGGTTTGCCTATATAGGTAGGTTAATGGTGTCATCTCTGATATACCAAACTTTTTAGAAAAATCCATTTTTGATGATAAATTGCAAACTTTGATAGCGTTCTCAAGGCAATACTTCTCGCGTAGCAGCCTTCAAAATGCCAGCATCCTTAATACTTGTAGTCAAGTCTTAAGGGCGTAAAAATTAATACCTAGTTGACTATGTATGCAGGCGTGAATAGACATAAAAAGTGTAAAAGGTTATTGTTTATGGGATGCCGATTAAAAGTGTTTCTAACTAAAGAAGAAAAGCTGACTTTAGAAGAGTTGAGAAAAGCCAAAGATATTCCTCAACGTACTAAGGATCGCGCTCAAGTTTTACTGCTGAATACTCGCGGCTTAAAAAATGAGGAAATTGCAAAAGGCTTAAACTGGGCGATTTCAACAGTGCGTCAAACCCTTCATCGCTGGGAAAAGATGGGTTTAGCAGGTTTATGGGATGCTCCTGGTCGAGGAGGAAAACCCCGATATTCGGAATCAGATTTAGTTTATCTCGAAAATTGTTTAGCTCAAGAGTCAGAGACTTATAACTCTAAACAATTAGCTAAAAAACTGGCATCTGAGCGTCAAGTAAACTTGAGTGCAGATCGATTACGACGGCTATTGAAAAAAAGGGGAAGGAGGTTTGGAAGCGCACGTACACAAACCCAGGAACAGCATAATTAGCTGATTAAACCATCTTGGACTCGAATTACTCGTTTCGTTTGAGCAGCGACTTATTCCTCTGTGTTCTCTGTGTCTCTGTGGTAGCCTGCGGCAAGCCCTCCGGGTGACGCTCCTAACGTCGCTAACGCTGCGCTAACAGCAGTCGCTCATGTGGGAAACCCCGAAGACCGCGCTGCTTCACCGCTTTGCGTCTACGTTTATTTGGATGTGGAATGTTTTGACAAGAGTAAAAAATCAATTCCAGATGCAATCCTTATCCCCCGCTCACAATCCCCACCTTATGAGTACATTGAAGGTGGGGACTTCCGCGACGCGTTAACTATTTTTAGTGGATCCGAGCAGAGTCGAACTGCTGTCCAAATTGGGTATTGACCCCCCGCTCATTCACAGGTTTAGCCTTTCTGACCCTCAAGGCGGGAATCGTTCATTATCCCGAACGTAGGATGCTCTGATTTAATCTTAGCTAACAAGCCAACCAGAGAACGCTTGCTAGAGCATCCGTTGGGGTTTGGTCTTCAGTCCTTAACGGAGTCAAACCGAAGACGCTCGAACCTATAAGAGGTGTTTAGGCAGCTACTAGAGCATCCTTACGAGCAAAGCTAACGATGTTATTCGCATTTACTTTTTGTTTGAGCCTTTGATTTCCGAGAGGAGACTCACTCTCGACCTGAATCACAGAGCAGCGTTCGCCAACCTGTCGAAACCGTGACGGACCCATGCGTTTCATACTTCAATTATAATACGCAATTATTGAATTTGTAATTTGTAATTCGTAATTCGTAATTAAGTAAGTCGGTGAGAAAAATTCAATGTATATGAAGAAATATAAATTAGCTGTCGGGTGTGTTATGCCTTACAGCAACGCACCTGAGATTGTTGACGGTGCGGCGCTTGGCGACAACACTACATTAAAATTCCTTAAAATAGCTGGAAATATTAGCACCGACTTACTTAATCAAGTTAAGATATATGGCTCTAATTACTCAAAATAGCCAATCGCTAATTTTAAAACCATTAGCAATTGGCTATTGACCACGATCCACAACAAGTATTTTTCTAAGTTAGTGCTTCAGCACCGCCCACAACCTCAAGGAGTTCTTGAGTAATTGCAGCTTGTCGAGCTTTGTTGTAAGACAGGGTGAGGGTGTTAATCAGTTCACCGGCATTTTCACTGGCATTACTCATGGCTGTCATCCGCGCTGCTAGTTCACTAGCTGCCGATTCTTGCAGCGCCCGCAATAGCTGGTTACTCAGATACAGGGGCAATAGAGAATCGAGAATCTGCACTGGATCTTGCTCGAAAATCATGTCAGGAGCCAATGGGCGGACTTCCTTAGTCACTTTCTCCCGTTCGACTTCAAATTTACCGCCACGGGTTGTCAAGCGGAAGACTTCATCATCGGCTGCTTCTAGACCTTGTGGATCAAGAGGCAGTAGGGTTTGGATCACAGGACGGGAGCTAACTAATGAAAGGAATCTGGTATAGATTAATTCGATGCGGTCAACTTCTTCCGAAAGGAACAAAGAAAGTAGTTGATCGGCAATCTGATTGGCTTCCGCTGCGGTGGGAATTTGTTCTAAGCCGCTGTAGGTGGCATCAATTGGCTGATCCCGGCGTTGAAAGTACTGTGTAGCTTTGCGCCCGACGATCACAAATTGATAGTTTAAACCTTCTGCCTTAATTTCTTTGGCGCGGTTTTCTGCACGACGGATGACGTTATTATTGTAGCCGCCGCATAGACCGCGATCGCCTGAAATAACCAACAACCCAACTGACTTAACTTGGCGTTTTTTCAATAGTGGTAGGTTTGCTTCTTCAAAGCGCAGACGACTTTGTAAACCATACAATACTTGTGCCAAGCGATCGGCAAAGGGGCGAGTTGCTAGCACCTGTTCTTGCGCCCGGCGCACTCTAGCCGCAGCTACGAGACGCATGGCTTCTGTGATTTTTTTGGTGTTTTTGACCGACTGAATGCGATCGCGTATTGCTTTTAGATTGGGCATATTCTTGAGTTAGGAGTTAGGAGTTAGGAGTTAGGAGTTAAGAGCTAGGAGTATTTCATTAACTTTTAACTCTTAACTCTTCACTCCTCACTTTAATTACGCTGCTGCCTTGAAGGTTTTCTTGTATTCGCTAAGTGCTTCCTTCAAAGCAGCTTCTTCTGCATCACCTAGTGCTTTGGAGGCTTGTACTCCTTGGGCATACTGGGTTTTACCAGTCTTTAAGTACTCGCGCAGACCTTGGGTAAAGGTTGTAACTTTATCTACAGGAACGTCATCCAAGTAACCATTGATACCAGCGTAGAGAATTGCTACTTGCTCGTATACCGAGAGTGGCGAATTTTGTGGCTGTTTGAGAAGTTCGCGTAACCGTTGACCCCGTGCTAACTGGTCTTGAGTGGCTTTATCCAAGTCAGAAGCAAATTGAGCGAAGGCTTGCAGGTCGTCAAATTGGGCTAGTTCCAATTTAATCTTACCAGCAACTTTTTTCATTGCCTTGGTTTGAGCGGCAGAACCTACGCGGGATACAGAAATACCGGGGTTCACAGCCGGACGGATACCAGCGTTAAACAAGTCAGAAGACAGGAATATCTGACCATCGGTAATAGAAATTACGTTGGTGGGGATGTATGCTGAAACGTCACCAGCTTGGGTTTCGATAATTGGTAGGGCGGTCATACTGCCTTTACCTAATTCGTCACTCAGCTTTGCTGCTCTTTCTAACAAACGAGAGTGAATGTAGAATACATCTCCAGGATAAGCTTCGCGTCCGGGTGGACGACGTAGCAGTAGGGACATTTGGCGATAAGCTTGGGCTTGCTTGGAGAGGTCATCATAAATTACCAGGGTAGCTTTGCCTTTGTACATAAAGTACTCAGCAATAGTTGCGCCTGTGTAGGGAGCTAGGTATTGTAGGGTTGCAGGTTCACTGGCGCTAGCAAAAACAACGACGGTGTAATCCATCGCGCCTTTTTCTTGCAATGTTTGCACCACGTTAGCAACTGTGGAAGCCTTTTGACCGATCGCAACGTAGACACAAACTACATCTTCTTCTTTTTGGTTGATGATAGTGTCGATCGCGATCGCAGTTTTACCGGTTTGGCGATCGCCGATAATCAATTCCCGTTGACCACGACCGATGGGAATCATTGAGTCAATAGCTGTGATACCCGTTTGCATGGGTTCATGTACAGACCGACGGGCAATAATACCGGGTGCTGGAGATTCAATCAAACGGCTTTCTGAGGACTTGATGTCTCCCTTGCCATCGATGGGGCGACCCAAAGCGTCTACAACTCGTCCAATTAAGGCTTCTCCTACTGGAATCTGAGCAATTCTACCAGTGGCAGTTACAGAACTACCTTCTTGAATTTCCAGCCCTTCACCCATCAACACCGCGCCCACGTTGTCTTCTTCTAAGTTTTGGGCGATGCCAATTGTGCCATCTTCAAATTCCAAAAGTTCCCCAGACATAGCCTTTTCCAGACCATAAATCCGGGCAATACCATCACCAACTTGGAGAACAGTACCAACGTTAGCAACTTTGACCTCTTGATCGTATTGCTCGATTTGTTGTTGGATAATGCTGCTAATTTCGTCAGGTCTAATTGATATGCTCATGTGTCTATCTTTTTTGCTTTCGAGACTGAAAAATTCAAGAGTTAGGAGTTAACAGTTAGGAGTGATGAGTTAAGAGTGATGAGTTAAAAATGCAAGAATTACAAGTTAAAAGTCAAAATAAATTACTATTTACTTAACTCCTAACTCCTAACTTCTAACTTCTAACTCCTAACTTCTAACTCCTAACTCCTAACTTTCTAACCACTGGTTAAGCGCAATGAAAGGCGGCGCAACTGACCCCGGATACTAGCGTCAATTACCTGTGAACCTACTTTAATGATCACACCACCAATTAACTCGCTGTCTACCTTGGTTTCTAGTTCTACCTGGCGAGCATTGGAGATGGCGATGACCTTTTGGATGATTGCCTGCTGTTGAGCTTCTGTGAGGGGAACGGCTGAAATTACTTCCGCTAATACGGTTTGATTCAGCTGCCGCAACAGCGCCAGATATTGTTGAAAAATTGATTCCAAGAAGGCAATGCGGCGTTTGTCTACTAGTATCAACAAAAAGTTGCGTAAGTAGGGGTTAGCGCCTTCACCGAGTATTTGTTTGATGAGAGCTTTTTTGTTCTCAGACTGAATAAACGGGTTGCTGAAGAAGTTATGTAGCTGTTTGTCTGCCCTGAGCAGTCCCAGGAAAGTCCGCGCATCTGTCCCGAATTCTTCTGTCAAGTTTTTCGATTGCGCTATTGACAAAAGTGCCTGTGCGTAAGGTTGGGCTACTTCGGCTGCCGCTACCTGACTTGTCATACATTGCCTCCCAGTTGTGCGATGCTGCGGTCAATTAAACTTTGTTGAGCATCGTCGGCAATCCCGGTTTTGAGTTGCGATTCGACTTTTTGCAATGCTAGTGTAGCAACCCGTTGCCGCAGTTGAGCGATCGCTCGATCAGTTTCAGTGTTTAAATCTGCTGCTGCTGTTTGTTTCAAGCGTTCTACGTCTTGCACTGCCTTCGCTAACAAGGCTTCTTTCGCTTTTTGGGCGTTTTCTTCAGCAGATTGGCGGATGCGTTGTGCTTCTGCCTGAGATTGCTTTAACTGCTCTTGTGCTTTAGATAAGGCAGCCTTTGCCTCTTTTAAGCGCCCTTCTGCTTCCTGAATTGCGGTGGCAATATTGGATTGTCGCTCGTTCAGGATGTTGCTTAAAACTTTACGTCCGAAGTAAAATAATATGCCAATCAGAATCGCTAGATTTATCAGGTTGGTTTCAAAAATGTCTAGGTTTAGACCGAAACCACCTTCTGCTGCGCCTTCTGCCAATTCAGACTGAACAGCGTTCGCTTCTGCGGCAAGTAATAAGAATGTGCCCATGATACCCATTTACAAGTGCGCTGCTCGCTTGGTAATACGTTGTATTTTCCCTTTGGGAAATGAAGTATCTTCCCCCTTTGGGAAATGAAGTATCTTCCCCCTTTGGGAAATGAAGTATCTTTTCCCGTAGTAAATAAAGTATCTTTATCCCGTAGGGAAAAAGTGTCTTGATTTAACACTTAAATTTTGCGCTCTGGACTAGGGCCCTGTTGCGCGTAGCTTTCATAGAACCAGTCTCGTTAGCTTATCTAACTGGAGTTGGCCCCAATAGTTTTTCTAGAATCTGCCTACTTAGAGCATCAACTTGTTGCTCTAAGGTGCGAAAAGCTTCCTGCTTTTGTTGTTCTATTTCAACAGCAGCTTGTTCTCGTTGAGTCTGAGCTTCCTTTTGGGCCTCAGCTATTTTCTCGGCAGTAATTTTTTTAGCTTCCAGTTGAGCGGCTTCTACAGTAGCTTGCGATTGTCTGCGAGCGTCTGCGAGTTGCTGTTCATATTCGGCGGCTAAACGCTCGGCTTTTGCCAAGCTCTCCCGCGACTCAAGGGTATTCGTTCGGATATAATTATCGCGATCGTCTAGTACCTTGGTCAGTGGCTTATAGAAAATTGCATTCAACAAAGCTGCTAATAGCAGGAATTGCAATGCCATGAAGGGCAAGGTAGCATCGAAATCAAACATTTCTCTCCTCTTTGGCTGGAGTAGCAGTTTTCGTGACAACTCTCACCGCTAATTGCAAGCAATGTAGCGGGAGCATCTAACCTCGCGATTAGAATTTGCTGATTCACGGGACTGGTATTCCAGTATCCTCCACAGCCAGCAACGATCCGTCCAGACCGCCGTTTTGAACAAGTACAAAGCGAAAAGTGTGGTCTTCTCCCAAAGGGAGAGGCTAGCGCCAAGGGAGCCAGTGCGGTCTTCTCCCAAGGGGAGACGCTAAAAGCGATGGGGTCTCCCCAAGTGGAGCATCTGGCGTGGTTTCCCCCATGAACAACTTTTTAAGACAAGTATGTTCAACCTATTACGCACTTAGATTTGTTCAGGAGACAAGGTTAGGCAATGTACCCAAAACTCTTGATCATCCAAAATCCAAAAGCTAAAATTGGTAGTCAATTAGAACGGATAACCAAAATATTTTCGATTGTAGAGGCGTGATGGTTCACGTCTCCACACTCACAAAAACTTTCAGGTATTAGGCGAAGGGGTTAGCAAACAGCAATACCAGAGCAATCACTAGACCATAGATAGTCAAGGATTCCATGAAAGCCAAGGTCAATAGCAGAGTACCGCGAATTTTTCCTTCTGCTTCAGGTTGACGAGCAATACCTTCTACTGCTTGTCCAGCAGCATTACCTTGACCAATACCAGGGCCAATTGCAGCTAAACCAATCGCTAAAGCAGCAGCGAGAACTGAAGCAGCCTGAACTAATGGATCCATGTTGATTTTCCTTGCTTTGATTACAAAACTAACAAAAGGTACGTTAACGATTAGAACGTGTTTTTCACGCTGCACTGGGTTCTTTGATCGCGCTTTGCGATGTTTTGAGCGAATATGCTCTTGGAACTGTGCTTTGAACCTCGCATTGACGTGAAGTCACGCGATTCCTGCTTCAACGATCTCCGCCTGGATTACTCCAGGTCTTATAAGTTCTCCACAGTCATTTAAAGCCTCCGGGGCACTGACGGCGGCTAAACTAAGCTGCAAATCCATTCAAATATGGAGCGCCTAACTCATGAATAGAAGTCACAAGTGTGTGGCTTGCAGAAATCAACTGAGAAGCTTAATGCTCCTCATGCTCTTCTTCACCGTGTCCCTCCATTGCCTCATGAATGTAAGCTCCGGCTAGGGTGGCAAAAACCAGGGCTTGAATGGCACTGGTAAATAAACCCAAGGCCATTACAGGCAGAGGTACAAATAGAGGAACTAGCAGCACCAGCACCGCTACTACCAATTCATCCGCCAAAATATTACCAAATAGCCGGAAGCTTAGGGAGAGGGGCTTGGTGAAATCTTCGAGAATTGCGATCGGCAATAGAATGGGTGTCGGCTCGATATATTTCTTAAAGTAGCCCAAACCACGCTTGCTAAAACCTGCGTAAAAATACGCTAAAGAGGTCAGCAGTGCCAATGCAACAGTCGTATTGATGTCATTGGTGGGAGCTGCCAATTCACCCGAAGGTAGCTTGATGAGCTTCCAGGGAATTAGCGCCCCTGACCAGTTCGATACGAAAATAAACAGAAACAATGTGCCAATAAATGGCACCCAAGGGCGGTACTCTTTCTCACCGAGTTGGTCTTTCGCCAAACCACGAATAAATTCTAGGGCATACTCCATCAAATTTTGGATGCCACTAGGAATTCTTTTTGCATTGCGAGTAGCTGCTATTGAAGCCACTACTAGAATGCTAATCACAAACCATGAGGTGAGAAAAACTTGCCCATGAATTTTAAGATTGCCCAACTGCCAGTAGAAATGTTGACCTACTTCTAATTCGGCGAGGGGAAAAGAATTAAAGGCGTTTAAGACACTAAGCATTTGCATTCTTCAAGCATTTTCCCCAACGAGCGAGGATGGGATTACTATGTTTGTGAGCCTGACTTTTTAAGAATCAGGAATGAACGCAATTTGCACCATATAGACGAGCAGGGTGGCTTTGTAAGTTAGAAACCCCAAAAATATGGGTAGAATCTGTAGCTCACGCCATTGAGTTGCCACGATCATTACTCCCATAAACAGAGCAAAACGAGTTTTGCTCAGACTGGTTTTCTCACTACCGAGTTGCTCAACGTCTTTAGCCAGCATTCTTAAGTAAACCACACCTGTACACGCCCCAAGTAAATAATTAAGGGCAATGTTTAAGGAATAAAAAATCCACACAGAGATAAAAATAACCCCCGTCAAGACAAGCGTGATTACCAATAATCGCTGGAAGAGTTGATAAAACTCTTGCATGGAGTTACCTGATTCTGTGTCTTCAGAACCAGTTTTAGCATCTTGTTGCGTTGTCGGAGTGGGCGCAATTGATTCGTCAGACAAGCTCACGGGACTTGAAACCAGTACAGTTAAATATGATGACTGCACATTCAGTCAGATGAATCATATCACGATCCGGTAACAATACTTTAGGAAAAAACAATTAACTTCTTGGCAACGTTAGACAGTCAGTAAATCGCGCTCACAGTAGTGAGAGTGCGGCTGATGAGGTGAGGAGGTGAAGGGGAGAATTATCAAGAATTACTGCCTGCAAAATTTAAAATTTCTTCCAATTTCGCTTTTTTTCGGTGAATAATAATTGTCCTCCAGGGTTTTTGTATAACTAGCATCTTGGTGCTTCAAATCAACTGGCGCTTGAGGAGCATAGACGCGGACTGCAAATCAGAAATTGTAGAGTAGCAGATCGTCGTTAGACATTGCACCACTGCTGAATTCCAAAAAACTCCAACTATTTGGATGTACGATAACGCGTTTCTTGGGCACTTTACTAATTTACATTAGATTTACTAAAAGTAGTGATGGGCGATCGCTCATCACTACGAGTATAAATTGCTTTGATTAACTTCGTATCAAAATCCAGTGTAATCAACACTCTTGGATGATTCTGGAGAGAGAATAATCCAAGCGATTAGAAATCGCGGCTACACAAGCAAAGTCCGCCTGCGCGGACTAAACGCCAAAATAGGGTTTCAAATTTAATCTGACGAGAGTTAAGTTGGTGTCAACAAAATCAACTGTTGCTGCACAAGGCTTCTTACTTCATCCAATCCCAGTTCTACACTTGCCAAAATATCTGCAACTGTGGAATGAGTATCACATTTTTGCATAAACTCAAACTCTTCTACAGATAAATTAACAATCTGGTAATCGTAATTAAAAAAACATTGACTGGGAAATCCTTCAATACAAGGATTAAGTTCGGGAATCGCTGTCAGTAGAGCGTTATCCTCTGTCCAATCGGCTTTGATTAAGGGAGGACGACCGAGGAAAAACTCGTAATGAGTTACTTCTGGATCTAGTAATTCTATCAGCCGGTAAAGCTGGCGATCGCTCAAATCTTTTGCCCGTTCTACTAACTCTGGTGCTTTACCCAAAAGTCTCTCTAAATCCCAAAAACTCGGATTTGAGAAACCAATAAATTCTAGTTCTGAAGCATCAATTAATGCAAATAGCGTCTCAATGTTGTAGTCAATTTCTTGGGGATGAACGTACATATCAGCAAAGTATTCATCCTTGTTATTTTCTAATGACCAACGTTGTTTATCGTATTTGACAATTCGGTTATTTTCTGGTAGAGAAGCAAATATTTGTCGCCCGACTTGAACACCATCGCGGTAGTCGCCTTTTTTGTCACCTTGAATCAGTGCGATCGCTTTTTGCATGAGTTGAATCTCCCAGCGTCCCAATTCCCCGTACACAAAAATGTGCATCAAGCCGCCTGGGGCTAACTTTTTCGCCAAAGCTTGAATACCGCGAATGGGATCGGGGGTATGGTGCAAAACGCCAACACAGTTAATTAAATCAAACTCACCTGGTAACTGTTCCACATCAAACAAACTGAGGTGATGAAATTCCACGCGGTTAGCCCCTGAACGCTGACAACGTTCTTTGGCTACAGCTAAAGCGCCAGTACTGAGGTCAATGCCCACAACAGAAGCTTGAGGATTGAGGTGAACTAGGTACTCTGTACCCACACCAGTACCGCAACCTGCATCTAAAATCCGAATATCTTGCTTTTGAGGTTTTTGACCTGTGCAGAAGTTATGGGCGGCTAGCCAATTCCATCGCCAGTTGTAGCCTGGAGGTGGTTCATCCAACAGGGCTTCTGGCGGAAAGGGGTAGGTATTGTAGAGTTTGGCAACAGCAGCACTAACAGTTTGGGAATCGGACATGATGAGGAATAACGCAGCATTTCTGAGTTTAGCGGATAGTGGCAAAGATTACTATTAGACATCTCCAGAAATTAAATATGCGTTATACAGAATCCTTGTAGAGACGTAGCAGTGCTACGTCTCTACATTCATTTTCACCAGATGTCTATTGCTTATTTCCCGCTACTTATCCAATAGCATCATCTCTTGGAAGAAAGTATTGTAAATCAACTAAAAATTCAAGAAAGGTTATCCAGTATAACTCAATAAATATTAAGCTACTTTGGCGATCAAACTCAGATTAAATTATGATGAGTACTAAATGGTGCAGTTTTTTAGTTTATAAATTTTAAGATATAGTCCAATCTTCTAAATGCAAATTAGGAACTTATATTTCAAGTTTTATATTGATTATAACATTTAGGTCAATTTAGCCTTGAGACAACTTAAGATATAGTCCAATCTTCTAAACGTAAATTAGGAACTTTCTCAAAATCCTTCCGGTTGCGGGTTACTAAAATTCCATTCACTAACAGCGTAATTGCCGCAATGCGTAAATCTTGAGTACCAACGCGAATTTTTTGCTTAACTAACTCAGCATAAATATTACAAGCTTTAGTATCAAATTCAAGTAACTTCATATTTTTGAAATATTTTATTTCATCCCATAAGCCCTTGTATCCCCATATTAATTTGTCATATTTAGAAGCTTGATTGTTATATTTATTGATAACATTCAGCCATCCTTTAACTTTCTCCTCAAATGTAATCACTGTGATGGCTAAATTTTCACTATTCTGCTGTCTTATGCGTTGCGTGACTAGTGGATGACTATTTTGAAATAACGAAACATGGTCTGTATCTAATATCCACATAATACTTACTTTATCTCATTATCCAAGTCAATTTGACTCCGTTCCGCTTCTATATATTCCAGCACCTCAGCAAAAAGAGGGTTATCTTTGTGCATTCCCGCAAATTTTATCCAAGGATGTTCGGTTTGGAGAGGTTCAATTTCCAAAGTTACTATTTCTGGTTCTCGCTCTTGTAAAAGTTGAATTAGTTTCTCTAGCGCTGCTTCTCTAGTCACACCAGAGGCTTTAAAATCTGGCAAGCCTAGTACTGTCGCACTAACTTCGCCATCTTGTTGATTTTCAATCAGCACATCATAAGTTAACTTGGGTGCAGTTGTTATAGAGGTACTTTTTACAGCTAAGTTCATAATATTTTGATCTTTCAAGTTCTATATTGATTATAACATTTAGGTCAATTTAGCCTTGAGACAAATTAAGATCACTGACTTGGTTAATTTGTGGTTTGATTTTGATCGTATTGTCTTTTGCGATCACACCAATGATTTACAACCAATCAGAGTTTGATTTACGCTGTGAGTGGGGTCTACAAGGAGTTGCTGAACTCGCTCCCATCAGTGATGTAGTTGTGATAGTTGACGTTCTCTCTTTTTCTACCTGCGTGGAAATTGCCACCAACAACGGCGCGATAATTTTTCCCTACGCAATCAGAGATGAATCTGTCATAGATTATGCCAAATCAGTGCGAGCAGAATTGGCAAGTCATAGACAACGTTGGACAATAAGTGGATATTCTCTCTCGCCAAAATCGGTGCTTCAGATTCCTGCTGGAACTAGACTAGTTTTACCATCACCTAATGGTTCTTTTCTGACTTTACATACTGGAACTACACCAACTTTGGCTGGTTGCTTGCGAAATTGCCAAGCTGTAGCGCAGTTTGCTCAAAAGTATGGTGATAAAATCGCTGTGATTCCTGCCGGTGAGAGGTGGAAAGAAGATGGTAGCTTACGCCCTGCATTTGAAGATTTAATTGGTGCTGGGGCAATTCTCAGTTATTTACATGGCAGTTTATCACCAGAAGCTGAATTGGCTGTGACAACATTTCAAGCTTTCCAACACGATTTACTGGGGTACTTGAAAAAATGCAGTTCTGGTAAAGAGTTGATTGAAAAAGGTTTTGAGGCAGATGTTGAACTGTCCGCCGCTTACAATGTTAGTGATTGCGTGCCTTTCTTTACTGATAATGCTTATGTAAATTACACGCCACAGGCTTAATCAAACTCAAAAATTACGAATTACGTTAGCGTAGCGGTAGCGATAGCGCAGCGTTAGCGACGTAGGAGCGTCGGAACGAGCGTCATTACGAATTACGAATTAATTAAACGTCGCACTGATTGGTTTGGCAATATTTGGCATTATCTATAAACTTTTGCAACTTATTCAAGGGAATTATCTGCAATGATGACCCACCTTGTACCTCAGCAGCGATGTAAGCAAACTTTTGCCCACGATAAAACTGGTCACGTCCAACTTTGGTGATATATCGGGACTTCTGGAAATCATTGCCAATATTAGAATTATAAATATTTTGTAACAATTTCACTGCATTGGCATTTTTTGTGGTGAATTTGAGGCGTTTATCACCACTAACGGTTATGCCTTCTTTATTCACTGTCCCATTTTCAGAAGTGACATCAGCATAGAAGTATAAATTTCCCTTTGTACCCTCGTAGCCGTGGGCTTCGCTGTTGTATCTCAGAGTTGGTAGTTGAGGTCTAGTCTTTGCCCACTTCACAACGGTGCTGATATTTTGTTCTGGAAGCGCATTTGCCGGAGTGATGGTTAAAATAACTGCGATCGCAGACAAAGTAACATTGAATAAATAGTTAAATTTACAACTCTTGTGCATAGTATTTCCCCTATATATAAATGCTGATAGTTACAGATTAAACCACCACAAATTAAGAATTACTTCCGGTACGGTGTCAGATGTGAGTATAAATTAATCAGTAGCAAAAACAACTTAACATCGACTAATAACCACTGTCCAGTGACTAAGTACAAAATTTTATTAATTCGTAGCGAATTCTCTGCGTGCCTCTGCACCCCTACCCTGCGGGAAGGCGTACCCCTACGGGGATCTTGCTACGCGTAGCGTCTCCAAGAGTTGCGCCTATGCGTTTAAATAAAAAATCAATCGGCACACAGTTCCCAACTTCTACTTAGTTACAAAACTTAGACTTAATCTCAGACAAACTGGAGTATGCACTTTTAAGACTGGAGACATTTAAGATACAGGTTCTACATACTTCTTAATAAATCCGCCTTGAGAACGCAAAACGTTCTAATCTAAAAGCTAACTGGGTTAATTAACTGGCAGTTTTGCAGGCAATACTCTCAAGCTCATAAAGCATAGACACACCGATGTGTCAAGCCTCAAAACAATCCAGACTTAACATATAAACGCTTATGATGGGAGTTTTACAAATCCGATGAGTGTTAAGGCGAGTGGTGGAAGCTCGGTTGCGCGTCCGCAACTATATCAAACCCTAACTGTAGCCACAATTACCCAAGCAGAGCAGCAAGACCGCTTCTTGGGAAATGGTGAATTAAATGAACTGGCAAGCTATTTTGCATCTGGTGCAAAGCGTCTAGAAATTTCCCAGACGCTAACAGACAATGCCGAGATTATTGTGTCTCGGGCTGCCAACCGGATTTTTGTCGGTGGTTCGCCAATGGCTTTTTTAGAAAAGCCCAGAGAAGCCGAACTAGTGACTGCTGGTGGTGGTGCTAACGTTCAACAAGGGATGCAACTAGGAACCGTAACTTACGTTGAAAGTCGTGGTGGGTTCCTAGAAAATTTACGCTCAATCTTTAACTCATCCCCCAGCGGCCCGACACCTGCAGGTTTCAGACCAATTAACATTGCTCGTTATGGCCCAAGCAACATGGCCAAGAGCTTGCGGGATTTATCCTGGTTCTTGCGCTACGCGACTTATGCGATCGTTGCTGGCGACCCCAACATCATAGCGGTGAATACAAGGGGTTTGCGGGAAATCATTGAAAATGCCTGCTCTGGTGAAGCAACGCTAGTAGCTTTGCAAGAAATCAAAGCCGGGGCACTTTCATTTTTCCGCAACGATGCTGAGGCTACAGAAATTGTGTCTCAGTACATGGATGTTTTGTTAACAGAATTCAAAGCAGCCACACCTTCAAATAAAGTGCGCCAACGCCCCTCTAGTGACCAGCAAGGGTTACAACTGCCGCAAATTTACTTTAATGCCGCAGAACGTCGTCCCAAGTTTGTCTTGAAGACTGGGTTATCAGCTAGCGAAAAAAATGAAGTAATCAAGGCCGCATATAGGCAAATCTTTGAGCGCGACATTACCCGTGCTTACAGCTTATCCATATCTGACCTAGAATCCAAGGTGAAGAATGGCGACATCTCCGTGAAAGAGTTTGTCCGTCGTTTAGCTAAATCTCCCCTTTACCAAAAACAGTTTTACCAGCCTTTTATTAACAGCCGAGTCATCGAACTAGCTTTCCGTCACATTCTAGGACGTGGGCCAAGTAGCCGAGAAGAAGTACAAAAATACTTCTCGATTATTTCTAAGGGTGGTCTACCAGCTTTAGTAGATGCCTTAGTAGATTCTGCTGAATACAGCGACTATTTTGGTGAAGAAACAGTACCCTACCTGCGGGGTCTGGGTCAAGAAGCACAAGAATGTCGCAACTGGGGGCCGCAGCAAGACCTGTTTAACTACAGTGCGCCTTTCCGCAAGATACCTCAGTTTATTACCACATTTGCGGCTTACGAGCAACCGCTACCAGATCAACATCCCTACGGTTCTGGTAATGACCCCTTAGAAATTCAGTTTGGGGCGATTTTCCCGAAAGAAACTCGCAACCCCAGCACCAATCCGGCTCCTTTTGGCAAGGATACCAAACGCATCCTAATTCACCAAGGGGCAGGGATTAATAACCAAAATAGTAATCCCAGGGCGCGGGGTGAAGCTCCTGGTACTCTTGGTCCCAAGGTGTTCAAGTTAGATCAACTGCCTGGTACTAGAGGTAAAAAGGCTGCCAAAAATTCTAGCGTCAGATTCTCCGAAAGCTCCACGCAAGCATTGATTAAAGCTGCTTACCTGCAAGTTTTCGGTCGCGATCTTTACGAAGGTCAGCGACCGAAGGTATTGGAAATCAAACTGGAAAACGGCGACATCTCGGTGCGAGAGTTTATCCGTGGTTTGGCTAAGTCAGATGTGTTCCGCAATCTGTACTGGTCATCGCTGTATGTTTGTAAAGCGATCGAGTATATTCACCGCCGCTTGTTGGGTCGTCCGACTTATGGTCGTCAAGAAATCAACAAGTACTTTGATATTGCTTCAAAACAGGGCTTTTACGCGGTGGTTGATGCCATTATTAACAGCGTAGAATACAGCGAAGCCTTTGGTGAAGATACAATTCCTTACGAACGGTATCTGACTCCTGGTGGTGTAGCAGGGCGACAATTGCGCGTTGGTAGCATTCGTGATGATATTGCCGCAAAAGTCCAGAAGGAAGTAACACCGAGCTTTGTGACACTGGGTACTGTAACGGAAAATCGGTCAGAACCAGATATTCAGTTCCGCATTAACCAAGGCGTCAGCAAGCAACGGGAACAAACCAAAGTCTTCAAGCTTGTGGCTAATACCAGTGACAAAGTTGCAGTTAAAACTTTGATTAGCGCTGCGTATCGTCAGATTTTTGAGCGGGATATTGCACCCTACATCGCCAAAAACGAATTTACAAAGTGGGAAAGCAAGCTAGGGAATGGCGAAATTAGTGTGAAGGAATTTATTGAAGGTTTGGGTTATTCTAACCTCTACCTGAAAGAGTTCTACACACCTTACCCCAACACCAAAGTGATTGAGTTGGGAACCAAACACTTCTTGGGACGTGCGCCACTAGACCAAGCAGAAATCCGCAAGTATAACCAGATTTTGGCTACTCAAGGTATTCGTGCCTTTATTGGTGCTTTGGTAGATAGTGTGGAATATAACCAGGTCTTTGGTGAAGATACAGTGCCTTACCGTCGCTTCCCGACCCTACCTGCGGCAAACTTCCCCAATACAGAGAAGTTGTACAACCAGCTTACCAAGCAAAACGATGACGTGGTTGTACCAAGCTTTAAGCCAGTGCAAGCCCGTGTCGGAGCTAGTAACGATAATACACCGCTTGTGCTACAGGCGATCGCAGATATCGCAGCCCAAACAAATGGTAAGCCATCCTTTGCGGAACTGGGTCGTTCCTACAACGATGGTAGCGGACAATCAGTGGAACAAGGTGTGCGTAAACATGCACGCATTTACCGTCTAACCGAAAACACCAACCAAGCCGAAAAACAACAGGCAATCAACGCCATTTATCGGCAAGTGTTGGATGTATTTAGCGGTGAAGTTCCTGATAATTTCCACCGTACTGACCTAGATAGCAAACTCCAGAATGGTGAAATTTCCGTCCGCGAGTTTGTGCGTGAACTAGCTAGTTCCCAAATCTATCGCCAGCGCTTCTTGTCTCCTTATCCTCATGCCAAGGTCATTGAGTTCCTCTTCCGTCATCTGTTGGGGCGTACACCCGCAACTCAGGAAGAAATTCGCCAGTACAACAACCTGCTAACCGATAGTGGTTTGTCCGCTGCTGTAGAAGCAATAGTCGAAAGTCCAGAATATAGCCGCTACTTCGGTGAAGATGTTGTGCCTTACAACCGCTTCCCATCTCTGCCAGCAGGTAACTACCTCGGCAGTGTAGCGGTTGATTAGGGAGTAGGGAGTAGGGAGTAGGGAATAGGGAATAGGGAATAGGGAGTAGGGAGTAGGGAATAGGGAATAGATTATTTCCCATCCCCAATCCCCAATCCCCAGTCCCCAATCCCCAGTCCCCAATCCCCATTCGTAACCTTTCGTAATACCGCTCTCAGATTGCTGCTAAAAGAGTAAATTCTGAAAAGCAATATTACAAAGTATTAAGAGCAGTCATAAATGCTCAACAGAATGCCGGAAAATGTTTTGCGGAAGGTAACTGAGTTTAAAAGCTAGTTGACTGATGTTGACTCAAGCAAACTCGTAATTTATTAGCCGTAGCAGTTGTAAAACGGTTGTGTCTAAAAGAACGAGAAAATAAACTCAGTAAACCAAATCTAAAGTCGCACCAGTTTAATCAAATCCTGGTTTCATTCGTATTGGAGGAATCCATTAATGAGTATTGTCACGAAAGCTATCGTGAATGCTGATGCAGAAGCCCGCTACCTCAGCCCTGGTGAGTTAGATCGGATCAAGTCCTTTGTTGCAAGTGGTGAGCGCCGTGTGCGGATTGCTCAAATTTTGACAGAAAATCGCGAACGTCTTGTTAAGCAAGCTGGCGATCAACTGTTCCAAAAGCGTCCTGATGTTGTGTCTCCTGGTGGTAACGCTTACGGTCAAGAATTGACTGCTACCTGTCTGCGTGACCTAGATTATTACCTCCGCCTCATTACCTACGGTATTGTTGCTGGTGATGTTACCCCCATCGAAGAAATTGGTGTTATCGGTGCCCGTGAACTGTACAAGTCCTTGGGAACTCCTATCGATGGTGTTGCTGAAGGTATCCGTGGGCTGAAGAATGGAGCTTCTACATTGCTCTCTGGTGATGACGCTAGTGAAGCTGGTGGCTACTTCGACTACCTAGTTGGCGCCCTTCTAGGATAAGGTGAAGCTGTTTACCTACTTAAACAGAAGTATTGCAATACGGTTGGAAATAAGGAATTAACAACATGGCTCAAGACGCAATTACCGCTGTCATTAACTCCGCAGACGTTCAAGGTAAATACTTAGACAACGCTGCTTTAGAGAAGCTGAAAGTTTACTTCTCCACTGGCGAACTGCGGGTACGTGCTGCTAGCACCATCAGCGCTAACGCTGCTGCGATCGTTAAAGAAGCTGTAGCAAAATCTTTGCTATACTCTGACATCACTCGTCCCGGCGGCAACATGTACACCACCCGCCGCTATGCTGCTTGCATTCGTGATTTGGACTATTACCTCCGCTACGCTACCTACGCTTTGTTGGCTGGAGATCCTTCCATCCTAGATGAGCGTGTGTTAAACGGCTTGAAGGAAACCTACAATTCCTTGGGCGTTCCCGTTGGTGCTACCGTGCAAGCTATCCAAGCAATCAAGGAAGTAGCTGCCAGCTTGGTAGGTTCTGACGCTGGTAAGGAAGTCGGTGTTTACTTAGACTATATCTCTTCTGGCTTAAGCTAAGAGCTAGTTTGCGCTTAATAATTTAGGTGCGGCTTTATTAAGGTCTGGAAATCAACCGTGAGTGCTAGAACGTTAGATTGCTTATCTTGGTAAATTATCAGTGATGAGTGTTGGTGGTCTAGTATTGATGTTTGATTTCCAGCCTTGGAATGATTAAAAGATTTGCACTCAAGATTTTGAGATAAAAAAAGTTTTCACAAAATATACAGGAGATTTTCAAAACATGGCCCGTTTCTTTAAAATTACTGCTCTAGTTCCCAGCCAAACCCGAATTCGTACCCAACGCGAACTACAAAATACTTACTTTACTAAGCTAGTTCCTTATGAAAACTGGTTCCGCGAACAACAACGTATTCAAAAAGCAGGTGGCACAATTATCAAGGTGGAACTAGCAACTGGTAAGCAAGGTGCTAATACTGGTTTATCGTAATTCTGTAAATAGAACATTATTTCAGGGAATTGGTAAGAGGTCGAGAAAGACCTCTTTTTTGTTGAGAATTGAATCTTACCGATGGCTAGAGGCACTTACTACTGTAGAAAACCGTGTAAGTAAGTCCACTCGTATGATTTATGCTTTTGACCGGGAAGGTGATATTACAGAGTTTTTGTTTACATAAATTTACAACGTGTCCCATTTTACACGTATCCCGGTTGGACCCCTTCATGAGATAATTCTGTATTAAGAGTTGAACATTTCTACAAGGCGATACCCACGAGTGTAAAGTGGAACTGGAGCGTCAGGATTCTGTCTATTCTTAGCCTGTTCAACAGTTTCATCAAACACAATTAGCGTTTCTTTCCCAACTTTCAGCCAGTCTTCGTAGGGCACACTCATATCTTCTTCAATACCACCAATATTAGGTGCTACCATTGCTCGGTAAGCTTCATTGAATTTCCTGCGGAACCGGAAATCTACTGAGATTCTTAGACCTTCAGTTTTCCTTCTTACTGTTTGATGCAATCCACGGGCATCATTAAAGTACATTGTGCCGTGTTGTAGTTGTGCTTCGGTGTAGGAGACAACCATTGGAATATCCTGACCTTCAGCGAAGTCTGACATCACGTGCATAGACGGTAGTTCCATTTCGCGGGGCATTTCACCTGCTTCGATGGTGATATTATCGATGTCACCAAATAGTGGCAGAACCACTACAGTTGCATCAGCAGCAACACCTGCCCAGACATCACTGTGACATTTTGAGCTAGCGAAGGGCAAACCCAACTTCTTGGCATCAGTCTTGCCGTAGACCATGCGGAGATTGACTGGTAAATCCACTGCATCAATCAGGTCATTTGCTCCTAGTTGGTAGAAAGCCTCTGCGACACTTTTTTGAAAGAGGTTAAATGCCAAAATGTGTTCTCGCTTGGGCATCAAAAGACCAGTGCCAGTGTAGTTCGGCAAAGTACTTCTTGCTTCTAATAGCCGTTCAAGCATTTCAGCCTCCGAAAGAATGATGGGACTATTCAGACACGCTGAAATATAACCCGCAGCAGCAATTCGGATTTGTTGGAATAACTCAGGCTTTAATGTGTGTTCAAACAGTAGTCGGTACTGTCGCTTTGTAGCAATTTTATCAGCAAGCTGATCAAAGAGTTGATCGCCTAGCTCCGAAAATGCGTAGGCGTAGCCCGTCGTAGACATCGCACGTTCATATTGTAAGCGATCGCGCACTGGTGATTCTGCTAACAGTTCTTCTAACATCATTTCTTCCAACGTTATTCTAAATTGGCTAAATGCATCCAAAGCCATTTCGTTTTGAAAACGAATCTTGGCTATTACAAATTAACAAGGTTATTCTTTTTATACTTCGTAAAATATACTGTTTTATTTCTCTTACCTATCTTGATTAAAAGAGTTAATTTTAACTTATTTAATAAAGCATAGATGAAGTTGGAGCTTAAAAGCCAAACTATCTATATGTGAAGTTGCTGTTAACTAAGTAACAACGCAAATTCATGAAGTTAAATATAATTTAGGTGTTTATATTTAAAGAAACTAACAAGATGACACTTTTCAGGTTAGCTACTCCTTTGAAAAGGCTAGTTTTTAAATGCAAAATCGACAAGTAAGCGAAAATCGGTAAAATCAACCTTATCAGTAAAACAAATTCACTATTAAATAATAGATATTCATGATTTTAGCCCGCTCGGACTAAATTCAGTAAGCGTAAATTAAGTATAAATCAATACTGATAAATGTCAAATGTGAATCACAAAAACTCAACTCAAAACTTATATAATCGCACAGCATCAGAATGGATTAGAGGAGAACCTACTTCCTTATCAGACTTTACCGCACGCCCTTTTGTACTAGAGCTTTGTGAGCCTGTTGCTGGGTTGCGAGTACTTGATATCGGTTGTGGTGAAGGTTATTGCAGTCGAGAATTAAGCCGACGTGGTGCTGCATGGGTACATGGAATAGACCTTTCCGAGAGCATGATTGCAGCAGCAAAATCGCAAGAAATAGAAGATTCGTTGGGTATTAGCTACCAAGTAGGATGTGCTACCAATCTCAAGCAGTTTGATGATGGCGAAATTGATTTAGTGGTTGCAGTGTTTTTATTTAACTATTTGACAATTGCTCAGACCCAAGAATGCATGGCAGAAGTTGCACGCATTCTTCGTCCGGGCGGTCAATTTGTATTTAGCGTTCCCCATCCATCTTTTCCATATATGCGAGAGGCAGCATATCCGTTTTATTTTCAAGTTGAGGGTTCAGGCTACTTCAGCAAGCGAGACCAGCAATTTCCTGGTCGTATTTGGAAACGAGATGGTTCTTGGCTAAATGTGCAATTGATTCACAAAACTCTTGAGGATTACTTTGATGCTTTGAAAATGGCTGGCTTCAATACGATGCCAATCTTACAGGAATTGCGTGTGACTCCAGAACATATCGCAATAGATGAATCATTTTTTAGCCCCTTACTTGACCAACCCCTCCATCTAGCCCTACAAATATCACGATGACACAAACATCTTCTTTAGTTAGAAATTCCTTCCGTGAAATAGCGATTAATCATCCTCTATGGAATCATGAGTTCTTAACTCGCTGTCGGACTGGAAATTTATTTTTACCAGACATACAGGTACTAGCTGTTCAGATGTACAAATTCTCCAAAGAATTTAATCGGATCTTGGCTAGCATTTTGTCTTGCTGCCAAGATGAAAGTAGTCAGTTAGTCATCTTGGAAAACCTGTTTGACGAAATGGGACAGGGAGATATAACTCAGTCTCACCCAGAATTGTTTCGTCAATTTACCCGTGCCCTTGGTATTCATGACGAAACTCTAATATCACTACCCACTGCCCCTGAAACTCGCGCCCTGATTGAAACCTACTTACAGATGCCACATAAGTACGGCTATTTAGCTGCACTCGGTGCCGTCTGTTATGCTTCCGAAGGGATTGTTAGCTCGCTGTACACACAACTATACAAAGGAATTGTTGGCGCTGCTCCTTTACCCAAAGAAGCCCTAATCTTTTTTGAAGTCCATATTGATGTGGATGATAGTCATGCAGCGAAGCTAGCAGCAGTTATTGAACCTCGAATCACTATGAATGAAGAGGATATCAAGGTAAAGCTAGCGATTGCTGAAGCGATGGATGCCCGTGTCCAATTTTTTAACGGCATTCAGCGACAAATCTCCAAATATAGCTTGTATCCTGATTCATGGCTGCCTTTTGATGAATCGCTGTAGTTACTCTCTCAAGATTAATGTGAGCAAATTTGTAGTAAACACTAAAATGCTTACTACAAAACCTCAAAGCCATCTAGTAGTCTGTCAAGAACTAATTGACGGATAAATTCCCTGTAGAGACGGCGATTTATCGCGTCTCTCTAACCCTCAAAATGAATTTGACAGACCACTAGTACAAGAAGGCAAAAGTAAAAAGAAAGAATGCTTATTTTGTAAGCTTTCTGGCTATTTTAAATGGGTGGTTTATTTACGCCGTGTTGTACTAGGTAAAAGGAATAAGTGAAAATACGGTTGTAATAATGAGTATTTGTAGCATTAAAATGCGAACAGTTTTCCCTATTTTTTCGGTTTTTAAAGCTGTAATAAAACATTTCAAGGTTTGATTACAGAAAATTTTGTCATTTAAATTAAGCCTTTTAAGAAATTAGTTGTCGAGTCTTGGGCAAATTCACAAAGCAAAATTAGGTGCAGCAAGAGGAGGCTTCCATGTACGGATTAGTGAACAAGGCGATTCAAGACATGGTGTGCAGTCGCTTTGGCGAAGAAACTTGGAAAAAAATTAAGCACAAAGCAGAGGTCGATGTAGATGTTTTTCTCAGTATGGAAGGCTATCCCGATGACATCACCCACAATCTGGTAAAAGCTGCTAGTGTCATTTTGGATTTATCTGCCAATGACATAATGCAAGCCTTTGGGGAATTCTGGGTTCAGTACACAGCCCAAGAAGGCTATGGCGAAATGATGGATATGAGTGGAGATGAACTACCTGAGTTTTTAGAAAACCTTGATAATCTTCATGCTCGTGTAGGAGTTAGTTTTCCTAAACTCCAACCCCCATCATTTGAATGTACTGATATGGAAGAAAATTCTCTGAGCTTACATTATCGCTCTGATAGAGAAGGGCTAGCGCCAATGATTCTTGGATTAGTCAAGGGATTGGGAAGTAAGTTTGATACAGAAGTTCATGTTACCCAAACCCAAAGTCGAGATGAGGGCGCTGAACATGATGAATTTTTAGTGATTTATAAACCAAATTGAGTGCAGTAGCATGGCTCCTCCTCACCTTACACTTTCGCCAGAGTTGCTGGCGAAAGCTTTCCCTTTCCACTTTGCCTTTAGCCGTAATCGGGAAATTGTACAAGCTGGTGATGTCTTCGGGCGTATTTGTCCTGAACCATTGGTTGGTAAATTGATTGAGCAGCATTTCCAGATCAATCGTCCAAAAATTTTGGTCGATTTTGATGTTATCAGTAAACAGTCTCGTGCCCTGTTCATACTAGAGTTTCTCCACAATGGAATGCATCTTAAGGGGCAGATGATGTATCAACTAGAGGAGGATGTGATATTTTTTTTAGGTTCTCCCTGGATTACAGATACAACTAGCCTGGCTCCTCTGGGTATTAAACTTAAAGACTTTGCGATTCACGATCCTATTGTTGATTTCCTGTTTCTGCTACAAGCTCAGAATACTGCTTTGGCTGATGCCAAAAAATTAACAAGTGAACTGAAACAGCAAAGGGCGCAACTACGGAGTGCGCTACAAATCAAGGAGAATTTAGCAGAAATTGCTGAGGCTCAGTCTAAAAAATTGGAAAAATCCCTCCGAGAGCTACAACAAACTCAAGCCCAATTAGTCCAAGCTGAGAAAATGTCTAGTTTGGGGCAGTTAGTTGCAGGAGTTGCTCACGAAATTAACAATCCTGTTAATTTTATTTACGGGAATTTGAAGTATGCAAAGGATTATACACAGTGTTTACTAAACCTTGTGCATCTTTACCAGCAATTTTATGCCAATCCTGTGTCAGAAATTAAAGAATATATTAAGGAAATTGAGTTAGATTTTTTGCTAGATGATTTGCCCAAAATCCTAAATTCAATGCAAGTAGGAGCCGAACGGATCTCTGAAATTGTCTTGTCCCTGCGGAATTTCTCTCGTCTTGACGAAGCGGAGAAGAAAAGAGTTGATATTCACCAGGGGCTAGATAGTACTTTGCTGATTTTACAGAGTCGCTTCAAGAATAGTATTGATCATCCTGGGATTAAAGTAGTTAAAAATTATGGAGATTTGCCTTTAGTAGATTGCTACGCTGGTCAACTCAATCAAGTATTCATGAATATTATTAGTAATGCAATCGATGCGCTCGATAACTATGATAGTAAACGCGCGATCACAGAAATTCATACTAATCCTAATACTATTACAATTACTACGGAAGTTATTGAAACAAACTGTGTGATCCGAGTTGCCGATAATGGTTCAGGAATAACAGAAGCAGTGAAGGAACGACTGTTTGATCCATTTTTCACAACTAAGCCTGTAGGTAAGGGCACAGGATTAGGTTTATCAATTAGCTATCAGATCGTAGTTGAAAAACATGGGGGAACACTCAGATGTGTATCAGAACTTGGTCAAGGAACTGAGTTCTGGATTGAAATTCCCTTATCTATAGACAAACAAGTAGTTAATTACGTGAAATCATTAACTTTAATTAAATAAATAAATCCTTTCAATCAATTTTCGAGCGATCGCTCTTAACTATACTAGCAATCTTTTTGAGATATCTCATCAAGATGATTTTTAGTGAAATTACGTATATTAATTGCAAATATAGCGGTTCTCTTCACGTGAGGTAAGCTGTTGCGCCTACAAATTGCATCACAAGCATGATTAGGCAAAACCTGTAAATCCTCTTCCTTGCTCCCTGCACCCTGCTCCCCTGCCGCCTCAATGTGCAAACTATAATCATAACAGCTTACACCCGTAGGGGCAATACCCTGCGGGAAGCCGCAACTCTTGGAGATGCTCCGCGAACATGTCTACATGAATGGGTATTTGACCACAAAACCAGTCATGCTATAGGTTTGGCAAGCTTATCCTTGAAGTCACAGTTGACAACTCTAAGATTTATGGTTGTAAAGCCTACTTATAAGTTATAAGTTATGATTTATCGAACAGAATTCAGGAGTCAGGAGTCAGAATTCATTCTGAATTCTGTGCGACTGGTGGATAGCGTAGCTAAGCCGAGTCTTCTCCCTTGGCGTAGCCTCTCCCAATGTGAGAAGGGGAGACGCAATCATGCGAACGGAGCGTCTGAATAATCGGCGTTTTTGCACCCCCACCAAATTTTCAATTTGGTGGTCTTCTCCCAAAGGGAGACGCAATCATGCGAACAATCAGTCGTGGGTCTGAATCCCCGACTGATAGCGCCGGCGGCAAGCGAGTCAGACGCTCAAGGATTCGCTACGCTACGCTATCGAGCGTCAAGATTGCTGACTCCTGAATTCTTCTTCAAGAGTTTTATTTCTAACTCCTAATTTCTAACTTTTTACCTGTACTGCTCGTGAATCTACGCCGCCTGATTCCAATTTTTGATAGTTCAGTCTCCAACTGGGCCTTAGAAGCGCGGTTGTTGCGATGGTTAACGTTGATTTGGCTGTTCGTCGGCTTGGTCATGCTATTTTCAGCATCCTATGCCGTCGCTGACGCCCGTCAGAATGATGGGTTGTACTACTTTAAGCGTCAACTGCTTTGGGTTTTCGTTTCCTTAATTGGATTCAATATTATTGTTAATTCGCCGTTGCAAAAAATTTTGGGACTATCCCATTGGTTTTTGTTGCTGTTTTTGGCGTTAATTTTCGTGACACTGATCCCAGGATTAGGAAAAAAAGCTTTTGATGCAGCGCGTTGGATTGCGATCGGGCCAATTCCGATTCAACCTTCAGAATTAATTAAACCCTTTTTGGTGTTGCAAAGTGCGCGGCTTTTTGGTCAGTGGGAACGAATTGGTTGGCGGGTTCGCTTGGCTTGGCTGGCTGTTTTCGGTCTCGTACTTTTAGGAATTCTTGCCCAGCCTAACTTGAGTACAACAGCACTTTGCGGTATGACTATTTGGCTAATTGCTCTAGCTTCTGGGTTATCTTACAAATATCTGGGAGGAACAGCAATTGGTGGAGTGATGTTGGCAATACTCAGTATTAGTATTAAAGAGTATCAGCGTAAGCGGGTGATGTCATTCCTCAATCCTTGGGCGGATGCTACAGGAGATGGGTACCAGTTGGTGCAAAGTCTACTAGCTGTGGGTTCTGGTAAAACTTGGGGAGCCGGATATGGGCTTTCTCAACAAAAGCTGTTTTATTTACCAATTCAAGATACCGATTTTATTTTTGCGGTGTTCGCTGAAGAGTTTGGCTTTGTTGGCAGTATGGTGCTGTTGGTACTTTTAGCTACATTCGCCACTCTCGGATTAATTGTGGCGCTGAAGGCTAAAAATATAGTACATAGATTAGTAGCGATCGGTGTGACGATTTTGATGGTAGGACAATCATTGCTCCACATCGGTGTTGCTACAGGTTCTCTACCAACTACTGGTTTACCTTTGCCTATGTTTAGTTATGGTGGTAATTCTATGATTGCTAGCTTAATAGCTGCTGGGTTGCTGATTCGGGTAGCACGGGAGAGTAGTGAAGCTGAGGTAGTACCGTTGCGAAAACCTCTGCTTGAAAATGGGCGCAGACGCCGAGCTTTTCATAAAACCAAAAATTGAGCTAGCAAAACCACGATAGACAAAGTTTTACGCTCTTTGCAGGAATTGAATAGATTATAGAAGACTATTTTTATGTCCCTTGTTTCCACTACTCGAAAGTTGGAAACCATTTTTTTGAGTATATGCGTGACTGGATTTCTCAAATTGGAAATATTCCATCTTTGGGGACTATTATTCGGGGAAAATCTGTTCTTAATCCCTTTGGTTGGTCGTGGATGCCAGAATAACTCCTTACCCCTAAGTATTTAGGGGATAAAAAGTGAAGATAGATTAAAAATAATAACTAACATCATAATTTATTAAGTTCGCCGGACTAAATTGAGAGTATGCTTAATAGTTGAAGTCTAGTTGTAAGTTTAAGTAACTAAGAGGATGTTTGAAAAGTTTTGGGCGAATATAATTCGCTACTACACTGGCATTGTCCGCCTCCGCGGACTAACACAAAATCAATGTCTTCAACCCACGGAGGTGGGTTTAGTCTGTGTAGCCACGAATTATATTCGCCAGGGCTGGTATTAAATTAGACTTTTCAAACAGCCTCTAAGTGCAAACAAACTTAAACATTTGTTTAGTTTTTTATACCTTACCATTTGTTGGAGTGTTAAATACTAAAAAACAAAGTTTATTTGTGCCAACTCACTAACTAGGTTGTCAAGCAAGGTGGTGAAAATCCGACCAAAGCCAAGTACTAACAGCGAAAAAAAAGTAAACTTCACAAAAAATACGTAATATGATCAGAAGAATTTTGCTGGCTGTATCAGGATTGGGACACGCAGAAGAAATGCTCAAAACCCTGAAAGAAATCCCTTCAATTAAATCTGCAAAAGTCACCATTTTGCATGTTGTTCAGGCACAAAGTACTGCTGCTACCATGACAACTAAATGGGAAAATGGTGGTAAAATTCTGGCGAATGCTATTCAAACTTTGAACTTAGATCCTAGCCAGGTTTCTTCAATTTTGCGTGAAGGCGACCCCAAAGATGTAGTTTGCCAAGTAGCTGATGAAATCGACGCTGACTTGATTATTATGGGTTCACGCGGACTGAAGCGCCTGCAATCGATTTTATCAAACTCAGTCAGTCAGTATGTTTTCCAACTATCTTCTCGCCCCATGTTGCTGGTAAAAGATGACATTTATGTTAAAAGAATTAAGCGCATCATGGTGGCAATAGACAACTCTGATTCAGCAAAAAATTGCTTGGGATTGGCACTGTTTTTACTGCGAGATATTCCAGGTGGCGAGTTAATTTTGGCAAATATTAGTACAGATTTAGGTGGGAAAAAATCGGAAATAACTCAAGTGAATTCAGACAAAAATCCAGTTTTAGCAGCCGCAGTTGCGGAAGCTGAAAAACAAGGTGTTCAATCTCGTTCTTATATCAGCAGTGGCAAACCCGGTGAAGAAATTTGTCGGTTAGCAGAAGAGTTGAATATAGACTTATTATTGCTCGGTTCTCCAGATCGCCGTCCATCGATCGCTAAGAGTTTTGTTGATATAGACAGACTCATCGGATCTTCCTTGTCTGACTATGTTCGAGTCAATGCTACTTGTCCGGTATTATTAGCGCGGACAATCGCTTAAAGTAAACAGTCCTGAGTATAAGAATTGTTGGACTAGGATAGTAAAGAAATAAGATTTGTTTTGTCTTTACAACTGGGCACCCTAGCTATCTAATTGGTATTTCAGGGCTTGAGACTCAAGCACAGAGAGAAGTTCGGTATGTTGATTGACTAAACCTTGTATTGCGGTAATTG
>NZ_JBALDZ010000053.1:0-31026 GCF_036917155.1 Nostoc sp. | reverse complement strand
GAAGAGGTACTTCAGGCGATAGAGTTACAACATGGATTACTAGCAGAACGAGTGCGGGGAATTTTCTCCTTCTCTTATTTGACGTTTCAAGAATACCTGACTGCTAGAAAAATCGTTGCCAGTTATAATTTACAAACATTAGAACAACCGTTAGAACGTCTAGTGAGTCATATTACTGAACCCAGGTGGCGCGAAATCTTTTTGTTAACGGTTGCCATGCTGCGGAGTGCAGATTTCTTAGTACTGTTGATGAAGCAAGAAGTTGATGCACTAGTGGCTCAAGATTCATATTTGCAAAAATTTTTAACTTGGGCAAGTCAAAAGTCCCTTGCCGCTCCCCCCCAGCCTACTGCAATTCGCGCGTTTTACCTTGCTCTGGCTCGAACTCCTCACTTGATCTGGCACTTTGCTCTTGTCTGCATCCTTGATCAGGGTATTTTTTTGGATGCGGCATTAGATAACCTAGTAATGGAATGCAGTATTGACTGCAAATCTGATTCTGCCGATGCCCATGCCTGCGACGATGCTTTGAGTTATGCTTTAGCGATCGTTCAAGATGCTGGCTTACATCAAGCTTTACAACAACTTAAAGACCTACTGCCTGATCCAGAACAAAGTAGAGAAAGGTTTCAGATATGGTGGCACAGAAGTTATGCTGCCTGGATGGAACTGTTAAAAGCCACGATTGCCAAGCATCGAAACATTGAGCATCACTGGCACTTCAGCCCACAGCAACAGCAAGTATTGCAACAATATTACGATGCCAATCAGTTGCTTATCGATTGCCTCAATAGTAACTGTGAGGTAACAGGCGTTGTGCGGCAGGAGATTGAAGCTAGTTTGTTGTTGCCGAGAAAAGAACTCTCCAAGCAGGAATGGCAGGGGGCTGGGGGCTGGGAGCAAAGGAGAAGTTGTAGTGAGTCTTTCCCTTCTGCCTCTTGTACCCTATTGACAAATGGTATCTGACCTTAACCTCTCACGAATGGGGTGTAGATGAGCCTTTCAACCACAGCAGCACTGCGGGAGTTACACCCAGCAACAAGCCTAGCAACACGGGTACAAAGAATCCAGCTGTTAAGCTCATGGCTGTAGCGAAACCAAAGTTACTTAAATAAACTGCAAAAGGTATATTAAGTTGCGATCGCTCCCAGTTAATTGGATTATTTCTCCACAACAGTGCAGTCACAGTCATAAATACTGAGCTAGTACCCAGCCACCCCGCAAAGTTTTGGTAAGGCATTCCAAAGAAGGGGCCTGGTTTTTGCCAATACCAAAAGGGTAGAGAAGTTTGACTCATTGCAGGATCAAGAACAAAATCCCAGGAGGTTAGTAATAAAGCACCCAAAGCGATCGCACTTAGATGACGCCACAAATTGGGTTTTTTGTCCACTTCTAAACCTGCACGTGCCAGCAGGTAAGAAACAAATCCCAAATAAAACCACGACAAGGGAATTGTAAATGGGACTAAACCCGCAATCTTATAACCTAAACCGCTTAGGTAACTATAATGGCCAAATGGAAAACCAGTACTGGTTCCTAGTAATTCACTGACTAGAGAAATAAATACTGATGGCAACAGAAATGCTAAGGCGCGACCTAAACCCAAAATCCGCGTGGCATACAAGAAAACACCTGCCGCGCCTAAAATCATATAAACGACACCGCCTCCTGCCATACTCCATTGTATGGCAGTTTGTCCAACCTCGGATAAGTTAAAAATTACTTGGGCATTAGGTACAACCAGTAGTATTCCTACCAATCCAAATACTGTTGACACGATATGACCAATGAGGCTTACGCGTTCAGCAATAACAAGTTGTTTCATGGTAATTCCTTTTTACTCGCTGCTGATGAAGCGCTATTCATCCTAGCCATTGTTTAAAAATCTCCTAGCATTTATTAGGGACTGGTACTTGATTTATAATCAGCTAAAATGAGCATTAATGATATTCAAGTCTTGCTCTAATTGTTTGTCCAAATTGGATTTTTGGATAACTTCATCTCAGGAGTAACTATAAGTTTTGAAGTCTTTGATTTGTTTGACTAAATCAGAGTTGTCTTGCTGCATGAAGCTTCCCCTACTGTTCTGCTAGTACTCTGATTTCATAAAGTTCTCGCTGAATGAAATCGGATGTAAACATCAAGCGCTTACGACTACTGTTTACAAAGAAAAATCTCCGATTACGAGATTGATGGCTAAATTTGATTTGCTCCCCTCGGCAAGAGTAGATTTTACCCCGAATTAAATCGGTAGATTTAAACATTTTCAACCTCCTCATCCTCTTTATCAAAAACCTACTTACAGCAGAATTCAGGAGTCAGAATTGGCTATGCCCCACTGCGCTAACAGAAGTAAAATAGCCTTTACGCCGGGGTTTGAGACTTAGATTGTTTACAACACCCAGCTTGAAATTCGCTGTATGTCGTAAGTAAATCTGCCTCGGTAAGGAGTATCATCGTTTCTGCACCAACTCTGCCAAAGTCAGGCTCTAGCCCTAATGCCATCTCAATGAGATACGTCCATTTGCCAGATTCAGGTGTGTAGCTCCGTACAATCCCTTCTCCACCAACAAAGCTCACCCATTGGGCATTGCGAAACTTAGGCACCTTCATGAAGGTTGCAGCCATGCGTAAGACTCCTCTAATTTATAGTTAATACCTTCTGTTTTATTAAAATAAAAAAAATCAAATATATTCTGTATCTTTGGAATGTTTTAGGTGCAGATTATACAATTTATACGTAATTCAAACATTTATTCAGACATTTGATCTGGCAATCCTAAATCATTCATGAAAAATTAGATCCCCGACTTCGTAAAAGTTGTCGAGGATCTGGACCCCGCAAATTTTTTACCAAGCCCCTTCGGGGCGGGAACTCTTAACAGGGAACAGAAAAAAAATTAGCCCCGAATACAGGGTTTAAAGCCCCTAAATTTATTTATGAAAAGAGATAAAAATATTTGAAACGAGATGGCGTCAGCCACGATGTTTCAATGTGTCCTTGTACAAATCCCCTGATTTTAATTATGGGGATTTCCCTGTTGCCTGTTGCCCGTTCCCTGTTCCCTTTTAATTTTTCATAATTAAAATTAGTTGCTCTGTACCTCAATGACGAATTACGAATTACGAATTATCTGTGACTCGTCCAGTCAAATTTGCAATCATCAATACCAATTGAGTAAGATCAATCGGTTTAGCTATATGCGTTTGGAAACCAGCATCAATTGCCCTTTGCCGCTCTTGCTCGGTGGCATAGGCAGTGATTGCTGCTGCTGGGATTTGTCCCCCAGCAAGAGCCTCAAGCGCTCTCACGTGACGAATCAGGGAGAAACCATCCTCCTCTGGCATCCCAATATCTGCTAGAAGCACATCATATTTGCCAGGAGATTCAGTTAAAGTAGCGATCGCTTCCCTTGCCGATGTCACAATTACTACTTCAGCCCCGAAGTCTTCTAATATCCACTTTAGTAAGTCGCGGCTATCCGGTTGATCGTCTACAGCCAAGATGCATAACCCTTGAAGGGTAAGGGGTGGATTTTTACCATTTAATGTATCCAGAGTCTCTGACAAAATGATCGGCTCTAAATAAATTGGCGGTGTAATCTCCAACGGCATTGAGCGTAGAGGCAGCCTGACAACGATCGTGGTTCCTAGTCCCTCACCTGGACTTTGCGCTTGAACTGTTCCACCGTGAAGTTCTATCAGATGACGGACGATTGACAAGCCTAATCCAAGTCCCTGAGTTGTTTTGCTACTGCTGGAATCTCCTTGGCGGAAGCGATCGAAAACATAGGGCAGCAAGTCTTCCCGGATGCCAATTCCTGTGTCGCTGACTCGAATTTCAGCATGAGTATATACAGCTTCGAGCATAATTCCCACTCGCCCACCGACTGGAGTGAACTTAATCGCGTTGGAAAGTAAATTCCACAGAACTTGCTGTAAGCGATCAAAATCTCCGACAACTGTCGCCGAGTTCAAGTCTGAAACAAGTTCAATGCTTTTCGCCTCTGCGGACAATTGGACAGACTCAATGGCGGCATCCACTACTGAAACTAGATCGATTAGACGAGTATTTAAATGAAGCTTGCCACTCGTAATCCGTGAGACATCCAGCATATCATCGATTAACTGAGCTTGCACCTTAGCACTCCGCTCGATCACTTCCCAGGCACGAGTGACTGCTTCTGAATCTAAATCGCGGGTGCGGAAAAGTTGCGTCCAGCCCAGTATAGTATTGAGCGGGTTACGAAGTTCATGGGAGAGGTTCGACAGGAATTCATCTTTGGCTCGGTTGGCAATTTCCGCCTGTTGACGGGCTGACTGCTCTTGTGCTATAATCTTAGACCGCTCTAACTCTAACTGTTTGCGATCGCTAATATCTTCAATCGCCAGCAAAATCATTTGAGCCTCTCCCTGCTCAATAATTTTCCAACCATTGAGCAGCATGGTTTTCTGTCCAATCTGCTCAAAGTGATGCTCTACCTCCAAGTTTTGAATACTGGTATCGTTGGCGAGAATGTCTTCTAAGAGCGATCGCAGTCCCGGCAGGTTCCATTGACCGTTTCCTAGTTCAAAAATCAGAGATTGGGCTGTCTCTGATGGTGAAACCTGAAATGTTTCATAAAACGAGCGATTGGCTTTGTTCACCCGCAAATCAGAATCAAGGACGATTAACGGCACTTGTACCGTCTCCACAATCGCTTCAGCGTAATTCCGGGCTTGTTCTAACGTTACTGCACTGCGTTTAAGAACATCAATATCTATTAACACCAACACTACACCGTCAATCTTGTTTTCTGTGGTGCGATAAGGACGGATGCGGAGATTGTACCAATGTCCCCCCAAAGTTTGGACTTCTAATTCTTTGATGCTGAGTGTGTCAAGAACCTCCAAAATTAGAGTTTCTAACTCAGGAACATCGAGATTTGATCTGATGTCGCTCAAAGATCGTCCAGCATCGGCGGGAATTAAATTGAAAAGTCGCTGTGCCATTGGCGTAAAACGTCGAACGCGTAAGTCCGAAGTCAATATCAAAATGGGAATATTAATACTGGCAAGCAAATTCGTGAGATCGTTGTTAACTTGGTGTAATTCCAGATTTCGACTACGAAGTTCTTCATTAGTGGTGTTGAGTTCTTCGTTGGTTGCCTGAATCTCTTCTTTGGCAGTTTCTAGCTCCTCATTGGTGCTTTGCAACTCTTCATTGCTCGACAGGATTTCTTCATTAGCAACTTTCAGGTCTTGATTGATATGCTCCTGCTCTTGGATCACTGCTTGCAGATACTCAAGAGTCGCAGCCCGTTCTTGGATGGCGGTTGCAAGTTCAAGCTTAAGCCGAACAATCTCCTGCGCTAAGTCTGACTGCTCTTCGCTCTCAGGATTTACTGTGCTGGGGTTGTTAATTGTGGGTGGGGCTGATTCAAATAAAACCAGAAAGTAGAGTTCTTCGTCAGTCGCAGGCTTGAATGGAATCACCTCAAGATTGATGATTTTTGAAAGATCGCCCTCTTCAATTCGTAACCCTTCTCTTCTAACTAGAATTTTTTGTCGTTGTGCCTGATAAATTGTCGCCCGTAGCTCGATGAGCAAGCCTTGGCGCACCATTTTGAATAAGTTAAGACTCGGTTTGCCAGGTGCAAGTTTGAGGTAGAGATCGATTTCTCCCCGAAATTGCAGCACGTCCATCTTGTCGTTGATCACCACACCCACTGGGGCATAGCGATTCAAGATTAGTTGGTCAGTTTTTTTCTCTAAGTCCAACTCATCCGATGGATTCTCATTGATCGGCTTTGATTCGTCCACTTTTACTATCGGATAATTGCTGGTAATGAACGAAAAAGTTGGACGAATTGCAGTTAGCTTTTTGCCATATATTTTATACTTTTTGTCAATTAGAGTAAACAAGTCCGAATATTTACCTGTGCTTTCTGAAGTCCCTAGCAGCAAAAAGCCAGTCGGGTTAAGACTGTAATGAAAGATGGGCAATATCCGTTTTTGCAACGTTTCGTCCAAGTAAATCAGTACATTCCGGCAGCTAATTAAATCTAAGTTAGAAAAAGGGGGATCACTGCCCAAGTCTTGCCTAGCAAACACACACAGTTCGCGGACAGCTTTGCTAATTTGATATCCACCGCCTTCAAGGGCATTAAAAAATCTGCGGCGGCTCTCTGTTGAGACTTCCACCATTTGATTCTCTGCATAAATACCCGATCTCGCTTTGTCAATCGCTATCTCGCTGATGTCTGTGGCAAAAATCTGGATCGGCGGCGAGGTTACTTTATTCGACAAAAACTCCAGCAAGGAGATAGCGATGGAATACACTTCTTCGCCCGTTGAACACCCAGCTACCCAAATCCGAATCGGCAACTCTGCTGATTTGTATTGGATGATGGTAGGAAAGACTCGCTCTTTCAACAGTTCAAATGCTTCGGTATCGCGGAAAAAATGGGTGACGTGGATCAGAATTTCTTCATAGAGTGCCTTGACTTCACCCGGATTCTTTTGCAAATACTCGGCATAATCCTCCAAACGTTCTAGTTTATACAACAGCATTCGGCGCTGGATTCGGCGATCGAGGGTGTTGGGCTTGTAGTGGCTGAAGTCAACGCCAGTTTGTGATCGCAATAATACAAATATAGTCGCCAGGGCATTTCCCTGTTCGGGCAATTTCTCAACGGCGATCAGTGGCAATGAGTTAGAAATAAAAGGATTGCGACTGAGGTTTACCAGTTCCTCGGCGATTTTTTCCGGCGGTAGCACAAAATCCACATTCCCGGTGGCAACAGCAGTATTGGGCATACTATCGAATTTTGCTGTGTCTTCACACTGGGCAAAAGTCACGCCTCCAGCTGCCTTGATTGCCTTCAGCCCCAGTGAACCGTCTCCATCCGCCCCAGATAAAACTACTGCGATCGCTTTTTGCCCTCGATCTGCTGCCAATGAAGTAAAGAACGCATCAGCAGGCATATATTTACCATGAACTTTCTCTCGCGGCGTGAGTTGCAACACCCCTTGACACAATATCATTTTAGTGTTGGGCGGAATAATGTAGACCTTGTTAGGTTCTACAGTCACGCCATCTTGCACTTCAGTGACGGGCATTTGAGTTGTTCTTGCCAGAATTTCGCTCAATAGACTCTTGTGGTTAGGGTCTAAGTGTTGAATCAGCACAAATGCCATCCCTGTATCGGTAAGCAAATGCCTGAGTACCTGCGTAAATGCCTCTAATCCACCCGCAGAGGCGGCAATGCCAACGATGGGAAATAAAGCATCTTTATGTTGCTCTACGTCGAACACTTCATTAGCGGTAGATTCAGATACAGGTTGCTCAGAGGGTTGATCGGATGTCATAAGATGAACGTTGCTGAATCTGGGGATGAAATCTGATGTATTGAAATCTCAAACTCTTATTCTCTCTGCGTCTCTGCGTGAGATAAATCATCCTGCATTTATGCAACGCCGGAAAAGAAATCAAGCGTTGCATAAATGCAGGATGAATCATTTGAACATGGGTATCATCTTATACTTTAATAAAATGAAGTAACAATCAAATTTAGTACCTAAGCATATCCATTGCTTTTGAATAGCTTACCCCACGAATCAGGGCAAACACATCTAAATATTCACGTAACTGAATAGGAGTATAATGCACTAAAACCACATAAGCCTTTCAGGAAATTAAATATTCATTTTTAGAGAAATAATAATTATTACAAGGGGGAGTTAGAGACAGCCGTCATCTGCCTGTCAGGAAACGTGATAAGCTGTCGCGCATTTAAATTGTATAATCTTGGGTCTAAAACCCTTCCATAGCCTAGAGGCATCTAAAAAACTAGATGCGTGGCAGCTTATTCTCTTGAAGCAGAAGCTCCAAAGAAGAATATAATTCTTCTTATGATTTTTCATGGGATGTGCAAAAGAAAGATTGGTTCGCAAATGATATGACCGAACAAGGCAAAAGTAAAAAGTTAAAAGGCACTCATAAAGAAAAATCAAAATGGTCACAGAGCAACTAAATTTATGGAACGAAATAAAAACATTTATTTCGAGACGCATAGCGCAAGAAATAATACGTCCTTATTAAATCCCCTGAATTTATCGGGAAAGGCAGACGGCAGGAGGGAATTCTGACTCGTGTCAAGAAGCTCGTGACCGTTCGCGCAGCGTCTCGAAGAGAAGGGAACAAGGGTTTAAGACCCCCACCAAATTTTCTTGTTTTGTGGCCTCAATTTAGGAGGGGTTTGAATCCCCTTCTAAATTGAACCTTCTGCCCTCTGCCCTCTGCCCTCTGCCTTCTTCAATTATGGGGATTATCTTTTTACTTCTTAATTTTTTGGCGAATTCGAGAGGACTCTGTGTACTAAGCGCGAATTTCAAGCGTTAAAATTCAAAACTTTCCTAACCAATTAGGTCAGTACTTAGAGAGATGCTCAAGATCAGAATGCTTTCTATAGTGATACAAAAGACAATATCAATGATCTTCGGACGATACACATCACGTACTTGCTTTTCGTGCTCATAATCTACGGGCATTTTGCCGTCGTACTGGGGTAGCGCTTCAACTTGAGTCCGAGTCATATTCGTCTACAGCAATGCGGTGACCTGTGTAATCAATGCGAGCACGACCGATTGGTAACAACACCTTCTTACCCAGAATCCAAACCCCAGTATTGATAACTAGGTAACGAATCTTACCTGTATCATCAACCAGTAGATCATCAACTGAGCCAACTTTGTCTGCGCCTGCATATAGGTCGTACCCAACGATATCCTTGTCATCAAAGTGATTTCGGTAGTCGGGGTCAAACTCTTTGATGGTATGGAGTCGCATAGTTCTTACCCTTTGCTTTGTTAAAGTGTTTATAATCTGCTTTATTCAAGATAACGTTTCACAGTCAAAGATCATGTTTGAGTAAATGTTTGAGTTATGTATAAGTTATACAAATTCTGATAAAACATTCCAAAGATATATAGGATTCCTATTTGATGTTTGAAAAAACTGGGTACACCTTTAACTCTCTTTTTTCCTGTTCCCTATACTTCGACTTCTCTACGAGACGCTACGCGTAGCAAGATCCCCGTAGGGGTACGCTCAGTACAAGTCAATAAGACTAGTATATTCTCAATAGACTCAAAAATAATCTCATTAATTCCTACTTATTGACAAAGATTTTAGCGATCGCTTTGAGCCTTGGAAAATAAATCAAGCCAGAAATACTGATTTTTTGTTGGGTCTTAATCTTGGTCGGGATCAAGAGTACTTTAAACGCGTTTGCCCTGATTCATCCCGCATTTATGCAATGCCGCAAGACTAAGTAAGTCGGTGCTAATATTTCCAGCTATGTTAAGGAATTTTAATGTCGGGTGTGTTGTCGCCAAGCGCCGCACCGTCAACAATCTCAGGTGCGTTGCTATCAGGCATAACACACCCGACAGCTAATTTATATTTCTTCATATACATTGAATTTTTCTCACCGACTTACTTATACTAGGAATAACCCACTTACCTAAATCGACAAGATTGATCTATAGTCGGAGTCTCTTCAAATTGCACCATTATTAGAACAGCTGGCACATCGCCTACTGTTCCAGATAAGTGACCTTTATGACCTTGCGCGTCTGCTTTCGTACCCTGATCTTCTCCAAAGGAAATTTCGCCTTCCCCCATCTCGACTCGCTGTCCGTCCATAGTCTCCACAAACCAGCGTCCCGATAAAGGTATGATCCACTGGGGTTTTGGGTTCTCATGCCAGTTACCAACCCATCCCACAGGTAGCACAGTAAAGGTGATTGTAGCACCGGACTGCTTCAAATTAGAAAGCCACTGCGGTGAGGTATCCGGGGCTATGCCTTTTTCCATGAAGTCTTCAATTTGACAACGGGATTGGTGGCTTATACCGTCGTTGTCAGTCCAGACGTGCCAGTATTCAATTGTTGGTTTGGGTGATGAGTTATTCTGCATAATAATGGCTTTTTTTGCTCCGAAATGTATTGAAAGGCGAATTATAAATTACGAATTACGAAATTATAACCGTATAATTATGTCCTTCCCATTTGCTGCTTTCAATCCAGAAAAAGGTAAAGTTAATTGGCTGTTGCTGATGATCAGAAATAGAGATATCTACAAAATTAACTCCTAACTTTGTAGAATTTGCAGGTGTATCTTTGACGGTTTGCCAATTATCATCTGACCAATGCAAATGAAAAGATGCTAAAGCGTGAATTCGCAATGTATAACCTTTTTGAACTTTGTTTATTTGTCGGTTAAACTTCCAAATCTCCAACGATTTACACTGCTTTCTCTCACCTAGATATCGATTCGCCACCTCTGGAATCAAATCAAATATCTGACCATCATGATTTGACCGCAACATCTTGATATACTCCGAGTGCGCCCACATCAAAGGCATTGCCGAACCTGTTGGTTTTCCTAAATACAGATGGTTTTCAGGTATATCTGCTTCATCCCAAACCTGTTCGGGCAGTAAACAAGTATCTGAGGCAAATCCTTCCATCGCCTTGATATATGTTTTGACATCGCCACCAACAGCTAATTCATAATGTCCCCGTTCTCCTGTTAAGAGAGGCCAAGCGCGTCCCTTACCGAAACCTGTATAAGGACTGCCGTCTTCTTGCTGTCCGTAGCCGTCGTGGTTGTAACGATGCCAACAAGGCCCAGCAGGTGTATATACTTTTAAAACTGCATCAATTACTTTGACAGAATCAACAATAATCGGGTCATCAGGTTTACGAATTCCATAGCGTACTAATTGCAAAAACCCACCATCAACAATTTCCTTCGCGGGAAATTCTGACGGTTCACCAGGAGGTTGACTGCTGATGAAAAGAGTTCCTTGGTTAGGATTTTCATTGGGTTGAGGATTATTAATATCTGTAGGAGTAATCCGAATGTAATGGCGTTTGATGCCAGAAACTAAAGTCCCTTCAGTAGTAACTGTCCAAGCTTCGATGTGAGATTCTAAAAAATCAGCGTATTCTTCGATAAAGTTTGCTGTTGCTTCATCGCCACGTTCACGAACAAATTGAGCAGCACAAATTAAGGCGGCAATATTAGATGCTAATGTTGATGGTGAATAACCACTATTTTCTTCCCAGCGTTCTTGTTGGGTGGCTGGGCCATGACGAATTAAATAACCCGCCGCCCGTAAAATCATCGGATAAATATCGAAGTTTAAGCAAGTTTTCTGTTGGTGCAATAGCCATGCTAATAGAATGGGAAATGCCACCTCGTCAAGCTGGATACCTGTCCAATAAGGTTTCCCATCAACCCAGAAATTTTGGGGAAAACCGCCATCTTCCTGCTGACTAGTGGCCAGATAAATTAGCGATCGCACTGCTGTATCTGTTTCCCCAGCAGCCACTAAACCTGATACACTGCTAACCAGATCCCGCGTCCAGACAAGGTGATATCCTCCTTGGTCTTGGTCGTCTTTGGCTTCACCCCAAGGGATAGCCAGAGATGCAATTAATGCGCCAGGATAGGTTTTATCTTCATGTGCCAACAACAGACTAATGCTGTTGTGATACAACTTACCCTCATCATAAGAAATATTTTCTAATGGTTTGAGGCCCTGGCGCGTAGACGCGGAGCGGCTTGTCGTTAGACATCGCTTCCACTGTTCGTTATATTGCTGCTTCTGCTTTTCAAAAGGAATATTCAGCGACTGAAACAGTGTAGAAATTGCATTGTGCAGATTTGTCCCAAACGCCAGTCCTAAAGTAAACTCTTTAGTACTATCTAAATTTAGTTCTCCAGTTAATGCTATGTTGCCATCTACAGCACTATCAAACTCCCAATCCATCTGAAAGTTATCAGCTAAATCTGTCCAACCATCGCTTTCACCGACGTAGCCACAAGAAATCCGGGTAAAGGGAATTGTTGCACCCAGCGCTAACCATGTTCCTTGTTTCTCGGCTGTGAGAATCCGATGTCCAGCAACTTGTACAGCGTAACCATTATTACCTCTACCTCCAACTTCCAGATGTGGCGCACACAAAGCGTATAGCTGAAGTTGGGAAATAAAATCGCTATTTCCTGTTAACTTTGTATGTTGTAAAATACAGGATAAATGCGGGTCAGCAATTACTTCTTTGATGACAGCATAACGCCCTTGTGGATCGGAATTAGTGATGCGATATCCTAAACCATGAGTCCACATCGGTTCAACTTTTGATTCGAGATGGCGTTTCTCTTCGTGAAAAAAGCTTTTTCCATCAGAAATTAGATACTGTAAATCCCGAACTTGGGGTTTATCTACTGTGGGATGGTAGATTTCAGTGACAACACCATTCCAAATAGTAAACCAAATGTTACTAGAGGTAGAGTAAGCTGTTCCGACTCCATCTTTGTTGGCATGAGTCCATCGAGGATTGATGCCAGGTGAGCCAAAAGCCTGTCCTTGACCAAGAATTTTTACCATAATTTGTTGTGCAGTTCAGAACTGTAGTTGATATTTAGGAAAATTTTATTGAGAAGTTTGAGAATATTTGCGAGATGCAGTTAAGGATTTAGCTTCAATAAAAATTTGTTTGATATCAGGATGATTTTGGCGAATACTTGCTTCTAAACTTTCTACAGTTAAGGCGATTTCTTCACCTGTAAGATTGTGAGAAAATTGAATTTCTAAGTTGAGTAATACTTCTTTTGGAGCAAGTTGCATTGTTAGCACCCGGATAACCTCTTTCACTCCTGGTTCTATTTTTGACAAAGAACGGATATTAGCTATAGTCTGAGGATCGGCACTTTCACCAACTAATAGTCCTTTACTTTCTCTCGCTAGTACCACTGCTACTATAGCTAAGATAATGCCAATAATGATTGAGGCGATACCGTCAAGATAAACATTATTAAATAGATGCCCTAAAAATATTCCGATTAAGGCAACGAGTAAACCTAAAATTGCCGCAGTATCCTCAAATAATATTGTCAATACGGTGGGGTCTTTACTGCTTTTGATAGCTTGCCAAAGATTTTGTTTACCCTTAGTCGGCAAAAACTCTTTTAAAGCTACAGTCCAAGAAAAACCCTCCAATAATATTGCCATACCTAACACAATATAATTCCACATTGGGTCTTCTAAGGGACTGGGGTTAATTAAATGAGTAATTCCTTCATAAATTGACATTCCACCACCAATAGCAAAGATGAGGATAGCAACGATAAAAGTCCAGAAATAAAGTTCTTGCCCGTAACCAAAGGGATGACTATCATCTGCTGGCTTTTTACTGCGGCGAATTCCCAGCAAAAGTAATAGTTGGTCGCCAGTATCTACAACTGAATGAATACCTTCAGATATCATAGCCGAACTGCCAGTAATAGAGGCGGCGATAAATTTAGTAATAGCGATCGCTAAGTTAGCACCCATCGCTGCATATATAGTTTTATTAGATGAATCAGATGCCATAAGAGTAAATAATAATTATGTAGAAACTTCTAATTCACCATCGAGATGCGTAACTTCCCATTGGGTTTGTTCGCCATTGTGCCAAAATCGCAATCCCACCGTAGCGTCTCCCACGGACAAATTTGTGAGTTCTAAATCGGATAAAAAATCTGGTAGATTCGGGTGTACTTTTAACTGTTGTTTTGAAGCATCAGCTTCGAGTCCTAAAATGGTACGAATGAGTAAGAAAATTGAACCAGCAGCCCAAGCTTGGGGTATATTAGCGTCTGGGTAGGGGACTGGAAAGTTATCATTTTGGCGTTCAATTCCCGCAAACAATTCTGGCATTCGCCCAGCTTGAAAATAACTAGCAGCAGCAAAGATACCCTCAGCAATGCGGTTAGCTTCTTCGTGATAGCCATATCGCTTTAATCCGGCGGCAATTATGGAGTTGTCGTGAGGCCATACACTACCTCGTTGATAACTAATTGGGTTATATGCCTGATTTTCCGATGAAAGAGTCCGCACACCCCAACCACACCACATATCTGGTTGAAAAAGTCGGTTAACAAGTTTTTTGGCTCGTTCCTGTGGGACAATACCAGACCAGAGGAGATGACCAGCATTTGAGGCAATTGATTGAATTTGCTGCTTTTTATCGTCTAATCCTAAACAGTAAAAGCCAACTGAATCCATCCAGAATTGTTCATTAAATCGTTGATAAAGTTCTTCGGCTTTTTGACGCAGCTTTTTGGCTTGCTCTTTTTCTCCCCACACTTCATAAATTAAAGCTGCCCTCAGCCACGCATCATAAACGTAGCCTTGCACTTCACACAAAGCGATTGGCGGCTCAACTAACTGACCATTAGGATAAACTATTGCGTCACCCGAATCTTTCCAACCTTGATTGCGTAATCCTTTTGACGAATGAGTTAAATACTCAACAAAGCCATCGCCGTCAAAGTCGCCGTATTTATCAATCCAATTTAGTGCCTTTTCCAGTGGCGCTCGACACTCATCAAGCATACTGACATCGGCGTTCCAGTTATAGGCTTCAGCTAAAGTAACAATCCACAGGATGGTAGTATCTACTGTTCCGTAGTAGGGATGATATGGCAGTAGGTTTAATGTAGTTAACTCATCGCGGCGCATTTCGTGTAGCATTTTGCCCGGTTGGGCATCGTGCCAATCATCCAACTCAGTAGCCTGGAGTTGAGCCAGTTTGAGTAACGTGCCATGAGCAAATTCATGATAAACTGCGATCGCTTGCAAGCTAGCAATTATTGAGTCCCGTCCAAAAACGGCAACAAACCAGGGTATACCAGCAGCAGGCATCCAAAATTGATGCCCATTATCATCCACCTCAATTCGTAGCGCTCCCATATCCGCGATCGCTTGCTGATAGTATTCGGCAATTTCAGCATTAGACGATCGCAACTTTGTGGCATTAGTCAGAAATTCATCCCTAACCTTTCCTGCTTTCGTACTGTGAGGCACAGCACAGGTATTTTGAGGTTTGAAAACATTTCCATCTGCTAAGGCTGTAAAATTGACACAAGTGTGCCATGTTTTCCCAGGAGCAATGACCACATCAAACATTAAACGACCATTGGCATAGCGTGGCTCAGAACTAGTACAAACTGGCTCAATCACAATACCTCGCAAGAAAGAGCCGTTACGATATTCAGTAGTGAGTACACCATTTTCCCATCTGGTTTGTGTTTCACCCCGCGTCAAAATTTGCTGTGATTTGACATCAAAAATATCCGCAAAATCAGAACGCACAGCTAGCATTAATTGAAACTCAACAACTTTATTGTGATAGTTAGTTATATCAATATCTTCATGCATACCTTCCACAATATCGCGCCGAACAGTTACAAGCAAACTACCAGGAGGTAAAGAGTCGTTGATAGTAGGAAGTTGTGGGTTAGTGAATTGGTAAAGTGCATTATGATGGGTGATATTGCTAGAGGCTAGCAACGAAAGTCGATAGCGATTAAGAGAAATTTCGTAGTAAGAAATTAGCCGTGTGTCCCAAACAAAAAAACCTTGAGGTAAATTCTCGTCGATAGAACCATCACTAGCTGTTACTAAAAAAGAAGAACCATCGTTAATGGTTATCAAATCCGAATTGACAGTAACTTTTGTAGGCATTTTCAATTAACCAATTCTGTGGCTTTAATTCCCCCGCTGACAACAAGCGGCAAGTTTTGTAGCTCTTTCTAAATCCCAGTGACAAAACTTAAATACGTTAGCGAGTCCGCGTACCCTTTCAGGGAAGCAAGCTACGCTTTTAGCGTCTCGTAGAGAGCGTCATTACGAATTACGATCTACGAATTATCTTAACGTGTCGCGGAAGTCCCCACCTTCTCTGCGAGACGCTACGCGAACAATGTACTCTAATGGTAGGTATTGTGAGCGGGGGGTGAGGATTGCATCCAGTATTGTTTTTAAGCGGGAAGCAAAAACAAATACGCTTATGTATGACGAATCCCTACGATTTTCTGGTACAATACTTAATGTCTTGACCATCAATGCCATAAGCGAAAACCAAGCTAATAGGTATATGTTGCAAGAGAAAGATTTGGGTCTTGGGAACCAGGACTCCTGACAAGAGGAGGGAATGTCAGACTTTCTAGTACTACGGAGTTCTGGAGGCTATTCCCGATAAATTGGGAAGCTTAGACTTCAGCCTTAGGCAAGTCTGAGTAGTTCACCCATTCTCTGTAAAACCTGGATACAAGGTCATACCACCATCTACAAACAGTGTTGTACCGTTGACATAATCAGAGTCATCAGAAGCCAACCAAACTGCTGCTTTGGCGATATCTTCTACATCACCCACACGTTTTGCTGGAATCAGTTTTAGTAACTTCGCTTCTGCTTCTGGAGTATCCCAAGCTGATTTATTAATTGGGGTTTTAATTGCACCAGGAGCAATACTATTAACGCGAATTTTATGGGGTGCAAGTTCTTGAGCAATACTTTGCATCATCATATTTATACCACCTTTACTCGCGGCATAATTGACATGACCAGCCCAAGGAATTACCTGATGCACTGAACTGATACAAATAATCTTACCTGCGGCAGATGAAATATGGGGCTGCACACCCCGGCGCAAGAATTCTTTTGCAGCTTCCCTAGCACATAAGAATTGTCCTGTCAGGTTCACCCCAATAACTTTATTCCATTGCTCAAGGGTCATATCTACCAGCGGTGAATCTTTTTGCAGACCCGCATTGTTGATCAAAATATCAATAGTGCCGAATTGCTGGATCGTCTGGCTGAACATCGCCTTTATTTCGTCTTCTTTGCTGACATCAGCTTGAATAGCAAAAGCTTCACCATTAGCCGCTTTAATCTCATCGACAAGTTTTTGAGCTTCTTCAGCTTCCGAATGATAGTTAATAGCTACTGCTGCACCTGATAAAGCCAAATAGCGAGCGATCGCTTCACCAATTCCAGAACTACCACCTGTCACAAGTGCTTTTTGACCTTTAAGCAGATAAGGGGAATAACTCATAATAATTTCTGAGAATTTTTGCTATGTATTTTCATTTGCAAAGTTTGAGGATAGCTGAGATAGAGAACTTATGATTGAATCAAAATTGAAGCAAGCTATCCTATGCCACACTTTTTATACCAATCACACAGCTTACTTTTGTGTTTAATTTTTGAAAGATATTTTTGTGATTCTGGCATCATTTTAGAGGTTTGTAAGAATAAATGCTTCTAGCTATTGGAATAATAAATATCTCTACCGAAAGAGCTATAAAAATTCCATACCGATTTCATTATTGGATAAAATCTTTAAAGGATGAAGTCAGTTGAATGTCTTTCTTAAGCTAGAGATAAATTTTATAATATTTTTTTATATTGATTGATTTATACAAGACTCATATTGAATTGTTGCGAAGCTAGTACAGAATAAGTACAAAATCTGTTGAATATGTCTACTCAAACCGATGTCCAAGTACAAAAAATTAGAGTTATTGGCTTAACGGTGACAAACTGCAATCGCTCTTTGGATTTCTATACACAAGCACTCTTGTTTGAACTCGTTTCTGATATTACTGTTGAAGGACAGGATTACAGCGATTTAGAAGGCGTACCTGGGGCAAAAATTCGCATTGTCACTTTGCGATTAGGTGACGAACTTATCGAGTTGATGGAGTATCTTAATATTCAGGGTAAACCCATCCCCAGCGATTCACAAAGTAATGACCTGTGGTTTCAACATCTGGCAATTGTAGTGAGTGATATGGATCGCGCTTATGCTCACTTGCATTCATTTCCCATTGAAGCAATTTCAGTTGCGCCACAGACAATACCACCTGAAAATGAAGCATCTGGTGGTGTCCGCGCTTTTAAGTTTAAAGACCCTGATGGTCATGATTTAGAGTTAATTTGGTTTCCGCCTGATAAAGGACAAGATAAATGGCATCAGAAAAACCATCGCTTGTTTTTAGGAATCGACCATAGTGCGATCGCAATTTCCAATACCGAGCAGAGTCTACACTTTTACTGCGACCTCCTGGGAATGCAAATTGATAGCCGCAGTGTTAACTGGCAGTCAACCCAAACTCGCTTGGATAATTTACCAGGAGCCAAAGTAAGAATTACAGGACTGCGACCTGTTCAAGATGGTGTGGGAATTGAACTGTTAGACTATATTTTGCCTGGAAAAGGTCGGACTATACCGAGTGACTGGAAAAGTTGCGATATTGCACATATCCAAATTGAGCTTGTTGTAAATAATTTTGAGCAGTTAGTGGATAAGCTACGGGGTAACGGGGTTGAGTTTGTATCGTCGCGGATTGTGCAGTTTGCAGATAGTACAAGTCCTTACCGCCAAGGTTGTTTAGTTAAAGATCCTGACGGACACGCAATATTGCTAATTGTGGAATCCTAAGTGTTAGAAAGATTAGCGGCTGTTTTACGTCAATTGGTGGTAGAAGAAGATATTTATACTGAGAAAGCGCTGTATCATGCTCAACGTAAAATCGACTTAAAGGGTAGTAAAGCTATAATTAGGATAAAAGACAAGCCAGATAGCGCCGATGAAGAATCACATATGGCAGAATTAACAATTCAAATTTCTGATGAACTAGCTCAACGTTTAGAACCTCTGCAAAATCGCTTACCTGAATTGCTTTGGCAATTGTTAGACGTTGTTAATTTACCAACAAACTCTCAGTCAACAATCAAAACAGAGACGACAGATATTCCCGCAGTTTATCAAGAAGTTCTTGATTTTTTAATTAAGCGTCCAACTCCAGAAGAAATTATTGCTTTTAAAGTTTCACCTCAAGCTCAAACGCGGTTGTCAGAATTATTAGGAAAAAACCGATCTGCAACACTCAGTCCAATGGAATTAGCTGAGTTAGATGTTTATGAGCAATTAGAAAATATGATGATTTTATTAAAGGCACGAGCTTTAAAACGCGATTAGCTAAGATGACATCTAATTCAATTTCTGCGGAACTGCGTAAGCTTGTAATACAGAGAGCTTCAGGATGTTGTGAATATTGCCTAATTCATCAGGATTTTTCAATTTATACCCATGAAGTAGATCATATTATTGCGGTAAAACATGGAGGTGAAACGACTGCTGATAATTTAGCGCTTTCATGTTTATCTTGCAATCGTCATAAAGGTTCTGATTTTGCTACGATAGACCAAGTTACTAAAGAAATTGTCCCGTTGTTTAATCCCCGTCGTCAGGTTTGGGATGAACATTTCTATGTTGAACGTGCGAGAATTGAAGGGAAAACTCAGATTGGTCAAGGGACTGCAAGGTTGCTTCAGTTGAATATTCCTAATCGCGTACTTGAACGGCAAGTGTTGATGAGTCAAGGACTATATCCATAGGTATAAAAATAAAATTATGTTAAATAATTAATTAATTAATTAATTAATTAATTAATTAAGAATATTCGTTACTTTTTTCGTTTGCATGTTCAAATAAGTTTACTGTTTATTCTCCTTCTTATCCAGAGTATAGGAAGAGAAAAAAATTCAATATTCCAGATTTAAAATTGATAAATTTTTGGGTAAATGTAAATGTAAATAAAAATATTTGTACTCGGAATGTACTCTCTTTGATTCTAATCATTCTCAAGTATCTCAATTTTGGTTAGAGAATCGATAGAAATTTGAGAATCTTCTAAGATTTCGTATGCTTCATCATCAGAAATAGTTTGAGAATTGATATTTTCTAATTTTGGATGAACTGAAACAAGACCCTCTACCATTAGTAAATAGTATTGTCCTGCCCAGAAATAATGATCATTCCAATCATCATCTAAAATTGAAATGTCTTCATCTTCCATAGCATAATAGTCTGCTTTATATATGAAGTATGTCACTTGACAATCAACTCTGAGACTAAAATGTATGACAATTATTTTGTCATAATCTTCCACATTATTAAGATTTAAATTAATTTCTTCTATTTCTCCAACTTCATCAATAGTTCCTTCATTATTATCATCAGGTATTAGATGAGAGGTAACAGTTTCTCCAGAAAGCTTATCACTTAAGTCAGACTCAATCGCAGACTCTATTAATGCGCTGTCAGAATGAATTAAGTTTATAAGCTTATGAATTAATTCATGCTTGATTTGCAAGTCAGATGCTGTAGAAATAAAATCTATTTGTTTGTGTAACTCTAATAAAGTACTTTTGGGCAAGGCAAAACTCGATACATCCAAAATACTTTTAGGTAACGCCAAATTAATTGTATCTAAAATACTTCTAGGCAATACGAAACTCGATACATCCAAAACACTTTTAGGTAACGCCAAATTAATTGTATCCAAAATACTTCTAGGCGATACGAAACTCGATACATCCAAAACACTTTTAGCTAATCCCAAACTCGATGCATCAAAAATACTTTTAGGTAGCGCCAAACTAGCTGTATCCAAAATACTTCTAGGCGATACGAAACTCGATACATCCAAAACACTTTTAGCTAATCCCAAACTTGATGCATCAAAAATACTTTTAGGTAGCGCCAAACTAGCTGTATCCAAAATACTTCTAGGCGATACGAAACTCGATACATCCAAAACACTTTTAGCTAATCCCAAACTTGATGCATCAAAAATACTTTTAGGTAGCGCCAAACTAGCTGTATTTGATGCAAGCATTTTTTTCAATTTTAGTGTAGCGAAAACATTATTACCTAAATTACTACGAGCTAAACTATCTACACCCCGACTATAAACTAATAAAGGCTCAAAACCTTCTTCCATCAAAGGTTCTGCCAATGTCTCAACTAATGAAGCTAACCTCAACACTTCCCCAATATCATCCTGCTGTATCCTTTCGCCTAATCTCTGCATCATCTGACGCGCCACCTCATTAGGCTTTGTATACGCCAACGCCGTCCACTCTTGAGCCTCTCGCAAATCTTGCGTATCTGCGTCGTCATCTGTCAATCGCTGCGCTACATAATCCAGCAAAAACTCTCCCAATTCATCAAATCTTTCCTGTCCAAACTGCTCTTTCAATTCCCGCAACAACAAATTGCGGTCAGCAATATCCATCTCATACATCTCATAACTCACTTGCCGACACAACCGCGACAGCAAGACATGAGCTACCGCCGTCCAAGGGGCTTCGGGGACAAAGTTTGCCCAAATTTGGTAGAGTAAATCGGGTGTAAGTACCAAAGGAAACGCCGCGTGACGAGCCAAGTTGCGGTGTGCTTCCCCAAACTGCTGGGCAAACCCTTCAACCCTTCTTTGGGCGATTCGTATTTCCCGCTCCTTGTTTGTGGTAGGCATCAAATAACCTCAACTGACTGCCATTGCAAATAACTCATTCCAAATAAAAGGCACAATTAAATATTATCCCGCAGCCAATTTCTAAAAGCTTGAATTGCTTGGCTGCCACCAACAACTTGACTTTGCTGGACATATTGATTTACTAGCTCAATTATCGGAATATCTGGAAAAGTAGGACTAAAATTTGACTCTACATATTTTCCACCTTGCAAGACGTTAATTTGTAAGCCTTGTTTTCCATATCGCCAAAGTTCTGGTACTCCCAAAATTTGGTAATTATCCAATAGCGTGCGAGAAGTTAAATCAATTTCTATGGCTAAGTCTGGGGGTGGGTCTACACTTAAATTTATGCGATTTTTACCAATAACTGCCGCTTGATTTTGAATGTAAAAACAAGTATCCGGTTCTACTCCCTGACTCATTTTTTCATTTTTTAGGGTGGTTGAACCTAAAGCATCATAATTGATACTTAGTTCATTCAGTAAAATTTTGACGATATCGCCAATAATTTCTTTGGCTTTTTCATGTTCAGGTAAGGGAACCATAATTTCTAAAAAACCATGACTATAAGAAATTCTGGCAGCGCGATGTTCTCCTAATTCCGCCAAAATATTTTCAAATTGCTGCCAGCTAACGTCCTCAAGTAACAGTTGCTGTCCCGGTTGAATCCTCAATTGTCTTAACTCTAAAAGCATAAAGATTCATCCAACTCTTTTACTACAATATATCGACCCCGCAAGACACTAATTGCCGCATTCATCCCCTGCGGACTCATTTCAAACATCGGCACAAAACGGGCAATTTCCCCAGCAGTAGTTTGTTGCCAGCATTCACTCGGCATCGGATTGAGCCAAGCATAATAACGCACCGACTGCTGTAACTGCTCAATCCATACCTTAGTATTATCAACCCGTTCTTGGTCAAAATTCCCCCGTGCTGCGCCAGCATCGCTAATAATTAATACTGCCGCTCGTTCGCCAATTTCCTCCAACACTTCAGAAACAGCCTTGGCATCAAGCATTGCCGGATGACGGTATAAGTATTCATCCGGGTAGTCGTGGAAATAAAATACATTGGTTGTTCTCAGCCGTCCTCCCCGTTGTGCCGTTTCCACCAACTGGCGCGATAAATCGTGAAATGGCACCATCGAGCCTTCTTGGTCAATTAGTAACACCAAATCCGTGCGATTTGTACGCGGAGGCATCAGTACAGGTTCTAGTAAAATCCCCTCACGCCCAATTTTTGCCACCGTTGCTTCAATATCTAATTCTGTGGCTACTTCTTGGCGCACCGGACGACGCAGATAACGCCAGCATTGCTTCATTTGTCTTTTGGTAACGGGAAAATACTCTGTTAAAAGCATATAACGAGGGCGTTTGAGTTCCCTATCCCCGCGACTACTCCGCACTGCTTGGACGGCTTGCACTGGTTCTGGCGTAATAGTGGGAGTTGTCTCTAAATCAGGTAATGGTTCATCAATTGAAGGTTCTTCAGATATTTGGGAATTTTTTTGTGTAAATGAGTGTGAAATTGAATTTGGTGTGTCAGTGCTTGATGGCGTTTGGTCTATGGAATTTTGAGAATTTTTTTGTGTAGGTGAATCAAAATTTACTGGGTGCGATTCAATTTGCTTCCACATCTGCTCAAACAACCGTCGAATCAGGCGATTTTCCTCTTCAGATTTTGCCCATAACATACAGCATAGCTGCTCTAATTCCTGTTTATTGCTAATTCCAAAACCTGCTTCTAAACTACGCACAACCACCAGATATTCTTCAACCCCCAACGGCAAACCATGCCGTTGACGCAAGCTGTTAAAAATATCCAACAGTGGTAGTTCTTCAAGTTTCATACTTCAAATACCGCAGATGGTCTTCCCATTTCTTCAACAGAACTTCAGGAAAAGGTATTTCTCCCTCCAACTGTTTTAACACCTCATCTTCAGGAAATTGTCGCAACACTGCAAACCAATCTAGCAACTCACTGGTGCTAACTTTTTTACCTGCTTTACCCTTCTCCATTTTCTGCCGCAATTCGCTAAAATGCTTCACCGCAGCTTCCACCAAATCAGAGGAAGATTCCAAAAAGTGTGACTTGACAATATTAGCTAACTGTGGGTAAGGAAACTGAATATAATAAAACAGACAACGCCGCAGGAAAGCATCAGGTAAATCCTTTTCATCGTTGCTGGTAACGATGACAATGGGAGGGTAATTTGCTTTTACTTCTTCCCCCTTTTCTTCAATCGTAAATCTCTGTTCATCTAACTCTCGCAACAAATCATTGGGGAAGTCAATATCAGCTTTATCAATTTCATCAATCAGCACTACAGTGTGTTGTTTATTTTTAAACGCACGTCCCAAAGGCCCCAGTTTGATGTAATTGTCTAAATTCTCGACTTTGGAATTGCTAGCTTCCCCCATGCGAGCAAGTTGAGCATCGTGCAAACGACCAACAGCGTCGTAGGTGTAGAGTCCATCCCTGGCTCTGGTTGTAGACTTAATATACCAAGTTTCGTAGGGTAAACCCAACTCGTAAGCTACTGCCTGCGCTAAGGTGGTTTTACCGCATCCCGGTTCACCTTTGAGCAATAGGGGACGTTTTTCTAAGAAAATGGCAAGGTTAACTGCTTTAATAAGTTCTGAAGATGGCAAGTAAGGAGAAAGCCCATACTTTTGACACTCTTGGGGTGAAATTGGCTTGCCTGCATAATATTGCTTACCATTGGCGGTGAGTACACTTGCTAAATTTTGGTACATTGTGCGAAAACCTTTTCACAATCAATACTAAAGAAGCTACAAATTTCTTCAAAGACAAATTGGGGAATACCTTGGCAAGACTTTTGAAACAATATTTCGGATGTCAATTTATCAAATTCGATTTCTATATCACTACGTTGCATAACAACTTCTGTAATCCATTCTTCAATAATTTCTTGGGAAAAACTATTTACAGGTGGTAAGCATAGAGGTATTCGGGGGTCTATAAGTGGAGAAGTTATTTTTGATACATTAATATTTGACTGATGCACTTTGCCACCATGATCTACTAAAAACATAAACAAGTGAGTAGATTTTTGAGGTGGATTTTCTTTTCCGATATTTACCAATGGCTCCCAAAATTCCTCCAACCAAGCGGACAGAACTTCTGGCTGTAAGCAATCTACTTTATTAAATATGAAAACCACATCTTGAGTTTGCCAGCGATCGCAAATTTTCTCCAAAATTTCGGAGGTGGAAATTGGATGTACATGAAAATAGCGCCCTAAGTGTGTCCACAAGCGTTCTATATTTCTGTAACCCACATCAAAGACAATTGGCTTATTGTTTTTCAAGCTTGGTATCATCCGAAATAACTTAGCCAGCAATAATTCCAATCCACACTCAGGTTCATTGTGAACTAAGAAGCCTGCTGTGAAGTAGCTTCTCATTACTTCCCTGACTATATTTGTCTGTTGCTTAAAATCTACTTGTAGCAGTAAATCAAACAGTATATGCGGTGGTGTAGAAATAGTTTGGGTTGCTGCTGGTGGTAGAAATTCTACAATCAGTGCATCGATAGTGGCTTGGACATCAATGCCCACATCCTCACGAATTACCTTTAATAATGCACAAAGTGCGGGTTTTCCAGAGGATGTTTCACCATAAGCAACTAATTCATTCACTAAATTAGGAATAAAATCATTTGTAGGTGTATTCAAAGCTAGCCGATACTGCACAGGTGTATCAGTCCCCAATGCCCTAAATAAATACCCCCGACGTTGGTTTTCAGTCTCCATCAAGGGTCTGAGCAGGTGTAATATTTTTTGCATTAATTCGCTGTTTACAGACATCGATTCAATCTATGCACTAAACCTTAATTATTATGTCAGTAATGCTCAATTTGCTTACTACTCTGTCTCATCTGTAATACCTTCAAGGAAGCCAATGATTGCTTTACCCCAAGGTGTTTCTTCCACAAAATGCTCACCAGCTTTGAGAGAACCTTTCTTCACACCGTTCCATAGGCGTTTGAGACTCCATATCTTCTGCCATCTTTGGGGTTGAGTACGCTGGATTTCTTTAAACTCAGCATCAATGATAGCAGCAGCTTGCTCCTCGCTGGCATTAGGATACTGCTGTTGCAATTTTTCGATCAATTGTCTCAAATCTTCCAATGATTGCTTGATCTCTTGCTCATTAATATTGTTATTCTCAATGTAAGTATCAACTTGCTCAAAAATTTGTACTCTTTTGGCGTTGGGAAAGTTATATTTAGACTGTTGTTCTGGCATAGTTTTGATAATTTTATAGATTTCTTCTAATCTTGATTCTAATCTAACAAAATTCTGAATACTTGCTTTTGTATCGTTATCTAAATGAATAGATGGAGAACGATAGGTATATATAAAAGATTTTAAATATTCTAATCCGGGAAATACCGAGTCTTCCATAATCACTACAGGGGGCAGTAATGAAACTGGATTGTTATGGGTATGGATTTGCTTATATTTAACATCAATTACCCAAGAAATAAGGACAGCGCTTCTTTGCCAGTGGGAGATTTTTGTCTGTTTTTTAATAAACTCTATTAAAGAACGAGGACATTCATCTTCAAACACCAAACCCAAAAGACCATTTGGCATTCTTGGGCCAGGTTTTAAACCAAAATCATAAGATACGATTTGCGTAATGTTGAAAAACTTATCACGTAAATCCACGATCTGCTTTTCGGTGAAGCCATCAGCTTTGGTAAAAGCAACTAAATCTACTGATAGGGGAGTTTCCTTCAAGCCTATAAAGTTAAACTCTGCAAACTCTTCGTTTCGGGATAAGTCATAAACTTGTTTGTCACTAATCAAACGGGTTCGCAGTTCAGTAATGAAGCTCATTTGCTTGGATCTGCTATGTTTGTCAGTTTCAACTGAACTTGACTTTTCTTTTTTTGTTAGTTCTTCTATAATCTTTTGCTGCAAATTATCAATTTCTAGCTGTTTGTCTACACCTACATTTTCACGAATAACTTCTAATAACGCACAAATTGTAGGCTTTCCAGGAGCAATTTCTCCAGATAATATCAGTTCGTTTACCATTTGGGGAATGAATACATCTACAGGTGTATCCCATACCAGACCGTTTAAAACGGTTGCATTAGTCCCTAAAGCAATGAAAAGATAAGATCGGCGTTGTTGTTTATCCCACATAAATGGTCTGAGGACAAGCAATAATTCTTGAATGATTTCACCACTGATTTCTGCCATTTACATTACCTCTGCAACCGTGTGTAAATTTCTGGTGCGTTAGCCTGTAAATCTTTGAGAATAGCGATCGCACTCGTTCCTGCATTACGTAAATACCTTTGTTGGGTATTTGGTTCTACTAACATACCACCGCTATGGTGAATACCAACCACCTGAAAATCATCATCGAAAACAGGCGACCCCGATGAACCTGGTTCTGTACTAGTAGTATATTGCAATACTTGATTATCGGCGTAAGCAACAAAGTTATTCTGTATAGAGATTTTCTTCAAATGACCGCCAGGATGCTGAATAATTGCTACGCGGTCATCTCGCCGCATTAATTTACTTTTGAAGATTAAGGGTTTGCCGAAGTCGGGTACTTCTTTGAGGGTTACTACTGTATAGTCCAGTTCTTCGTTAGTGTAAAAAGCACCATCCGGTAAAGCCCCAATAATCTGTGTTGGGCATTCTTTACCATTGATATCCAGTTGATAGTTATAGCTAAAATTACTTTTTTCCGCTACTTCCTGGTTGTTGATAACGTGATTGTTCGTCATTAGTAAATCGGGTGCAATCATAAACCCTGTACCCGCACCCTTGGGAGTAGCAATACGCACCACAGCTTTTGAGGCTTCCAGAGCCAAGTTTAAAATGTAGATATCGCGTAATGTATTTTCCCCAATAATCTTTTCTTTGATATCAGCCGTACTATCCATTCCCTTCCAGTTGCCAATTCCACGGCTAGGACTGACTGGAACATCAAGGGGGTAGTTCTGAAATAGTTCTACGATAAAGTCTTTATCTTCATCCCCAGTGTAAGGCTGAATATAGTTGAGGAAGACAGCAAGGGCTTCTTTATCGTAAGCGACTCGTCCAAATTGAGCTAAAAATCGCACCACTTCCACAGAAACACCCATCGGCGCACCATCCAAATCTAACCGCGCCAGGATAATATCTGCTTGGACGACACCTTGTAATGCACCTGCGACTAAACGACGGCGATCGCGCACATTAGCAAAGTCTGGTAAGTTTTGCACAATGCGGGTAAGGCGCTGGAAGTCAGATTGGGATAGCTGTACGGTCACAATTACTGTATCCTATGAAACTGATTACTAAACTTTTAGTTTAAAGCAAGATTTATTCGTTAATGTAGCTTGATATCGGAGCGATCGCGTTCATATTTCACGTTTGCGTTTTTCAATTATTGATGTGGTGTCAGTTGGGGTAAATATAGCCAGCCCTTTCAACGCGAACAAATGAACTACTCAATCAAAGGCTGAAACCCTTACACTGTATAGGGTGTCAAATTAGGGCTTGAGGCTATCGATGTTATTCAAGGCGATCGCAACATCAAAGATCATCAAAATATGGTGTAGTTGATTGAGCATTTTGTGCCAGAAAATCTCGTCAGGAGTATAGCGCAAGGATTAATAGAGAGTCCAAGAATATAGTACAAATGAACGCATTGAAAGGGCTGGGTAAATATAGCGTAGCTGACACAGTGATTCAAGGACGCTTTGAAGTACATTTGGTCAGAAGCAAATCGCAGCCGGAGTGAATTGTCCCAAATTATTCAAGGAGAATTATAGTTGAAGTGCCTTGTTCCAAGTGATGGCATAACTATCAGCCCCTTAAAGCAGGCGATCGCACTCCATTTTTAGATGAAACCTCAGGCAGGCGATCGCCCACATCTCTTAACATTGAGACTCTCCGCTCTAAAGAGATGATTCAACGTCCAAAAATCCAAGCATCTAGCGAATAAGCACCAGGGCCTAAAACTGCGATCGCAATCAGCATGACGCAATACATAAAAGCCTTTTCCCAACTTGGCGGTTCACCTTTTCCTAAAGGCCCATGATACTGTCCTTCAGGAATTAAGTATGGATCTTGGGCTACAAAGGGCTTACTTCCACAAATGTCTAAGTATATCGCAAAAATCATTGAGCAGAGAATGGGCAAGGTTGCTAAGAGTGTGAGGAATCCAATCATCAGAAAAATTCCGCCACCTAACATAGAGGCAGCTGATAAAAAGCAAAGAAAGATAGGTGTTTTCATAGACTCAGCCCACTGTCGAAGATGCGTTAACTTTGGATAGCCGTGTAATATAAACAACCCGCCAACGCTAACTCTGAGAAGTAAAAGTGCTAATCCGGGAAATCCGTCAGGATATACAGGAGAAAGTGAACTTAACAATTGTGGACTTAGCTGTGGGAAATTAAATGCAGCTAGGAAAAAAGCGATCGCTACACCCAGCCCAAATTGATAAATCATAGCTGTAAACCACAGGTATTGAGTTCGATAACATATAAGGAATGACCGGCTGTGATAAATAAGCGTTCACGAAGTGTCCCTGAAAGGGAATCGCCTTTCTTACCGCCGAAAGTCAGGTTAGCAGATGTCTCCGGTACAAAAATCTTTCCTAAGCGAGTTCCGTCGGGGGCGTATATCTGCACACTGTCTTCAGAACTCGTAAAAACATTACCATGTTCATCAACCCGCAGTCCATCGGGTTGTCCTGGATCGATAACTGCAAACACGTGCCCATTTTTCAGATAGCGATGTCTAGGACGGGCTACGCCTACACCTACAACCTCATAGACGCGAATATGATGAGGCCCTCCAGGAATATTAAACGCTGCTGTATCTGAAACATACAAAAGGCTTTCATCTGGACTGAAAGCCAACCCATTCGGGCGCACCATGTCTGTTACTACAGGATAAATCTCACCTGTTGCCGGGTCAAAGCGGTACACATAACTTCCGGGTTGTTCTTGTTCGCCGCCGTAACCTTGGTTTGGTTCAGTGATCCCATAGGGCGGATCGGTGAACCAAATTGTGTTGTCACTTTTGACTACCAAATCATTTGGACTGTTCAGGCGTTTCTTCTGGTAGCGATCGACTAAAACTTTCCATTCATTATCATGTTCGCGTCGAATAATAGCACGCAGACCAGACGAACACGCAACTAGACGACCTTCTAAATCGCGGTAGTTACCGCTTTGATAATCAGATGGCGATCGCAGAACGCTTACACCATCCGTAGAACTCCAGCGTAACAGGCGGTTGCCGTGAGCGTCACTCCACACCACGCTATCATCTTCATGGAAGTAAACAGGTCCCTCACTATGAACGGCATCGTTGGCTAGCAGCTGGAGTGAAGCATCCGGACGTACAATAGCAAGGAGGCGATCGTCATAAATCTCAATGGCTTCAGCCATAGGAATCTCCTGTTATTTAACTTGGTTACTGGCGGTAAATGGCAGGTTCAAGTTAATACAAATTTAGTTTTTATAAATATAAAATATGCATGATTTACATCATATATAAACATAAATGAGATTGAAATGAAATCTTAGCCTTTCTTTAGGCATAAATGAAAATTCAGCCATTGGATAGAGTCTAAAATTTTAGATTGCATGTTTTTAAAGGTTACTCTTAGCAGTTCTAGATTTTCTCCTTTTGTTGGCATTCTGGACAGTTCTATAATTTCCATAACTCAAATAGGATTGCTATATGTCTAAAGGCTGAACTTATGATTTTAAGGATATACCATTGATGAGTTGAAAAAATCATAGTTTGTGACATAAAGTAAAACGTGCAAGCAAAAACTATCTGAATATTTCTCAATTAATCAGCTTGGCATAAATTGTTCCTAATTAAGAGAAATAGCGTATGGATTTTGGTATTAAAGGTAAAGTCGCTGTAATTACTGGAGGTGATTCCGGCATTGGTAAAGCGACAGCTAAACTACTCGCCCATGAAGGTGCAAAGGTTACTATTCTCGATAAGACTTCCGAAAATCTTGAACTCGCAGCTGAGGAGTTAAGAAAGTTTGGAGAAATATTCACGGTTCAGGCGGATCTCACTAAAACTGAAGAAGTCGAATCTGCTAAAGAGCAAATTATAAAGCGCTTCGGAACCGTTGACATTCTTGTTCATGCAGCAGGAATTACAGGTGCTACGGGAGATTTTCTCGAACTGAGTGATGAGGAGTGGTACAAGACAATTGAGGTTGACTTGATGGCGACAGTACGCACCTGTCGCGCTTTTATTGGGGCGATGCGTAAAAGTGGTTGGGGCAGAGTTGTCCTCATCAGTTCGGAAGATGCACTACAGCCATACCCAGAAGAAATACCTTATTGTGCTTGCAAAGCAGCAGTGTTGAATCTTGCAAAAAATTTATCTAAAGCTTATGCAAAAGATGGTGTGTTAGTGAATGCAGTTTCTCCCGCCTATATCGCCACCTCAATGACTGACGCAATGATGGAAAAGCGATCAAAAGAGCTAGGTGTTAGCTTTGATGAGGCAATTGACAGTTTCCTCGATGAACATCGCCCTCACATCGAACTCAAGCGACGTGGCAAACCTGAAGAAGTAGCAGCTGTAATTGCCTTCCTTTGTTCTGAGCAATCAAGCTTTGTAGTTGGTTCCAACTATCGGGTAGATGGTGGCTCGGTTGCGAGTTTGTAAGGGAAGCAAGTTTAAAAAAACTAGTACAACAAGGCAAAAGTAAAAGGGAACAGGGAACGGGCAACAGGCAACAGGGAAATCCCCATAATTAAAATCAGGGGATTTGTACAAGGACACATTGAAACATCGTGGC
>NZ_JBALDZ010000052.1:0-2619 GCF_036917155.1 Nostoc sp. | reverse complement strand
ATTTATAGCTACGGAGCAGCTTTTTTCCATTCTCCTAAAAATGGTGTCATATACTACTATTTTTTAGCGATCGCAAAAGTTTTCGGTCTACTGAAATTATCTCCTCAGCCTGCTGTTTCCTTCTTTACCCTCACCACATAACGAAAAACAACCATGTCCGAAACCTTCAAGCCAAAAAAGATCGCTATCTTAGGCGGTGGAATGGCATCATTAACCACTGCTTATGAATTAACCAGTCAACCAGGATGGGATAATCTCTACGACATTACTATTTATCAAACAGGTTGGCGTTTGGGTGGTAAATGTGCAACTGGACGCAACATCAAACCCCATGCACCTGATTATGAACCCGACTACCGCATCGAAGAACACGGACTGCACATTTTTTTTGGATTTTACGAAAATGCCTTTCGTTTACTCAAGCAATGCTACGACGAACTTGGTGGTAACGGGCCTTTCAGCACCATAGAAGATGCATTCAAACCCCACAGTCTTATCGTCTTAGAAGAATACATCAATCAAAATTGGGTAACTCTGCCTTTTAACTTCCCTACCAATTCCCTAGTCCCCTGGAAAGGTGGCGGCATTTGTTCCCTTTGGGATCATATCTGCACCACCATTAAATTCGTCATTCGGACTTACGCCGGAATTCATAAATACGAACAGTCCTATTCTGCTAAAAGTTTCTCAGCATCTCTTGCCAAACAAATAGTATTAGGTAAAGAGGTAGTGGAATTTTTATCAGATAGTAGTCTCTTGGAGTTTCCTAGCGAGTTGATTCAGTTATTTCTTCAAAAACCCATCTTTTGGGGAGGATGGCTGAACAATATCAACCAATACATTGGCAATATCTTCCAAAACCTAGACTTGACTTCTGAAGGACTTTTCTTAAACCTTGCCCACAACCTAGCTCAATCACTACCCAGAAATCCTAAAACTCATAGACGCGAACATCACCAGTTAATTGTCAAGCTAATAAAGCGCTTTCAAACACACTTGAGCAGTCAGATAGAATCTAAAATCGGACAAAATTCCGAAATCTTTTGGCGCTTAACACTCATCGACCTAGCATTAGCAAATATCCGGGGTTTATTTGTAGATGAGATCATTGATTTTTGTTCCCTAGACAGTTTAGATGAGTACAACTACAAAGACTGGCTAAGAAAACATGGAGCTAGGGAATCAAGCGTTAAATCAGCATTTATTCGCGTCCTATACGATTTAGTATATGGTTTTCCAGAAGGCAATACCAATAAACCACAACTAGCAGCCGGAACAGCTATCCGTGTCCTCACCACCATCTTGTTTAAATACAATGGTGCCATCATGTGGAAAATGCAATCAGGGATGGCGGAGGTAGTCGTCACTCCACTATATGAATTGCTAAAGCGTCGCGGCGTGAAATTCAAATTCTTCCATGTCGCCCAGCAGTTACACTTGGATAAAGATCAGCAATCAATAGCAAGCATTACCTTTGCTCGCCAAGTAAATTTAAAAAATCCAGAGCAAGAATATCAACCACTCATCACAGTTAAAGACATTCGTTGCTGGCCTAATCAACCTCTCTACGATCAGATTGTCGATGAAGAAGCCCAAAAACTCCAAGACCAAGAAATTGACCTTGAGTCACATTGGACACCTTGGCAAAATGTAGACAAAATTACCCTCACCAAAGGCGATGATTTTGATATTGTGCTGCTGGGAATTTCCATAGCCGCCTTACCCTCTATTTGTAGTGAATTGCTCCATGCCAAAAAAAATCCAGCCCATCAAAAATGGCATGATATGTTAAAGCAAGTCAAAACAGTAACTACTCAAGGTGGACAAATATGGCTTAAGCCCACCTTAGCGCAATTAGGATGGCAAAAATCTAGTCCTGTGCTAGGCGCTTATGTTGAACCGCTCGATGTCTATGCAGATATGAGCGAGTTATTACAACGAGAAAATTGGCCTTCTGAGCATTATCCTTATAACCTAGCTTATTTCACCGGCGTAATTGCAGATCCAGGAATTCCTCCCTACACAGAATATAATTTTCCAGCTAAAGCCCAAAAAAAGGTAGAACAACAAGCAATTAACTTCCTCAACAATTACATCGGAAACCTTTGGCCTGATGCTACTCACCCGAAAAATCCCCAAGGTTTGAATTGGGATTTACTAGTAGATTTTCAAAACCGCCAGGGAGTAGAACGCTTTCAAGCTCAATACTGGCGAGTTAACATTAATCCATCAGAACGTTATGTACTGTCTGTACCTGGAAGTACCAAGTATCGACTCAAAACTGATGAATCTGGGTTTGATAACCTTTACTTAGCTGGCGACTGGATTAACAACGGTTACAATTCCGGTTGTGTGGAAGCTACAGTGATATCTGCAATGCAAGCGACACGAGCAATTCTAGACCAATGCTTTCATATAAAATACACCAAAAAAATTATTGGTGAGTGGGATTCTTGGTTCTAAGGGTATGTTCAAATTCATGAGGTACATTTTGACAAACTCAACAAAATGTAGCATTACTTAGTAGACTCGTCCGGAATATGATTTGGGTACAAAAAAATGGTAGAAAGTAAAATTGACCCTCTACCACTACTTTATTAAATGATTAGTACCTTCGAT
>NZ_JBALDZ010000051.1:0-40030 GCF_036917155.1 Nostoc sp. | reverse complement strand
ACTCCAAACTCCAAACTCCAAACTCCAAACTCCAAACTCCAAACTCCAAACTCCAAACTCCAAACTCCTAACTCCTAACTCCTAACTCCTAACTCTTAACTCCTAACTCCTAACTCCTAACTCCTAACTCCTAACTCCTAACTCCTCCTTAAGTCATCGCCGCAGAGATAGTCCCCGGCGATTTTCCATTTGTTTACAAAGCCTCAATTCTGTGCCTTTGCGGTTCCATTGCACCTGATCAAAAATTTGATGCAGAAGACATAAACCACGACCATTTTCTGACTCATCTGGTGGAAGATAGTCTGTTGGTTCTTCATTAGTAGTAGATGAAGGAGTAAAACCACTACCCTGGTCTGATATTATCCACCAATATTGATTATCTATTACGGAAAAACGAACTACAACTGTTTTGCTTGGATCGAGATTATTGCCATGTTTAGCTGCATTTACTAGGGCTTCTTGAAGTCCTAGACGCAGTTCTGCTTGTAATTTTGCTGGAATTTCTGCCAACAATAAGTCTAATATAGGACAAAGGTAGAGGGTTGAGGCAAAACTAATAGTGCCCCAATAACGTCCAACTGGACGAAGTGAAATAGTAATCACAAGAGAAACCCCATAGCTTTCAGTTAGCTAGACATCAGTTTGCTATTACAGTCACCCTGATAAAACTTGAGGTGGTCATGCTGCCTTCAAACTTGCGTCTTTAAAACTAAATTTTGAAAATGCTAGGGAGCATTGGCTTTATAACTATGAGTTGGGATTGTCTAGATATATATCGGCCAGAATTTGTTTGATAATGATGTCAGCAAATTAAAAAGATGCTGCTAATTTGAGAAAGTATTGGCATACTCTAGTTATTGGCCGATTTATAATTCATACAATCCACTTCATATTTTTAAGAACCTATGCAACTTGAATTTATTTAAACAAAATGAATTTTTATTTTTGCCTTAATTCAATTTTAGCATCTTTAGTATGCACTAGACTAAAAATTTCAAATTTCAGTTTTTGTAAAGGAATTACCATCCTTGTTCAAATGTGACAGCACAAGAAAGGCGGCAGCTTCAACATGAGCAGTTTGAGGGAAAAAATCAGCAGGTTGTACCCGTGTAATGGTATATAGCCCATCTTGACAAAGCAATTTCAGGTCACGGGCGAGGGTAGCTACTTTACAGCTGACGTAAACGATCCGAGATGGTTTCAATTGCCGTAAAGTGTCGATGACTGCGCGATCGCACCCCTTACGTGGCGGATCGAGTATTACTACTTCTGGTATTGTGCCCATTTTTGGGAGCAATTTCTCTACTGCCCCGACTTGGAATGTCACATTACCAATTCCGTTGCGGTTGGCGTTCAAAATAGCTTGTTCTACTGCTGCTGCTTGCACTTCTAATCCTGTAGCAACACGTACTTTTTTAGCGAGGGGTAAAGTTAAAGTCCCAATACCACAGTAGGCATCAACTAGCAACTCATGCCCTTGAAGATTGAGTTCTGATTGAATTACCTGCAATAGTGCCTCTGCTGTTTCTGTATACACTTGGAAAAATGTATCTGGGCGTACTTGAAATTCCAGTCCAGCAAAATTTTCATGCAGGTGGGGGACTCCAGCAATACAACGGGTTTCTGATCCAAAGATAGCATTTGTGCGATCGCGATTGCGATTGAGCGATACTCCCACTAACTGCGGATAGCGCTTTAACCATTCCTGGGCTTGGGTTTCAATTCCTGATAAATTCCAGTCCTTTACCACCAAAGTCAGCAACATTTCTCCAGTGTGTCGGCCAATGCGTAAACCGAGATGGCGAATTTTTCCAAGGTGGCGCTGTTCGTCATAAATTTGCCAACCCCGTTGTTGAATATCCTGCTTAACTTCGGCAAGTAGGGGATTTAATCGCGCATCTTGGACTGGACATTGATTTAAGTTAATTAATTGGTGGCTACCTTTTTGATAGTAACCAGCCTGTATCTGTCCTGTTGCCGATAGCGAGAGAGGATATGTAGATTTGTTACGGTAGCCGAAAGCAGAAGGGGCGGCGAGTACCGGATTTACTGGTGGTTGGATAAAACCGCCAATGCGCTCCATTGCTTGGATAACTTGATTTTGCTTGGCTACTAGCTGGTAATCATAACTAATATGCTGCCACTGGCAACCACCGCACTTGTCCGCCACAATACAACTGGGTCGAATCCGGTGGGAGGATGTTTCTAATAGCTCTTGGAGCTTACCGTGAGCATATTTAGGTTTAACATGTACTAAACGGACAATAGCGCGATCACCTGGGACGGTATCTGGGACAAACACTACACGTTCATCAGCGCGTCCCACACCATCGCCTGTATCACTCAGATTAGCGATCATCACTTCAATTAATTCACCCTGTTGCCAAATTATTTTAGTCATTAGTCATTGGTCATTAGTCATTGGTCATTAGTCATTGGTCATTAGTCATTGGTCATTGGTCATTAGTCATTGGTCATTGGGCATTGGGAAAACACTTTCTTTATCTCCCTCATCTCCCTCATCTCCCTCATCTCCCTCATCTCCCTCATCTCCCTCATCTCCCTCACTCCCTACTACCCAAACAGATAAATTCAATACATAAGTAACTCCGATCCCTTCACTTGTGTACCTCCAACTCGGTAAACTAACAGATAATATTTCAGGTGATTTCAATAATCATGACTGTAATTAGCCAAGTTATTCTCAAAGCCGACGACGAACTGCGTTATCCCAGCAGTGGCGAACTTAAAAATATCAAAGACTTTTTGCAAACCGGCGTACAACGGACACGGATTGCAGCTACTTTGAGTGAAAACGAAAAGAAGATAGTTCAGGAAGCAACCAAACAACTTTGGCAGAAGCGTCCTGACTTTATCTCCCCCGGAGGTAATGCTTACGGGGAACGCCAACGTTCTCTATGTATCCGTGATTTTGGCTGGTACTTACGCCTAATTACCTATGGCGTGCTTGCCGGTGATAAAGAGCCAATTGAAAAAATCGGTTTGATTGGTGTGCGGGAAATGTACAATTCATTGGGCGTTCCCGTGCCTGGAATGGTAGAAGCGATCACTTCCCTCAAAACAGCCTCCCTTAGCTTACTGAGTGCAGAAGACTCTGCCCAAGCAGCACCATACTTTGATTACATCATTCAGGCTTTGTCGTAATTCAAAGTGTGTGCGAGTTCTAGGAGTATACTTTCGGTCTACTTAGGCATAAGATACCCAATTTGATCATACCTTCCCCACATTTGGTAGTGGCTGTGGCAAAACCTTTGTCAAGTTACGAACCAGTTGTGGGGAAATTTTATAGATATGGGCATGGGGCATGGGGCATTTTACTAATGACCAATGACCAATGACTAATGACCAATGACCAATGAACAATAAACAATGACAAATACAAAAAACCGACAGTCCTTGAGTAAGGCTGTCGGTAATTAAGTGTGTTCCCTATTAATGACTCGGCTAGAGTTCAGTTGTCATTAATTATGCCTAGTTAGCGATCACAGGGAGACGATCCTAATCATCGATATGTGTGATTCTCGTCACTTGATTGTTACATATAAACTGCATATACCCGAATAATCTCTGAGTGACACTAGATTTATGCAAGTTTTGGGGCTAGAAATTTCACTGAGATTGAAAAATCAAGTTATCTTAAAAAACTAAAGCATTTGGTGTATAATTGCTATTCATCTTGTGTATCTCACTGTCGGGATAATTCTGTTCGAGCGCTTTGTGCAACGCAGCACCTCCCACACCTCCCCACCCAAAAGCGTGAGAAATTCGGGTATTGTAGGGTAAAGTTCCTCACCAGCAAATGTCATTTGTGGTTGAGCGATCGCTGATTCCAATCCACCCATATTGGAAATGCCAGCCGATCCACCTGACTGCTCAACTATGCGATGATAGAGTTCCAAGACCTCTTCTAGGGTGAGATAGCGCATCACGCCAACCGCTTGTAAAGTTCAGTGTTTTTCTTGAGTACGTAATTCATCGCACCTTTGAAAGATGCGTTTGGTTTATCTAGTAGACATCTCCAGAAATTAAATATGCGTTATCCAGAGTCCTTGTAGAGACCTAGCAGTGCTACGTCTCTACATTCATTTTCACCAGATGTCTAGTATTTCTTCAATACCCATTAGCACTAATTCTTCTATTGATACACCAAGGTTATTGGCGGTTTCTTGCAGCTTCAACAAACGCTCATCAGGAACTTGAATGGTAATGCTGTTCATGGTAAAATAAAGGGCCTGAAGATAGCATTACTTTAGCATTGGAACTTATATTCAGAAAAGAGCGATCGCGTCCAAACTCTTAAGAAGAATTATCTGCATTTCTAGAACTGCGCTTACAGGGCAAGTAAATCGATAGAATAATGCTCTGTCCCCCCAGAGTGCATTACTTCCATGACTGCAACCTCAAAACCAGCCTTTTCCCCCCAAGAAATTGCTGCGGAAGGTCTTAAACCAGAAGAATACGCAGAAATTGTCCGTCGGCTAGGCCGTCATCCCAACAAAGCTGAACTGGGAATGTTTGGCGTGATGTGGTCAGAGCATTGCTGTTACAAAAATTCTCGACCTCTACTCAAACAATTTCCCACCGATGGTCCCCGTATCCTCGTGGGGCCTGGTGAAAATGCTGGTGTTGTAGACTTAGGTGATGGACTCCAACTAGCTTTTAAGATTGAATCTCACAACCACCCCTCAGCGGTCGAACCCTTTCAGGGAGCTGCAACAGGAGTAGGAGGCATTCTCAGAGATATTTTTACAATGGGTGCGCGTCCCATTGCCCTATTAAACTCGCTACGCTTCGGTTCCCTAGAAGATGCCAAAACTCAAAGGCTCTTCCAAGGCGTAGTGGCAGGAATTTCTCATTATGGTAATTGTGTGGGAGTACCCACCGTTGGCGGCGAAGTTTACTTTGACCCTGCTTACTCTGGTAATCCTCTAGTGAATGTTATGGCACTAGGGTTGATGGAAACAGCAGAAATCGTCAAATCTGGAGCATCTGGCTTAGGCAACCCCGTGCTGTATGTTGGTTCCACCACTGGGCGCGATGGTATGGGAGGCGCAAGTTTTGCTAGTGCAGAATTGAGCGATCAATCCATAGACGATCGCCCTGCTGTGCAAGTGGGCGATCCCTTTTTGGAAAAGTCGTTAATTGAAGCTTGTCTAGAGGCGTTTAAGACAGGTGCAGTTGTCGCCGCCCAAGATATGGGAGCAGCGGGAATCACCTGTTCTACCTCAGAGATGGCAGCAAAAGGCGGTGTGGGAATTGAACTAGATTTAGATAAAATTCCCGTCAGAGAAACGGGAATGGTTCCTTATGAATATCTGCTTTCGGAATCTCAAGAACGAATGCTGTTTGTTGCCCACAAGGGACGTGAGCAGGAATTAATCGACATTTTCCACCGTTGGGGACTTCAAGCCGTTGTGGCTGGTACAGTCATCGCTGAACCGATTGTGCGGATTCTCTTTCAGGGTGAAGTAGCAGCAGAAATTCCCGCTGAAGCTTTGGCGGAAAATACCCCACTGTATCACCGGAAGTTATTGACAGAACCACCAGAATATGCGCGCAAAGCTTGGGAATGGACTGCTGATTCCTTACCTCCTGCTACAACTACTGGAATAGAACTCCAAGGATACTTGCAAAGCTGGAATGATATTCTCTTAACTTTGCTCGATACACCCACGATCGCATCTAAAAATTGGGTATATCGTCAATATGACCATCAAGTACAAAATAATACGGTAACACTGCCAGGTGGTGCAGATGCCGCTGTTATCCGTTTACGCCCCCTAGAAGAAATCCCCAATCTAAAATCCCCAATCCAAAATCTAAAATCAGGAGTGGCGGCCACAGTAGATTGCAATCCTCGTTATGTTTATCTTGACCCTTACGAAGGAGCTAAGGCAGTGGTGGCAGAAGCAGCCCGCAATCTTAGCTGTGTGGGTGCAGAACCTCTGGCGGTAACGGATAACTTGAATTTTGGCTCTCCAGAAAAACCCATTGGTTACTGGCAATTGGCAGAAGCTTGTCGCGGTTTGGCGGAAGGTTGCCGAGAATTGGCAACACCAGTCACGGGCGGAAATGTCTCTTTGTACAACGAAACCTTTGATTCTCAAGGCATCCCACAACCCATTTATCCCACTCCTGTTGTCGGAATGGTGGGTTTGATTCCCGATATAACCAAAATTTGTGGTCAAGGTTGGCAAGCAGCCGGCGATGTGATTTATCTGCTCGGATTGCCTCTGACATCCCAAATCAGTCTGGGAGCATCTGAGTATTTAGCTACTATCCACAATACTGTTGCTGGAAAACCACCAAGGGTAGATTTTGACTTGGAACGGCGCGTACAGAAAGTTTGCCGTGAAGGAATTCGTAATGGTTGGGTACGTTCAGCCCACGATTCTGCTGAGGGAGGAGTGGCGATCGCCATAGCCGAAAGTTGTCTTGCTGGCAATCTTGGTGCCGAAATCAATTTAGAAATACCATCAACACAGTCAAACCGCCTCGACGAAGTGCTGTTTGCCGAAGGTGGTGCCAGGATTTTAGTTTCTGTTGCATCAGCACAACAAGAAATTTGGGAATCATATTTACAGGAACATCTAGGTCAAAATTGGCAAATACTAGGTACAGTTGGCAATTGTGAAACGGGTTTGGGGGTTTTCACCACTGATAACCAAACCTTAATCAAAGTTAGTATCGAAGATATGAGCGATCGCTATTCCTATGCGATCGCCAGACGTATCGCCCCGAAGAAGTTAGGAGTTGAAAGTGAGGAGTTAGGAATAAAAAGCATAACTCCTAACTCCTAACTCCTAACTCCTAACTCCTAACTCTTTTATTAACGTCTCTGAGCAAATTTACGGTACTGTTTTAATGGACGGTTAAAGATTTGTTAAGAAATCCGCAGCCATCATCTATATAATCCCAGTGACTAACTACCGATTTTAGGTTTTGAATTTTAGATTTTGGTGAGGTAGTGCGGTCTTCTCCCAAAGGGAGAGGCTAGCGCCAAGGGGGTTTCCCCCATGAGCAACTACCGAACCTGGGGGGATTAGGGGCATTGCTTCTAGTTCCTATCTTGCTCTTACTAGGCGAAACAAATCTAAAATAGCCATTCTCAAATCCCAAGCCGCATCCTTACTACGGTGCGATCAATCCAAAAGACGCTCTCTACGAGACGCTGCGCGACACACGGACTCGCTAATGCTCCGCTATCGCCAATCTCAAATCCAAAATTGATTGACCCCCCCACCAGGAGCAAAGCTAGCATGATTTCTATTCATTCTGTCACTTCGGATGAATACCCCGACCCAACCAACAGTCATGAAAATCAGCCTGACAAGCCCGAAGAAGCTTGTGGTGTTTTTGGCATCTATGCCCCAGGAGAAAACGTTGCTAAACTGACCTACTTTGGATTGTATGCCCTCCAGCATCGGGGTCAAGAATCAGCTGGTATTGCCACCTTTGAGGGTACACAAGTACATCTCCACAAGGATATGGGCTTGGTGTCTCAAGTTTTCAATGAATCCATCTTGGATCAATTGCTCGGTAGCCTTGCTGTTGGTCACACTCGTTATTCCACCACAGGTTCTAGTCGCAGAGTTAATGCCCAGCCGGCAGTGCTAGAAACCCGTTTAGGTTCATTAGCTCTTGCACACAATGGTAATTTAGTCAATACTGTGCAACTACGTCAAGAGTTGATTGACAATAAATGTAACTTAATCACCACAACAGATTCAGAAATGATCGCTTTTGCGATCGCCGAAGCCATTAATGGGGGCGCAGATTGGCTAGAAGGTGCTATTCAGGCATTTCAGCGTTGTAAAGGAGCCTTTAGTTTAGTTATTGGCACTCCCATCGGCGTTATGGGTGTCCGCGATCCTAATGGCATTCGCCCCCTGGTAATCGGGACTTTGGCTGGTAATCCAGTCCGTTACGTTTTGGCTTCCGAGACTTGTGGTTTAGACATCATTGGAGCCGAATACCTGCGAGATGTAGAACCAGGTGAATTAGTTTGGATTACTGAAGAAGGCTTGGCTTCCTATCATTGGAGTCAAAAGTCCGAGCGGAAATTGTGTATTTTTGAGATGATTTACTTTGCCCGCCCTGATAGCATCATGCACAACGAGAGTTTGTACAGTTATCGGATACGGTTAGGGCGGCAACTGGCACAAGAATCTAATGTAGATGCCGATATTGTTTTTGGTGTTCCTGACTCTGGTATACCTGCTGCCATTGGATTTTCTCAAGCTTCTGGTGTCGCCTACATGGAAGGACTGATTAAAAATCGCTACGTTGGGCGAACCTTTATTCAGCCAACCCAAACTATGCGGGAGTCGGGTATTCGGATGAAACTCAACCCCCTCAAAGATGTGCTAGCAGGTAAACGAGTAATCATCGTAGACGACTCAATTGTGCGGGGTACTACCAGCCGTAAACTAGTCAAAACTTTGCGTGATGCAGGTGCAATTGAAGTACACATGCGAATTTCTTCTCCGCCTGTAACTCATCCCTGCTTCTATGGCATTGATACCGATTCTCAGGATCAGCTAATTGCTGCTACCAAATCAGTAGCGGAAATTGCCAAGCAACTGGAAGTAGACAGCCTCGCCTATCTGAGTTGGGAAGGAATGCTAGATGCGACACGAGAAGACACTAATAGTTTTTGTTCCGCCTGCTTCACTGGAAATTATCCCGTCGCGATTCCCGATCAAGTAAAGCGTTCTAAGCTGATCCTAGAAAAAGTAGTGGTATAGGGACTTGGGGCATTAGGGACATGAGAATCAATACCCAATCCCCAGTCCCTAATCCCCAGACTTAATCTGGGGATGATTCTGATTTTTCTGGCTTGAGTAAGGGGAAGGCGATCGCATCCCGAATACTGGCACAATCAGTTAATAACATCACCAAGCGATCGATCCCAATCCCTAAACCACCAGTAGGCGGCATCCCATATTCCAAAGCTGTCAGAAAGTCTTCATCTACACCTTGGGCTTCTAAGTCACCGGCGGCTTTCCGTGCAGCTTGTGCTTCAAAACGTTCTCTTTGATCGATAGGATCGGTAAGTTCTGAGAAGCTATTCCCAGTTTCTCGCCCGACTATAAATAACTCAAATCGTTCTACCAAACCAGGCACAGAACGGTGAGGTTTTGCTAGGGGCGAAATTTCTACAGGGTAATCAATTACAAAAGTAGGTTGAATTAAATTAGTTTCTACCTTCTCTTCAAAGGCTAAATTTAGTAACTTACCAATTGATTGGGCTTCATCGATACCAGGAATACCAGCATTTTTACTTGCTGTTTTGGCATCTTCCAAACTTTGGAACGAATTAAAATCCAAACCTGTAAATTCTTTAACTAAATCGTGCATTGTCACCCGTCGCCAAGGTGGTGTTAAATCTATCGGTTCCCCTTGGTAGGTAATTTCCAATGTGCCGAGTACCTCTTGAGTGACAGTGGTAATAATCCCCTCAGTCAGCGCCATCATATCGTTGTAGTCGGCGTAGGCTTGGTAAACTTCAATCGTCGTAAATTCGGGATTGTGTCGAGTTGAAATTCCCTCATTGCGGAAAACTCGCCCCAATTCAAACACCTTTTCAAAACCTCCCACAATCAACCGTTTGAGATGAAGTTCTGTGGCAATTCGCAGATATAACTCCATTTCTAAAGTGTTGTGGTAAGTGATAAATGGACGCGCATCTGCACCTCCAGTCTCACTTTGCAAAACTGGTGTTTCAATTTCCAGAAAATCCCGTTCTTCTAAATAGCGGCGAATACCAGCAGTAATTTGAGCGCGACGGCGGAAAGTTTGTCGCACTTCTGGGTTAACAATCAAGTCAACGTAGCGTTGACGATAGCGCTTGGCAACATCCGTTAATCCATGCCACTTGTCGGGTAGGGGCAACAGGGATTTAGTGAGGATAGTATATTGTTTAACGTAGACAGATAACTCGCCCTTTTCAGTCCGTTTAATAGTACCTTTGGCTCCCAGGATGTCGCCTGCATCTGTAAGTTGTTTTAAGTGATTGAAGGCATCGGCATCAATATCTGCCATACCTTCTTGAATGCGATTTTTATCCAGATAAAGCTGAATTGTACCGGTTTCGTCTTGCAAAGTGAAGAAAGCCAATTTACCAAAAACGCGACGCGCCATAATGCGTCCAGCTATGGAAACTTCTAAATCAACTTCTTCACCACTGACTAAATCGGCAAACTTTTCTTGCAACTGCGCTGCATGATGGGTAGATTCCCAACGATAGGCATAAGGGTTAGTCCCTAGCTGCTTGAGTTGTTCTACTTTCTCCAGCCTGGCGGCTCGGATATCTTCTTCCGACATGGTAACGAACTAAATAGGGCAAGATTAATTATAGATGCTGCAATCAAGTGAGGCGATTATCTGCAATCTTTACAAACTTTAGATTTAGTGTCGCCATCAAATACTACCAAAAATTTGCCATCAGGTATTAAGCGTTGAATAACTCGCAAATATCCATCAGCATCCGATTGGGTTCGGAAACGAGCCACAACAACTCGTTGCATATTGGCAAGCAAACGCACAACTAACCACCTATTGAGATTCTCTCGATAGGGCATAATAAGATAAGTCTCCATTGAGTTTGGAGCAACAGCCAGTGCCGAACTTTCCACGGGACGCACTGGCTTTTTGCTTTAGTCAAATCTTATCAAAGATTGGATTAAAAATGAAACGTATATAGTTCTTTTTTGAGACTAATTAGCTACATAAACGATATAATTTGAAACATAAGATGCCAAAGCGATTTCCCATAGGCCCCTTAGGTGAACATGATGATGATTGGCTCACCATTTGGGCTTGGCTTAATAATCGCAGCAAGTCAGTTCAAGCAGCTTTGCTAATAGGCTTTGGAATTGCCGAAAAAAAACCTGAAATTGAAAGAATGCTGGAGTATATGGCGAAAAAGCGGGGAATGACTCCTGACGAACTGTTCAAAAGCATTCTGGATGGAACTGCTGACAGCAGTGACAATGAGCCAGCTAGCGAGGAATGAATGTGTCGAAAGTAATATTCCTCCGTTAACAGGTAGCCGTCATGCTAAATAGGGCAAAATTAGTTTATAAATGCTGCAAAAGTTGGCAGTAAAAGATATTTGTCTTTGAGGGCACGTGCGTAAGCGTAGCCCGCCGGAGGCATCGGTACAGGAAATATACAATGACACAAACTAGAGTGCGCTTGTGGACTGTCAACGAATATCACCGGATGTTTGAAACGGGTATTATTACAGAGAATGAACGGGTAGAACTGATTGATGGGCAAGTTATCCCGATGAGCGCCAAAAATCCTCCCCATGCAGCAACAACACTGTGTGCGTCTGACTATCTCAAGCGGCTGCTAGCAGAAGTTGCCCTAGTTCGGGTACAAGATCCCATTCAGTTGAGCCAATATTCGGAACCTGAGCCAGATATCGCTGTTGTCCAGATTGATACGCGAAAGTACATTGATCATCATCCTGCACCGAATGAAATCTTTTTACTTATGGAGGTAGCAGATACAACACTAGAAACAGATCGTAAACAAAAAGCGCCTCTTTATGCTAGAGCGGGAATTACTGACTACTGGATTTTGGATGTGAATCAGCGTCAGGTTTATGTTTTCCGCGAACCGGGTTTAGAAGGCTATAATTTTGAATTTATTTTGCAGGAGGATGCAATATTATCTTTGATTGCTTTTCCAGAAATTGAAGTCCAGATTAGTCAAATGTTTCCATAAGCCTCTCGGACTGTGAGGTAGAGAAATAATAGAAGTGGGGTTATAAGAATAAGTTGTACATCGCATTAATAATTAAAATAACTAAGTTAAGTAAAGTAACATAGCATTTCCCAAATTAGTTGCTTCTATGTAGTAAGCAGCTATTTCTTTGTAGTATTCTGTTAAGTAGTCTACTCCCGCATTTCTCACAAGGAGAGAAGGGATTGAACTTGGCAGATTGAACTCTCCCCTGCTCCCCTCACGGGCGAAGTAATAAGTAATAAGTAAGATTCATTACTCATTACTCATTACTTATTTAATTATTGAGATGTGGTGAGAAATCCGGGTACTGTCTCCATTTGTTTAGTTCTACTGCATTCAACTCAGACTCATGATTTATCGTATTCTTTGATAAGATTGGTATGAGAAAGGTAAAATAAAAACTGCTTGCGATCGCTTATTTTAAGCCTTTAATTCTTTCCTATTTTTAGCAAATGCCTAGATGAAATAGCCTTCATTTTCAAGTTAGTAAATTGCACGATCGCCTTTACTAAATCTTGCTGCTCTGGTTGCAAATTTATTTTTTCTAGCGCTTGCTTGATATTATTACCAGCCCGGAGATTGTGAGTAAGTTGGGCACGTTGGAATGAGGTTAACACTGCCTCTATTTCCCTATTTCTTCTCTGACGCACAGCCTGAAGTTCTTGCCGTTGTAAAGGAGTCAGGTTAATTTCTGAGGAGGTGGAATAGCTTGCAGTTTTAGTAGTTTGAGCAAAAATAATACCAGAAGTCGTATTGATTTGAACGGGTGCAGCGAAGGCAATTCCCGGCATGAAGAGGATAAGAGCAAGAAGATTAGCGAACACAGATAGCCGTTTTGTCAAGTAAATTGCCATATTGAGAAATGCCTAGTACACAGTGGCGGAAGTTTGCCTGCTTTTAACAAGTTGCTTGAGCAATTTGTCTAGTTAATCAACCTCCAAAACCAGAAATTAAACGCTTGAGGGCACGACCAGCAATGTCGCCATAGCCCAGTTCTCCACACATAATTTTACCCATGACTTGGGGAGCAGAGGGGTGCTTAACACCAACTTGGTAAGCAATGTTGGAAAACCGATAAAACGCTCCAGCTAACTTTTTCGCCCAAGCCATCTCAGTACCCCATTGTTCATTCATGGCTTCGCTATATTTTTCTAAAGCGTTGGTATTACCAGAAAGTGCCTCATTAATGGCTCCTGCTGCAATTAAACCGCTAAAAATTGACGGACGAATGCCTTCTGCTGTCATGGGATCAACTACACAAGCAGCTTCCCCAGCCAAAACTGCATTTTGGGTATGCAGCTTTTGATTACCATCCCAAATAGATATGGGATAGCCATACTGCTTACTAGTTTTGATATCTAGATTAAACGATCGCGCGTACTCATCTAAAATCTTCTTAAAGTCTTGGCGTTCGCCGCCGACAAATGTACCGATACCAATGGAATAACCGTCTGCCTTCGGAAAGTTCCACATATAGCCATTTTTCACCAAGCCTAACTCGATGTGCATTGTGGATTTATCCTCGACAGTTGCCGTAACTTCTGCCTCTAAAGCTCCTGCTAAACTGCGTTTACGTTCTTTGAAGCCTAGCCATTTTGCCATTGGCCCTTTGACACCATCAGCTGCGATTAAGTAGCTACTTGTAACTGGGCCATTGGCTGTGTTAACTTGCCAATAGTCGCTTTGAAACTCAATACCTGTTACTTCCGTATTATCTCGTAGTTCAGCCCCTTGCTTCTGTCCTTGCTGCACTAGGAAATGGTCAAAAATATCTCGTCGCACCATCCAGACTGGTTCTTTTGTGGGGATTTTTGCTTCTACGGGATCGCCCAATTTCCAGGTAAAGCGAAAGGAGTCGGCTTTTACAGAAATTACTGGGCTAAAATCAAAGTCAAACCATTGAGCGATCGCTGGGGATACACCACCACCACAAGGTTTATATCTTGGCAGGGATTCTTTTTCTAAAACTAATACTGAGCGGCCTTGTTTGGCTAAATGATATGCAGCTGTTCCACCAGCTGGCCCCGCGCCGACGATGATGCAGTCGTACATATTCCTGAATCCTTGCTTCTCAATTAGTTTAAGCTAACGCGCCTACCAATACCTATAGGGAATAGACAAGACGCGATTCATCACGTCTGAAACCGAAACTAGAAGGTTTACTGTGGTTGGATATTATGCAGTTGGTTGTGAATAAACCAAAAGGGATTTTGACATTAGAAGTGGTGGAAGCAGATTATTAGTATTAATTCGTAGCTGTAAGACAAAGGCTGAAGAATTTATCCATCATTCTTCAGCCTTTATACTTCAGACTTTAGACTTTAAACAGTCGTAATGTCCTTTTCTTTTTCTGCCAGCAATTCGTCGATTCGGGCAGTATACTTGTTTGTCAGTTTTTGCAATTTATCTTGCTGATCTCGTGCTTCATCTTCAGGAATTTCAGCATTTTTTTCCTGTTTGCGAATGGCGTCTATGGCATCGCGGCGGATGTTGCGAATACTAACACGACCCTCTTCAGCATACTTAGATGCTATTTTGACGAGTTCTTTACGGCGATCGCTTGTCAAGGGTGGAATATTCAGCCGAATCACGGAACCGTCATTACTAGGGGTTAAACCGACATCTGACAAAGAAATCGCTTTTTCGACTATATTTAAACTGCTGCGATCGTAGGGTTGAATTAAGATCGTCGTAGCATCTGGCGTGCTAATGTTTGCCAGTGATTTCAAGGAAGTGGGCGAACCGTAATAATCCACCAATACCTTATCTAATAGGCTCGCATTGGCGCGACCAGTGCGAATTGAGTTAAAAGATCGTTGAGTGGCCTCAACGGTTTTTTGCATCGTACTTTCAGCTTCAGCTAATTTCACAAGAACCTCCCACAAGGGTGCCGATGGATTCTCCCAAGACTGCTCGGTGGATGTTACCTCTCACCGTTAGGTCAAAGACCAAAATTGGGATATTATTTTCTTTACACAAGGCGATCGCAGTACTATCCATCACCCGCAAATCTTTGGCTAAAACATGCGCGTAGGTTAAGCTATTGTAACGCTTGGCTTCAGGATAAATATGAGGATCGGCATCATACACTCCGTCTACTTTGGTGGCTTTAAAAATCACCTCGGCATCAATTTCTGCTGCTCTTAATGCCGCAGTCGTATCTGTAGTAAAGAAGGGATTTCCAGAACCAGCGCCAAAAATTACCACCCGCCCTTTTTCAAGATGACGGATGGCACGACGACGAATATACGGTTCTGCTAATTCTTGCATAGCGATCGCAGTTTGCACCCGCGTCTGTACTCCTATGCGTTCTAGCGAATCTTGCAGAGTCATGGCATTCATTACCGTGGCAATCATCCCAATATAGTCAGCTGTTGCCCTGTCCATTCCCGCCGACGCTGCTTTGACGCCACGAAAAATATTGCCGCCGCCAACAACTATGGCGATTTGAGTACCAGTGGCTATCACCTCTGCTAATTCTTGTGCTATTCCTTTGACCACCTCTGGGTCAATGCCATAGCCCATGTTGCCCATTAAGGCTTCACCGCTCAGTTTGAGTAAAACCCGTCGGTAATTCGTTCCCATGAAGTTCCGCTTTATCAAAAAAGTTGCAATTGCCTCCAATTTAAGATAACAGTTACAGGGACTATCTATGTCTAGTTACGCCAAATCAATGTAGTACCTATTGCTTCTGTCTGTGGTATATCTATTTCTCGACCATCAAACAGAGAAGCGATCGCTGTTCTCAAATAATCTTCTCCCACTGATGATGCATCTTGGGGATGATTATCAATTTTACCTTTGTAGCGGACTATACCATTAGTATCAATTAGAAAGGCTGTTGGTGTTTTTCTTGCACCAAAACTACCGGTCACATCTTGGGTTGAGTCCCACAGGTAGGGGAAGTTCAACTGGTGACGCCGGGCAAAAGCTTTCATATTTTCAAAGCTTGACCTAGTATCGTAGTCAACATTACTACCATTCAATCCAATTAGTGTAAAGCCTTTGGGGGCAAATTCGGCTTGAATGTTTTTTAGCCTACCTAGATACCACTCTACATAAGGACAGTGGTTGCACATAGAAATAACGCCGACTGCTCGGAACTTTTCAAGATAACGCCTGAGATGGTGTACTTGACCATCAATTCCGGGCAGTTCAAAATCTGGTGCGTAGCTCCCAACGGGAGTATCGATTGTTTCTAGTAGATTCATGATTTCTGGCTCGCAGAACTAGGAACAAGAAAAATATTGTTAAATTCAGCGTCAGTTTCCAGTTGCAAACCACCCCTTAGCCGATGCCTCATATTCGCCAATCTTATAGATCAAATTTGCGATCGTAAATTGTGAAACTACTGAATGTAGCATTGATGCTAATTCGCTGACATCTAAAAATAGCCAAAATATTACTCACACTACAAAATTTATAATTCAGAATACTGACATAATCTTCAGTTGTGAGTAAATTACCTCTACCAACCAAATTAAAACTCTCTATACTGGATAAAACTATCAGCTTAATGCTAATGTTATCAGCCGAGAAGTTTTTATGGTATATGTATAGGCTATCACCATAGCAAAAGATTTATTTTGAAAATCTGATAAATTTTATTCAAATTCAAAACAATTCTACTTACGCCTTACTGCTGTTGAAGAAGAATTCAGAATGGGCCAGGACTTACGCAACTGGCACAGGCGAGCAATAACTACTAGTACTATAGTACTACATGACTGACGCAACTGGCACAGGCGATCACTAAATACTGGTACTTTAGTACTATAAAAAGGTGTTTTAAAATCAGCCCTTTTTGGAATTGTTGATAGTAACTAATCAAGTAAATTCCAAGAAAAATTTTATGAGAGAATAAGTAGCGGGTGCATCGAAAAATCGGTTAGCGATGAAATTTACTAAACTTAATTATTGTCAATATCTACTTAGTAGTCAAATCAACTATACCATGACTAATTTAGCCTTAGTGGTGCAGAAAACTTTCTGGAGTCTCAGGTTGAGAAAACCGTGACACGTGAGAACTCAATTCGCGTCTCGACGTGCGCGCGTTTTTTGAGGGAAGCAGAGGCAGACGGAGGACTCTTTTGAGGTAATGCGGGTAAACTAGGAATGGGGAGATGTTGATAACACAAGCGTTTAATCTCGCGCAATCCTAATTGTAAGAAACTCAATCCCCGTTGACTATGCCAATCGAGCATTTTGCGCCGACCTTCACCGACGACCACCACTGCAACAGCAATAGCAATCAAGGTTGCAGCAGCTAGCAGCATCAACAAACAATTCAGCGCTTGAGGATCGCGCAAGTGAGAGCGGATGAGTTCAAAAGCGGCGGACTTATAATCCTTGAAATGTGGCTCAATGCCCCCAAATCGCTGACCATAGACCTCAAATGTCTGCAAGGACGGAGGCACATCGGAAAGGACAGCCCAAGCTTCACCCGCCAGGGCTAAGTGGGCGGTGGCTAGATGACACTCAATGTCCTGCAAAACATTGACTTCTCGAAACAGATAAGCTTCCCCCAGAGGAGGAAGCAAGGCGGCAACAGCAGCCGTTTGACCATTGGAGAGGGTAATGTTCAAGTCCGATTTCGTCCGGACCGACCACGACCATTGATGCTCCCGTAACCACCTGATCAACGCACCATGTTCAAATCCTCGATCCGCTAACAACGTCACCTGACATTCTGGTGGTAGCAGCCGTAACGTTTTGATATTGAAATTAGATACAGTAGGGGCGGGTTGACAAATATCCTCACTAATCTTTAAAGATATCTATGAACCCGCCCCTACTTTCGTCTGGAAAACAAAGCTTCTGCAACACTTCTTCGGGGATATCCTCAAAGTGTTCCAGCAAAAAGTTCATCAGGGCAAGGTGGCGTAAATCGGCTGGCATGGGACGGCGGTAGTTTTTACCTCTAGCAAACCAGCGTCGAACGGTGGACAGGGAACGATCGCAAATCTGAGCCATTTGTTCGTAGTTTACCTGCCACTTGGAGTAAAACTGCTTGGGAGTCATGCCCAATTGACAATAACTGTAGAGTTGGATCAAATCTTGCTCTCGCTGCTTGAGTGGATGAGGATTCATAAGTCTGTTTCCTCGTTGATTGGTTCTAAATCCTCTTCCCAAGCAATATCGGCAGATGTCCAAGTAGCACTGGGGCTATTTTTGCTCAACCAAATCAGGTAGCACCAACTCCAGCAACAGCGATGGTCGCTCCGCGAACCGCCGAAGGCATCGCAAGCAAAGCTATAAAATCGACCAATGACAATACCCCAGTCAGTATCGCTTTCAGTGGAGAGCCAACGCAAGCGATCGCCATATAAAAATCTGGGTGTCTTGGCTACATCAGGAAAGTTGACAGGAAGCTCAATAGATGCATCTGGGTATTTCAGGTTAATCAAACCTGGGGCAATATCTTGGTTATTGTGCCGGATGAGATTGAGATAAGCAGCAATCAAATTACCATTAATGCTGTGAGTTAACCCAGAAATCAGAATTGCAGCTAGAGTTTCTATTTCTTGCTGCTGGAGTTGCATCCAGGTGCTATCAAAGTCAGCATCAGAGAAGTTGTTGAGCTTTGCTAGTAATTCGGTGATCCCGAAGTCATCTAAAGCTTGTTGATAAGCTCTGTGTTCATCTGTTTTGTAGCTAACAGGCTTTAACATTGTATATGTCTCCTGTGATAGGGGGGCCAAAAGCCAGCATCCGCCCTGAGAAAGTTGATGGCTGGCTTTTGACTTATCTGTAATTATACATAAAATTAGTTTACTTTTATGTTAATTTATGTACTTTAGTGCGTTTAATATAAAAAGACACAAGCTCGCTTATGATGATGATATGGGAAAAGTAACAGTAACTATTTACATGGAAGAAGAAGATAAAGAAGCCCTGCAACAATTGGCTGATGCAGAGGAGCGTTCTTTGTCTCAAATGGCGGTGTTAATTGTGAAACGAGCGATTAAAAAAGCGCAGGATGACGGGACTATTAGACCAAAAAATTCGTAATTTGTTAGAGAGGCGATGCCTGCGGCGGGCTACGCCAACGCATTTTGATGGGTTTTGAAGATGCGATTAACTGCTGTGTGAATTCTGTCGGTTTGTTAGGGCAATGCTTACCTAGAGCGCCAGTCCACTAATATATATTGACAAAAACTCAAATATGTGGATTAAGACAAAACGCCCATTTAAGGTGAAACATTTGGGTCTGTTTTTTAGCGACAGCATAAAAACGGAACACTAAAATTCACGATTTTAACAACATACATATCTTGTATTTTAGGTCAAGTACTTCTACTGGACTGGCGCTCTAGGGTATCCTCCCACATTTCTCACAAGCAGTAGGGGTGGGTTCACAGATATGCTCAATCATTTATGATGATATTGCTAAACCCGCCCCTACGACCTCTGCTAGACGATAAGCTATATTGCATTTGTTAATATTGCGTTTGTTAATATCTTGATTATTCGCTAGAGCATAAATAAATATTCTTTTTCGTTTTTATGATGTGGGGGCGGGTTCATAACTATTATCAAATATAAACGATAAGTAAGTCGGCACAATAAAACCAAACTGTGTAAAGAAAAGTAAACAAGGCTCAAACCCTTTCTCACCCTGCTCCCTGCCCCCTGCCCCCTGCCTTTTTCCAACGACAAATATTGACGCCCACCTACTTAATCTTGGCAAACCCGCCCCTACAGCAGCGATTATTGACCTCGAATATATTCTTACCATTTGGATGGATTGTTTGGATGTAATTGATCCTGCTCCCAAGATAAAGGATTATTAAATATATATTCACGAATTTTTTGCAATGCTTCTTCATTGCGTATAATATGTTCATAATAGTTACGCTGCCAAACAGGTATACCTTTTGAGTCTCTCAATTTATTAATACGACGAGCAGAAGATGTCTTGAAATTACGTATTATTTCTGGTAATGCTTCCCCTCCTGATGTGGTTAGTTGAATTATTCCATGTACATGGTTAGGCATAATTACAAATTCATCTAACTGAACATTACTAAATTTCTTAGCCAGAATATTCCAGTTATATTGAACCACTTGACCATAACGGCTTAATTCGATATACGTAGGAGCAGCTTCATTGATACCATCGTTGATATTGGATAATCTTTGTGAATCTGCCCCTACCAAGGTTCCTAATAAGCATTCACGTTGCCAAATACAAATGGTTATAAAATACATCCCTGCCTGTGTATAATCATAACCCTGTAACCGAATTGATCTACGATGATGTTTATCTGGATTATATTTCATAATTTTTTTATTAATTCATCGTTGTAAATCGCGGACGTAGGGGCGGGTTTATCCAAAATATCGTGAATAATTGAGGATATCTGTGAACCCGCCCCTACCCGAATATTCGTTGGTAATTAATATCATAATCGTTGTAAATCGCGGATCTAGGGGCGGGTTTATCCAAAATATCGTGAATAATTGAGGATATCTGTGAACCCGCCCCTACCCGAATATTCGTTGGTAATTAATATCATAATCGTTGTAAATCGCGGATCTAGGGGCGGGTTTATCCAAAATATCGTGAATAATTGAGGATATCTGTGAACCCGCCCCTACCTGAATATTCGTTAATCGTGCGATCGCACATCATAAAAGCGTCGCCATTAGAGTTAAAGATGAATGGTACATCAATTAGTTCACCAGTTGCGATCGCTTGTTGCATTCCCGCACTGACAGAGTGATTATTATCTTTAGCTTCAATTACAGCCAGTGGTACACCGGGTTTGTGATACAGCACTTGACATCCTTACCAGGCTGAAGCCACGGTGATTCCTAAGACTCACGACTTAATTAATCTGTCACCGACGACAAATAATTAGTCACTGTACACTTGATTTATGTCAAACTTTAGTATTGAATAATGCTTTCATCAAAGCCGATGATGGGATTTGAACCCACGGCCTGCTGATTACGAATCAGCTGCTCTACCACTGAGCCACATCGGCGTACACAATCTAAGAGTATAACATGATTTAATCATGGTAGATCAAAATCGCAAAAATCGCCTTAACCCTGAACAATACGCCAGCCTCAAAGCAGAAATAGCCGCTCCTTATCGCGGCTTACGCCAATTTTTCTACATCGCTTTTGGTGCTTCTGGCTCACTTGGTGCATTTGTCTTTTTCTTCCAAGTGCTTGCTGGACGCAATGTTGAGAGTGCTTTGCCAAGTTTAGCTCTCCAAGTAGGAATTGTTGCCTTAATGGTTTTCCTCTGGCGGTGGGAACAGCGTCGGCAACAATGCCCCCAATCGGGTAAAAATCCTAATTCTTGAAGGGAGAAATTTTAGCTATTAATTTTTTTACCAAGCCCCTTCGGGGCGGGAACTCTTAACAGGGAACAGGAAAAAAATTAGCCCCGAATACAGGGTTTAAAGCCCCTAAATTTATTTATGAAAAGAGATAAAAATATTTGAAACGAGATGGCGTCAGCCACGATGTTTCAATGTGTCCTTGTACAAATCCCCTGATTTTAATTATGGGGATTTCCCTGTTGCCTGTTGCCCGTTCCCTGTTCCCTTTTAATGCTTTGCTTTTAGATATCTTTATATTCTTGAAATTTGTTAATGCTTTAGTGAAGATTAAAATATCAAGAGGTCAAAAAATAAAAAAATTATTAGAAAATCCCAAAAAGCAAAAATTTCTGAGAGAATAGAAATCGTTGAAACGGGGTCAGCTAATATAAAGACCCTGATCATAAACTCAATCAGATTCAAATGGGGTCGGCTATATTTAAAGACCCCAAATTTTATGTTTAGAAAGCCCGAAAATTAATAGAACTCAGATTAATTAGAAGCGTCAGACTGATAATTTGTTGGTCTGGCGCTTCTAATTTGCTAAGTAGGTATTTACTGAACTGTTACCAAATAGGATGAAGGAATTGGTTGAGCGCGTCCAGCATTGACGAGTGCCTGGTAAACAAAGGCAGCAACTTCGGCTCTAGTTGCTTGACGATTAGGATTGAGTTGCTTTGCTGTGGGATAGTTGATTACTAATTGCCGTGCAGTTGCCGCCGCAACAGGAGCGATCGCATAATTAGGAATCTGGGCAGCATCGGTGTAAAAGGAAAGGATATTCTGATTATTCGCAGTTAAGCCCAAACCATTAGCTAAAGCGACTAACGCTTGCACTCTGGGGATTTGCTGCTGTGGCTTAAAAGTGCCATCGGGATAACCAGAAACAAATTGACTCTGGTAAGCGGATTGAATTGCAGCATAAGCCCAGAAATTGGTTGCTACATCCTTAAACTTAATGCCTGCGCGTTTGGCTGGTGGCGTTAGAGCTTTAGTGACAATGGTAGCGAATTGAGCGCGGGTTACAGGTTCATTGGGTTTAAAGCTGCCATCAGGAAAGCCAGCAATAATATTTTGGGAGGCTAAAGCTTCGATGTAGGTTTTTGCCCAGAAATTTGCTGGCACATCTTTAAAGGCAACAGGCCCTCCAGGGGGTACATTAACACTTGCGGCAACAAAATCTACTGAGCCAAAAATCTTTTTCTGATCGATATCGTTGCCAACAGCAATAATTTGACCTGTTTTGGTGGCGTTATTCACATCATAACGAGTGTTATGGCGAATCAGATTGCCACCAGGACTTTCGTTAGTACCAAGGTCGGGTAAAGCATTAACAGTTGCTACTACTCCATCCCGCTTATTGTTCTGAATGACATTCTTACGCAATACAGGCTTTGCTGACTCTGAGATAAAAAGACCGTCTTGGTTTTCGACAATTTGGTTTTCCACAACTAGGGGCGTAGAAGTGCCACCGATCGCCAGACCAAAACCAGTATCCTGAAATAAGTTACTCCGAATTTCTCCTTGGGCCGCTTTAGCAATTGAAATGCCATTACCTTTGTTTTGCACAAAGAGGTTACTTTCAATTTTGGGATTGCCTGTACCCGTGACAAAAACACCCTCTCTGACACTGTTAGTAAAAGTACTGTTTTTGATAATGGGATTAGTTGACTCCACCCACACACCCGTACCCCGACTATTTGGGTTGGTAACGGTGACACCAGTAATAGTGGTATCTTGCTCGGCAAGGATGGTAATATCTTGTCTGGCAAAGGTGCGGCTAGTGTAGAAACCTCCACCTGTTATTAATATCCCCTGACCTTTACTAGCTTCATCACCCCGCAGTGTTACCCCTGGTTTAAGCAACAGTGGGAAGGTTTCGCCACTTTCTTGGTTGTAATTACCAGGTGCTAATTGAATAACTGCACCTGCTTGGGCTTGACTAAGAGCGAAAGTTATGCTCTTGTAGGGTGTCGCTGAGGTTGCACCACCACCAGCCCTATCTGCACCGGTTGCTGGATTAACGTAAATGGCTGCGGCTGTTGCAGGAGCTTGCGCTGTGAGAGTTGGGGCGGTACCTGCTGGGTGAGTCGCACCAGCATTAACCTCACCAGGTAGTAGTATTGATCCGCTAGAAACAACTAGCATTGCCGTTAGTCCGGCTCCCACGCGTAAAGTATATCTGAGATGACTGCTAGAAAGAAGGCGGAAATTTTTCGCTAGAGAAATGTGAAAACCCCGATATTTCATTTTTTGAGTCTGTGATGTGCTGAATTACGGTATGTTGAACAAGGGTTTACAACAGCTACAAGGCTACTATGAAACCCATGCAAAACTATACTGGATGATTAGCACTGATTCAGCTAAATTCCTGAGATACATCACAGAACTTATACATTAGTTATATTAGACATCTTCAGAAATTAATTATACGTTACCTAAAATGCTTATAGAGACGCGTTAATAGCGGGATTAGTCCCGCTATTAACGCGTCTCTAGATTCTTTTTCACCAGATGTCTATTGTGTTATTCAGAAAACTCTACTAGTAAGCTAAAGTTTCTAAAGTTTCCCTTAAATACCGCTGTACTTGCTGTTCCAGACGAATCCCCTGTAATTGGGTATCGCGTTCTAGTTGCCAACGTTGAAAACCGGAACTAGTGGAGATCGCGCATTTGAGGCTATACCAAATTTCAATATCAGCAGAAAATTGGCGATCGCTAGAAGCTGGAATTTGAGCCATAGTTCCTCATTCCTTTATTTTAAACTTCAACGGTAATTGGGCATGGGGCATACAAGTAAAAAGAACCAAGTAAAAAGTAAAAAGAAAGATAAATTCAATATTTCTTTTAACTTTTAACTTTTAACTTTTAACTTGTTTCTCTCCCCCTGCTCTCCTCTCTAGCCCTTTAAAGTGAAATAATATACTTTGCGGGCTGCTACGAATCTGTATTTATCCTAAACAAGGATTGCAGTAATCGGGGCACGATTTGATTAACCCGTACCCCTAAAATGGTAAAGTCTTGCTTAATCTTTTCTAAAGATAATGGTTCTATACCAGCAAATTCTGTCTCATTAATCACCAAAACTCGCATTACACTCACAGGTATTTGTAAAAATAGATTGCTGCCCAAAAAGGCTAACCCTGCAAGCACTAGTGCCAGGCTGCGCCATTGTGGGAGAAATTTAGCTGAATTTGCGACTAATGGGGCAATTTGGTAAAGATTCCACAATATCCAAACCGACAATACTGCTGCCACTAATGCCAGGATACGATTTAACTTTGTATTAATTAAACAGAGAATTTTTCGTTGCCGTTCAGTCAGATTTTCTGGCTTCAGAGCTATTCCTAAAAGAGCAAATATATAAAAAGGGCGACGCAACTGCATCCACAACAGGGGGAGAACACCAATGGCGGCAACTAAGAATAGCTCCATCCAGACTGGTAAAAACGGCTCGCCTACAGACAAGAAAAATAAACAGAGTACTAAAAAAACAGGTAATGTCGCTAATCCAGCGACGTGAATCCACAAAATAGGTTCAGAGCGGAATGAATGCATATTATAAAAAGTTGTGAGTTAAGAGTTAGGAGTTAGAAATTAGCAGCCTTTAACTCCTAACTCCTAATGTATCACTCCTAACGTCTAACCATTTTACCCTCAACACTATCTCGTTAAGGTGAGAGTGCGGCGCTTCGTAACCATCTGATAGGATTCGATGATGTCACCTTCAACCCAATCATTGAATTTATCGATGCCGACACCGCATTCATAACCAGCGTTAACCTCACGGGCATCTTCTTTCATCCGTTTTAGGGAGTCAAGCACGCCTTCAAAGATCACCTTACCGCCACGTCGCACCCTGACTTTGCAGTTGCGAACTAGCTTGCCAGATTGAACGTAGCAACCGGCAACCGCACCACGACCGACTGGGAAGACGGCACGGACTTCGGTTTGACCCAAGGGTTCTTCCACCAACTCTGGTTCCAAAAGACCTTCCAAGGCATCTTGGATATCTTCTAGGAGTTTGTAGATGACGTTGTATTCTCGGACATCGACACCTGCTTCATCGGCGGCTTGCCTAGCACCACTGGCAAAGGTGGTGTTGAAGCCGATAATTACAGCGTTACTGGCAGCGGCTAAGTCGATATCTGTCTCGGTGATTTCCCCAGCAGTAGCCAACAGCATCCGAATTTGGACTTCGTTTTGCGGGATTTGCTTGAGCGCTCCCACAATGGCTTCTACTGAACCTTGTACGTCTCCTTTCAAGATCAAGTTGAGTTCTTTCAACTCGCCTTCTTGGGCTTGAGCGGACAGGGTTGTGAGGGTAACACGTCCTTGTAACAGGCGGGATAGGCGTTGTCTATCGGCGCGATCGCTAGCAAGGGATCTGGCTTCTTTTTCGTTCTGGAAGACCTCGAACTCGTCGCCGGCTGCTGGCACATCACTTAAACCTAGTACCTCGACAGCAAAGGAAGGAGAAGCAATATCTACTCTCTTACTTCTGTCATCCACCATTGCCCGGACTTTACCGAAGGCCGAACCAGCTACCAAGATATCTCCCACACGCAGGGTGCCATTCTGAATTAGCAGGGTAGCAACTGCTCCCTTAGCTTTATCCAGATGTGCTTCAATAACAGTTCCTTTGGCGGCACGATCTGGGTTAGCAGATAGTTCTCCAACTTCTGCTACCAACAGAATCATCTCTAAGAGCGTATCCAGATTTTCACCTCTGATGGCGCTCACGGGAACCATGATTGTCTCACCGCCCCAGTCTTCTGCTGTTAGACCATATTGGGTCAGTTCTTGTTTAACCCGCTCTGGCTGTGCCCCTTCTTTGTCAATTTTGTTGATGGCAACAACAATTGGCACTCCCGCAGCTTGGGCGTGGCTAATGGCTTCAATGGTTTGGGGACGGACACCATCATCAGCAGCCACTACTAACACGGCAATGTCTGTTACCCGCGCTCCTCGTGCCCGCATCGCTGTAAAAGCTTCGTGACCAGGAGTATCCAGGAAGACTATCTGCTGTGGTTTGCCCTCATGTACCAAATCGACATGGTAAGCACCAATGTGTTGAGTGATACCGCCAGCTTCGCCAGCAGCAACTTTGGTTTTGCGGATTGAGTCGAGCAGGGTTGTTTTACCGTGGTCTACGTGACCCATAATTGTCACGACTGGCGGACGGCGGTGGAGATATTCTCGGTCTTCTGCACCGACCATTTCCGTAATTTTCCGAGCTTCTGCTTCTCGCTCGGCGGTTTCGACTTCTATTTCTAGTTCTTTTCCTACCAGGGTAATTGTGGGAATATCCAGATTTTGGGTGATACTCACCGCCATGCCTTTCAGGAACAGGATTTTGACAATCTCTGTATCGGCAACGGCTAAAACGTCAGACAGTTCTTGCACTGTCAACGGCCCTGTAATTGTCACTTTTTCGGGACGTTCGCGCTTGGTCTCGGCTTCTTGGCGACGGTTTTGGTGATGGTCGCGGCCAGAACCAGACCGAGAACCAGACCGAGAACCAGATTTTTTCGCTCTTGCAGTTGGGGCGCTAGCAAGGGTTGCACCTGGCATCTGTACAGGTCGAGTTGCTTTCGGTTTGGGAGGACGAGCGATGGAAAGGCTGACTTGGACTGTGGCTGGTGAGTCGATATCATCATCATCCAGCAAATCTTCTTCAAACTCATCATCAAGGATGGGCTTGATCCGCTTGCCTTTAACGCCAGCTTTTGCCTTCTCTTTAACTTCGTCAATGATTTCCTCTTCTACCCACTTTTTGCCGCCTTTGGTCGGGCGAGGCGGACTTGGGCGTTTCAAATCGAGGAGATCCGGTGTGATTGGTTCATCACCCAATCCTTGAGATTTGCCCCCTATCCCTGACAACTGTCTGGGTGGAGTAGCGATCGGCATTGCGGCTGCTACAGATTCACCTGGGCGTGCTGGTCTGGGTCGTTGCCCCTCTCCCAGTTGTGATGGTGCAGATGGTCTATTGCCCCTCGGCTCTGGTCTGCTGGGTGCGGGGGTGGGACGACTTGTCCTTTGTGGCGCACCGACGGGGGACTGGTCTGTTGGCAGTTTAGCGACTCTCGGCTTAATTTGCTCGCGATCGCCTTCTGCGGGTCGTAGCCGTTGATCGCGTTTGAGGATCGGTTTATCTGCCTGAGATACTGGCGGCTCATCTGCCACCTGGGCTTCTTCCGCCGCAGGTCTGGCTGGAGGAGCAACTAGTTGCGGTTTGATCGGTTTTTCCGATTTCGGTCTGGGTGCAACTGTTTTTTCCGGTTTTTGAGATGCTATTTTTTCCGGTGCTGGATTTGGATTAGGCGTTTGTTCCAAGTCAGCGATCGGAGGTTGCTCTTTAGTCTCAGATTGAGTCCGGGGCACAGGTCGAGTTGGTGCTGCCGGTTTCAGGGGTGAGACTGGTGTAGCGAAAGGCCGTGGAGGAGAGGGAGGATTAGCTTCAGACAAGGCAGCTTGGGTATTGTTAGCAAGTGACGCCTCTGGGGCGTTGGGAGTAGTATTTCTCAATATTTTGGGTTTGCGTATTTCCAAAATTTGCTGTTTGTGGGGTGCAGCAGGTCGGTTACGTCCGCCGTTGGGTGGTGAATTTGGCTTATGGCTGGTTGTACCTAGTTCCTTTTTGGCAGACACACTCGTAGCTGCAAGCTTTTCTGCTGCCGCCCGGATGTTTTCTGCCTCGGATTCTGAAATCGTGCTGCTATGGCTTTTGACCGCAATATCGAGCTGGTCGCAAATTGCTAGTAGCTCTTTGTTATCCAAATTCAATTCCTTTGATAATTCATAAATTCTAACTTTGCCGTTGGTCATCCACTCTTCCCCTTTAATTTACAGTTTTAGCGGATGGTTGCCTGGTTTGCGACATCTCCATCCTTGGATTACTGTTTTTAGACTGCCGTTCAGTTTTTGCCGGTGCCTCCAATCAGGAAAGAGAGATGTTTCGGTTTAATAATGGCATCCCCACCAGGAATGATGGTTGAGGGATACCCATAAAAATTTCTTAAATAAAAGATTTTTATAGGAACCCTTGACGCCGAACTGCGCCTGAGCGCTACCAGGTTGCCATTTTGTAGTTTTTTGTTTTGGTGATTCTGAGTCTTCCACAACACAATTGGTTACATCTTGTTCTGGGAATGTTGCCTCGCCCCTCTTTTTATTGGAGAGCCGAATGCCTTTTACACCCATTTACTATTTTGGCACTAACCCTAACGATCAATAGAGGGTGTGATAAAAGCACGACTTCGGCTTTCGACACAATGCCTCTGATGATTACGTCACAAAGTTGTTCCAACTAAATTTGGTTTTGGGTATTACTGCGGACTAAACGCTGCGACAAGCTTTGGTACAGTGTTTCTGGCACTGATGCTTGTAGCGATCGCCCTAGTCGATTTTTTTTTTGAGCCGCTTGTAAGCAACTCGTTTCTGGACAAATATAGGCGGAACGCCCCATGCCCTGATCTAATTGTACCTTTCCCGATGGAAAGACGCGGACAATCCGCCAAAACTCATCTTTTGAGCCTACTTTACGGCAACTAATACAGCGCCGATAATTTGGTTTCATCGGTTCTCTATGATCTCAGCCCAGGATAATGGAAGTAAAAAGAAGTTTATTATTACTATTTTTTACTACCCCTTCGGGGTGGGAGTAGCGAGTAGGGAGTAGGGGAAGAAATTAGCCCTCGATTTAGGTTTAAAGCCGTACTTCGTCCCGCTACGCGCTAACGCCTGCAAGTGGCGCGATCAAATCCTTGTATCGCATATTGATTGAAACCCCGCCCGATGTTAAGCCTGATTTGTTTCCCTACTCCCTACTCCCTTTCATCTATACCAAGTAGCTTTTGAGAAAATAATCCTTGAGACTGAGACTACAATCTACAGTATCAAAACTTTACAAAATTAATCAATTATTCATCATCGTGATTGTCAAAACTATCTTCCTCTTCTAATTCTTCCTGATTTTCATCCTCGAATTCTTCCTCATATTCCAGATCGTCTTCCTCTGATTGATATTTTGTTCTGACGGCTGCAAATTTAGCATCCTCTCCTGCAAAGTCATACTTAGCTTTGTCTTTGATATCTATTTTCCAACCAGTCAGGCGGGCTGCTAAACGGACGTTTTGTCCTTCTTTACCGATAGCCAAACTCAATTGATCTTCAGCCACCAGTACGTGAGTTTGCCGTGATTCCGGGTCCATTAAGCGTACTTCATCCACCCGTGCTGGACTTAAGGCATTAGCAATGTATGTTGCTGGGTCTGGCGACCAGCGAATTACATCTATTTTTTCACCGCGTAATTCGTTGACTACCACTTGAATTCGCGATCCCCTGGCTCCAATACAAGCGCCTACTGGGTCTACATCGCGATCGAGAGTATCTACTGCTATTTTAGTCCGGGGACCGACATAACGGGAGGGGGGGTTTGCCTCCCTCGCTACGGCAACAATCCGTACCACTTCATCTTCAATTTCTGGGACTTCGTTGGCAAAAAGATAAACCACCAAACCAGCATCAGCACGAGACACAAGCAATTGTGGCCCTCGTTGCTGACCTTGGGAGACTTTTTTCAGATATACCTTGAAGGTGGCATTTGCCCGATAATTATCGTTGGGTAGCTGTTCCCGCTTCGGTAATTCGGCTTCTACTTCTGGCTGACCAAAATTACTGGTGACTGCCAAAACCACTGATTGCCGCTCAAACCGCAGGACTCTTGCTTGCAGGACAGTTCCTTCTAAATCTTGGAACTCTTCTTGCACCATTTGGCGCTGTTGATCCCGTAATTTTTGTGCCAATACCTGCTTAGTTTGCATTGCCGCCATCCGCCCAAATTCTCCTTGGTCGGGGGTAACATCCAGTACTACAGAGTCTCCTAACTGGGCTTCAGGGGCGACTTGTTGAACTTCGTCTAGGGAAATTTGGTGGTCTGTGTTATTGACTTCTTCAACAATGGTTTTGGTGGAAAGAACGCGAAAGCCTTCTCCTTCGATATCAAGTTCTACTTCAAAATTCTCAAAATAATCTTCGTCAAACTGTCTGCGCTCTAAATTTTGGGCACGGCGATAACGTTCATAGCCTTTGAGTAGGGCTTCTCTAATCGCTGATTGAACTGCAAGCCGGGGTAAATTGCGATCGCGACTTATACTTTCAATTAATTCTTTTAATCCAGGTAAAGTAACCATTGACATAAGCAATCTCCTTTAAAAATTAGGGACTGGTGACTGGGGACTGGGGACTGGGCATTGGGCATGGGTCATTGAAAAGAGGCAGAGGGGCGGGGGGCGGGGGGCGGAGGGGAAAATTCTTCTCCCTTGCTCCCTGCTCCCTGCTCCCTGCTCCCTTGCTCCCTGCTCCCTGCTCCCTAGTCCCTAGTCCTAGTCCCTAACCTCTAGCCTTTAATCCTCGTTTATCGGCGCTCGTCTAACTGCACCTTAGTAATTAGGGAGCGGGGAATTTCGACTACACGACCTTTTTGGTTTAAGTAAAGTGTTGTCTCATCCTGACGAATCAACTGACCTGTCCACTCTTGTTGTCCGTCGTAGGGGGGCGTTGTGGAGATAATGACAGGAAATCCTTTAAAGGAAATAAACTCCCTGTCTGTTACCAGTTGCCGCGAAATACCAGGACTAGACACTTCCAAGACGTATTTATCTGGAACGATTTCCGCAGCATCTAAGGAGGCTTCTAAAGCACGGCTCATCCTCTCACAATCGTTCAACCCAGTGTCTTGTTCAGGGTTACGAATATCTACCCGCAACACTGGGGGACTTTGGTTGGTGTGAAAAACCACGCCAACCACTTCCAATCCCAGTCCTTCTGCTACTGGTGTCGCCAAATCAATAATTTGTGGAACTAAAGGATGAGCCATGAGAGAATTCAATAAAAAAAGTGGGCATCGACCCACTTCCTGCGATAGGTATATCTTCCAAGAAGTCTTGTGACGAACCAAATGATGATTCGCCTAATTCGAGTTTAGCGCATTTCTTTTATAGTCGTGCATTGGAGACTGCGGACTGGGGATTGGGGACTCACGTTAAGTACAATTAATTAATTAATTAGTAGCAAATTATCTGTGTACCTCTGCGTCTCTACCCTGCGGGAAGCTAAAGCGCCTATGCGTTTAAATTTCAACCCTTAATTAATTACGCCATGATTTTACGCAAACCTCTACTAAGGACTAGGAACTAAATTATCCCAGTCCCTAATCCCCAATCCCTCTACCCGGATTTCTCACCGATGCTCAAAGCCTGTGCTTGTGCAGGGGAGCAGGGGAGCAGGGGAGAGTTATTGTACAAGTTCTTTCCCCTCTGCCCCTCTGCCCCTCTGCCCCTCTGCCCCTTCCCTCAAGCTTGTGAGAAATGCGGGTCTACCCTTCCCGTATTTCTGGGAGAGTATTACCTTTATCAACTACTGTGGAAACTGATGTTTGTGTTCTCAGCTTCCGGGTTTGCTCGATAATTTGGTCTATGTCTTCTTGGGATAGACGCTGAACGTAGTTGAGTTTGATTTCCTCTAAGAAGTCAAAAAGTAAACTCTGAATTTCTGAGAGTACGTGTCTTTCCTTGATTTGAGATCCCAAGACTTTGGTGAAGCTTTCTACTAGTTGACTGGTGAGTTTTGCGCCCACAGGGTCTTCAACAGCACTAACTAACGTTTTGTAAAGATTAGTTGTGATTTGAGTCGCCAATTGTTCGCTTAACTGGGTTTGAGCCTGTCCCACGCCAGGGAGATTCTGGAGGTTGCGGTAGACGGGGACTTGATGGAAGACGGTTTCGATGTTGTGGCGCAGAATGGCAACGATCGCAGGTTGGATTTCGGGTAGCACTTGGTAGACAATTGTTTTTACCAAAAGACCTGCGATCGCTTCCAATTCATTCACATTATTAATATCTATGTAGGGACGTAAATTTTCTTGTTGGGAGAGCCAGCTTGTTAATTCACCCCGCTGAATTGAACCCTGAACCTGATTAATCACTCTCACCACGACAATTTCTGTGAGTTCTTCGGCAAAATTGGCGACAATTCCCTGATTAAGTTGTCGCCGCACTGGATGCAAATTCAATAACCGCGCTTGATCGAGGCGGATTACTACAGGTAAGATTCGCAACCACCGCCAAAAAGGCAGTAGTAAAAATAGGTCGTACCAACGCCACAATACTGCTTCTAACCAGCTTAAACTGGGATGTTGTCGTCTGAGCAGGAAGGTACGCCCCAGCAATTCTACGCCAAATAAAATTACAAAGAATAAGTCAATAATCCAGAAATCATCAACAAATTCGCCATTTTCCCCGATTTTACGATAGTAGTTAGAGGCAATCAAAGGGCGGATACTATCGTTGAAAAAATTAATTTCTTGAATCCAGCCTTTTTGTGACAAGTACGGCTGACTCCAAAAAGTGGCAAAGGACTGTTTTGCAGATTCGTTGTGGATGCGATCGCGCATCCGCTTTTTGATTTTTTCTAGAGTACCACTCTTATTCACTCCCGCAAACGGGTTAGTGTCAATCATCTCGTTACTCAGATGCCTGATTTCTTCTAGCCTGCTATTTACTTGAGGCGACTGTAACCCTGTTTGGCTGACTTGTTCTTCTAATGCCTTTACTAGCTCTAAATAATTTTTCGTCTCTCGATGGCGTTCAATACCTTTTATGGGGTCATAAATCTCAACAATTTGAGGAAGTTTTCGCAAGTAGAAATCTCGCCAAGGTACGTAACTTAAATCAAACAAAACTAAACCTAAATTTACGGTGGCAGCAATTGCCATAAATCTCTCAAACCAAAGATTACGCTGTTTAGAAGATTTTATGTTTCTCATTTTTTGTCATATATTATACATATTTACCGCATTGAGGATATAAGCTATTTCGCTTAATTAATTAATTTTCGGCTATTTCCAAGAAATTACAGCTATTTGCAGTTGAGTAAACCCCAGCGAAAAGGGCAGTTAGAAACCAAAACTACACGAGACTTTAACCACCTGTATAAGTACCAGTCCCCAATCCCCAGATCAAAGAGTCTATTCGATTCAAATGATAACTGCTGTATCTCTGCTAATATAAGATACTTCTTTTGATGGATGACACAAATTAGTTTTTGTAGTTTTGGCTAAATTTTACAAAAATAAGTCACAAATTATTCAAAAATCATGAAATAATCGTGAAAAAAGTTATTAAACAAACTTAAAATGCAGCTGTTAACCTTTATAATCCTGCTGATTTAACCCAAAGGAGTTTTGAATATGTGGTGTGGGTTTGGAAAATCAAGCGCAACCTTTGCTGTTACTTGCCTGGTGACTGCTAGTTTAGTAATTGCAGACACTGGTTTCGCAGCCCCTCAGCGTAGCTATACGCCCCAGCAGTTCCGTGAGGTATTGCGGGGATTAGGCTATAACGTCAAGATAACAAACACTGCTTTGACGGACGAAGAAACTAAAAAGGCAATTCGAGAATTTCAGACGGGCTATAAGCTAAAACCAGTTGATGGGATAGCAGGGCCAAAAACCCAAGATTTTGCTGCTAATATCGTTAAAATTCTGCACACAAATTTGAATGCAGTGGTGAAGCCCAATCCTCCCCTCCCACGCGATCATTTTTATGGTTCCCGCACGGAAGAAGTGGTGAAGGAGTATCAGAAGAAATATCAGCTGCAAGAAACTGGAATTGCTAATTTAGCACTCCGCCAAAAGCTGAATGAAGAAGCAAAGACAGTTGTGAGTCAGCCAACAACGACACCGACGGCTAAACCAACGGCTAAACCAACGGCTAAACCAACAGCTAAACCAACGGCTAAACCAACAGCTAAACCAACAGCTAAACCAACGGCTAAACCAATGGCTACCCCAATGGCTACCCCAACAGCTACCCCAACAGCTACCCCAACAGCTACCCCGACAACTACACCCTAGTTGCCACAAACAACTCCTACCCCAGAGCCACTCAAGTCCTCTGATTTGGTTCTTCTAAGGGTCTGCTCATATCTTGCACCTAGCCCTGGCGATTAGAAATCGCGGCTATACAAACTCTCGTCCGCCTACGCGGACTAATGCAAAATCAAGGTTTTCAACCCGCGCAGGCGGGTTTTGCCTGTGTAGCCGCGACTTCCAGTCGCCTGGTGCAAGATATCAGTCTGCCCTTGGGTGTAGGTAGAATTGGAAGGTGGTCATTGTAAGGCATAGGAATGTACTGCACGCTGGGTCTCCCTCCTTGGGATTGTGGGTACAGATCCATGAGATCGTAAATAGAATGGGGCAGTCCGACGGTTACGGGCAGCCCCATTTCTGTTGCTTCTTCAATAGTCAGGGTTCTCTAGTTGAGTGACGCGCCCAGTTGTTAGGGCTTCGATAATCGGTTCGATATTTTCTGGCGTGGTCTTTTTACTCAGCACGGGCTAAACGCCCCGCTACCGCTAACAGCACTTTTTACTCAGCACTCTTCATTACCCTCTCCGCCAAATCTTGATAGTGTCGTCATCACCACCGCTAACTAGGGTTTGTCCATCAGGACTGAAGGCAACGCATCTCACATAGCTGGAATGCCCTATCAGTGTGCTGATTTCTCTGCCACTGTGTATATGCCACAGTTTGATAGTGTTGTCCCAACTGCCACTAGCGAGAAATTGTCCGTCCTGGCTAAAGGCGACTGACCAAACGGAATCAGAATGACCAATGAGAGTACGAATTTCTCTGCCTGTATTTACATGCCACAGTTTAATCGTGTTGTCACCACTGCCACTGGCGATAATTTCCCCGTCCTTGCTAAAGGTGATACAATTGACAAAGAAGGAATGACCTGTGAGTGTATAGATGTTTCTGGGGGTGTATCCTTGCCACAGTTTAATTGTGTAATCATTACTGCCACTAGCCACTAGCTGTCTATCCTGGCTATTGGTTGCAGGCGTTCTCGGACAGTAGGCGACTGATGAAACTGCGTCGGAATGACCTGTGAGAGTTTGGATTTCTATGCCAGTACCCACTTGCCACAGCTTGATTGTGCAGTCAGCACTACCACTAGCCAGAAACTTGCCATCTGGACTAAAGGCAACAGAATTCACCCAGTTGGCATGACCAGTGAGAGTACGAATTTCTTTGCCTGTGTTGACATCCCATAATTTGATGGTGTTATCCCAACTACCACTAGCTAAGATTCCCCGATTCATATCTGCAACTCCCGTAGATTTGCCGGAATCCCCTTGATAAGAAAAGCTTGCAGAAATTGGACTAAAGGCGACGGAATGAACCATACTGGAATGACTAGAAGACCAACGACCCAGTTGACGTACTAGCTTGCCAGTAGCTACTTGCCAAAGTTTGATAGTCTTGTCATTACTGCCACTAGCAATAAATTGCCCATCTGGGCTAATGGCGATCGCATGAACCATACTAGAATGACCTTTAAGGCTCTGCACACATTGCCAGTTCTGTCGATCTAATACAACAGGTGGAGGTAGTTGCTGTCTAGGTGTGACAATTAAGGTAGATGATATTTCTGTTATATCTTCCCCAGCATCAGGGCCCAATAAATCCAACCATTCCTGCACAGATTGGGGACGATAGGTTGACTCCAAATCCATGCCGCACATAATAGCCTGATTTACCCTGTTGCTGATGTTGGGATTAAAATATTGTGGTGGTTCTAAATTAATATTATGACGCCTATCATCTGCACTTGTTGGTACAACTGCGGTAAGTAAATTATACAAAGTAGCGGCTAGGGCATAGATATCAATGTATTCTCCTCGTGGCGCTTCTGCTTCATACTGCTCAGGAGGGGCAAAACCAGGAGTGCGATATACAGTATGCCTTTGAATTACATTAGGAATAAATTCCCTAGCGATGCCAAAGTCTATCAGCACTGCTTCTGGTTTATCAATACGGATCATGATATTGCGTGGTTTGAGATCCCGATGCAGCAGTCCTTTAGAATGGATTAGGGTCAAAGCGCTGCCAATTTGTCGGATATACAGCAGTGCTTCTGCTTCTGATAGCAGCCCTATTCGCTTCAAACGCTGTCCCAAGTCTTCGCCTTCGATATAATCCATCACCATGCAGGGGAAATTCCCCTCATCAAAGATGGTTTCTATCTGTACTATATGAGGATGGTGGCACACAGCCAGCCGAACTGCTTCATCACGAAAGTCTTGCCGTAACTTATTTCGGTGGAGTATCCAAGCGGGATGATTCAGGATTTCTTCTTTGAGGGTTTTAATCACTCGCTGTTGATTCCGTTGATTTCTGGCAAGATAAGTGATGCCAATTCCGCCTTCACCTAGTTGGCTTTCGATAATGTAGCGTCCCCCGAATAAAGACTTTCCTGCATTCCACACCATTAGTAATATTTGACAATTGCTGGTATTTATTTTGGCACGGCATCAGAACAGCCCACCGGAATTTTTGGGAATTCCATTTGAATTGCTGTTGTAGATTTTTAAAACTTAGTTACTTAGAGAACATTTTCATTAACCTCAATAATTACTAATAGTATAAAGTTGGATATATCCTCATAGTTTTAGCTCAACTATGTCTTTACAATAAAATTTTTAGTTGATTGCTCATGCTAGAGTAAACGATGACTTTAGCCATATTTGTTCATAATAATTTGACTTATCGATAATCTAAAATTATGCTAAAGAATCTAAATCTGAAACAAAAATTTACAATTCTGCTACTGGTAATTCTGACATTCGGTCTGAGCTTGACTGGGTTTGCTCTTTCCTCCCTGCTCCGAGAGAATGCTAAACAAGATATTAGCTCAACTGGTCTCATGCTCATCCAAACAATGAGTTCTGTTCGTAAATACACCAGCACCCAAGTGAATCCAGAGCTAATTGATAAATTGGCTACTGAATTTTTGCCGCAAACCGTGCCTGGATACTCAGCACGGGAGGTATTTGAAATTTTACGAAAAACAACAGAATACCGTGATTTCTTTTACAAAGAAGCAACTCTCAATCCGACAAATCTTCGGGATAAGGCTGATGGTTTTGAAACAGAAATTGTAGAAAGGTTCAGAAATAAATCAGACCTTAAAGAAGTAAGTGGATTTCGCTCAATTCCTGGTGGGGATATCTTTTATATTGCTCGTCCTTTAGAAGTTTCTGAAGAAAGCTGTCTGAAGTGTCATAGTGTGCCCCAAGCTGCACCTCAAAGTATGATTACTCTTTATGGCGCAGCTAATGGATTTGGGTGGAAGCTTCATGAGATTGTCGGCGCTCAGATTATATCAGTGCCGGCGAATAATGTCATCAGTAAAGCCAATCAGTCTTCTTTACTAATTATCTTGATTGTATCAGCTATATTTATCGCGACTATCCTGTTAGTCAACTTGTTCTTGAATCGACAAGTTGTTATGCCTCTCAAACGTATGACTCGCATAGCTGAGGAAGTCAGTACGGGACACATGGAAGTTGAATTTGAGCAGATGTCTAATGACGAAATTGGTAATTTAGCTAAAGCTTTTAAACGGATGCAGTTAAGTTTAGAAATGGCAATGAAAAGAATCAAACGTACTCAGGGAGGTACAGGTGATTCAAATAACTCGTAATGACCGAACAAGGCAAAAGTGAAAAAGCAGAGGAGCAGAGGAGCAGAGGAGCAGAGGAGAAAAACCACCCACAAGGGGTGGGGCTTCAACCAAGGAAGCTAGGGAGCAAGGGAGCTATCGCCCACAAGGGGCGAGGCTTTGAACCTTATCTTTTTCGTAAAAAGTAAAAAGGCAAAAGAAAGAAAAATGATCACAAGCCCCTAAATTTAGGGACTTCCAAATAAAAAAATATCCAATTAACTCCTGTGGGGTGGGCAAGATGCCCACCCCACAATATTGGATAATTTATTTCTTAGAGTTCCCTTATTTATGGAATGAAATAAAAACGATTAAAAATTATTCCTAAATCTGTGGTGTATAAGTCTCTATGAAAACAAACTTTTTTTGAATTCAAAAGCTGCTTGAAAGCTAGGAATTTCCCTAGCTAAGAGTTCAATAAATTGGTCTGGTGAAATATCAGGATTTTGAGCTAATATTTCTTCTATAATCAGATTTGCCATTGGGCCAATGTGATAAGCTAGCTGTTGCTGACAATGTTTAACAAATGCTGGCTGGAGTGAAGGTTGTTGTTCAATTCGCCCAGTTTGTGGATTAGTAGGTGAACTAAAAATTGTTTCTTCAGTTTGGTTATATGATTGCGATATAGCCGACATCGCCTGAAATTCAGGGTTAAATACCGTGGGAGGCAAATCATCAACCATGATTGCAGGAGACGACACCACTTCTAGTTCTCCAATACGCTGTAAATCTATAATAACTTCCCTGGCTGTTTGGTATCGCTTGTTAGGTCTATCTGCCAACATGCAATCAAGTACTTGAGCAAATTCATCAGTAACATAAGTATAATAACGCCAGTTCCACTCTAAGGAGTATTGATCCATTAGTAAAGATGGATCTCTACCTGTGAGTAGTACAATAGCAGTTACACCCAAAGCATAAAGGTCACTAGAGGGTGAACATAAACCCAAGCTAATCTGTTCGCGGGGAGCATATCCCACTTTCCCGACGAGGGACATTTTGCCAACAAACGTTACCTGCTGGTTAGAATTTCTTCCCTCATTCATGTCAGTAATTTGCTTACCTACACCAAAATCAATCAGCACTGGCAAGTCCTTACCATCAGGTAACATGATGTTGTCAGGAGAAATATCTCGATGGATAATCTTATGTTGGTGGACATATTCCAAAACAGGCAGCAGATTCTTTAGCCACTGTATAACTTCGTCTTCAGAAAAGTTTCTTCCTTGATGCTGAAGTTCTCCTAGCAGTCTAGAATATGTTTTACCATCGACATATTCTTGTACTAGGAATAGCCGACCATCTCCTTCAAAGCAAGCCAAAAACTTGGGAATTTGAGGATGTTGCAATTGATGAAGAATTTTTGCTTCTCTTTTAAATAAGTTGCGATATTGTTCTAGTCCACTTTCTCCTGTGCCAATGGGTGCAAATTCTTTGAGAACACAAGCTTCATTAAAACGACGAGTATCAAAGGCCAAGTAAGTTCGTCCCAGTCCTCCCTGTCCTAGAAGTTTTTGGATGATATAGCGGTTATCGATTAGAGTTCCAGCAGCTATTTCTGGCCTTGTGATATGAGACTGTGACATCATCATCGCACTCCTAGCGATTTTATTATTGATAAATTATCTAGTTTGCTGAAAGTCAGAAACTCTAGAAGATAAAGGCTGATAACATCCTTCAAGTTGAGGTTAGCACCACTGTCGAGACAAGGAAATACACTTTTCTACAATCTTCTGATAGTCTTGTGTTATCAAACAAACAGTTTTTACTTGGGTAGCTCGATCATACTACTCATACTTAGATATTTTAGCCGCCGCAACATCATCAGTGTCTGCGGTCATATCTGCGAATATCGCCTTTTGATTCGCTGCTGTACTTTGTTTTACCCCTAGTAGCCCAATTGGCACTGAGTTGGGGAATAGTAAGGATATAGCGCGACATGATGGTTTTCTTGAAAAACTGAGGTTGCTATAAGACTTGCTGAAAGAAATATTATATGTATTTCAAGTGCTGAATATGCGATCGCTCTCAAAAATTAATCTTTATAAGGCGTTGGCTTAGTTTCAAACCTTGGGAGGAGCGCAATCGACGGGTGTAGCGGGCCACAGTATCGTAGCTACCAGAGTAACCACGCCGTTGAATTTCCCCAAACAGCCCTTTGGTATCGATATAACCCTCGTTCCAGCGTTAGGCTACAAAAATAACAGCTATTTATACAGATATTTTCCTGAACTTTCTCGTTCTATCTCCAAGCGTTACCAAGTTATCCGTGCCGGGAAAGCCCCTAAATTCTATTTATGGGGGCTAGGCACGGGCGAATTTATTCGCAGTGATATGTCTCTTGTGATA
>NZ_JBALDZ010000050.1:0-24623 GCF_036917155.1 Nostoc sp. | reverse complement strand
TGTAGATGCTGGTTTATCATAGTCTGCTTTTACACTTTTACACTCAACCGTATTATCTCGTACTCTTTTTCAAAAATCAAATAGGAGTCCTATAGAAGGTTAATTTATGATTATAACTACAACTGATGTGATTCAAGGAGCCGTTATTGAGTCATATTTAGGTATTGTGACAGCAGAAGTAGTCTACGGCAGCAATTTCTTGCGGGATTTTTTGGCTGGAATTCGCGATATTATCGGTGGACGCACTGCTAGCTATGAGCGTCTATTTGAACAGGGTCAACGCAAAGCACTAGAAGAATTAGAACAACGCGCACAACGTTTAGGAGCAAATGCTGTAATCGGGATTGAAATTGATACTGGCACAATAAATCTTGACCAGTCAGGAGTTCTTTTGCTGATTACTGCCACAGGCACAGCTGTGAGGATGCGTTAAAGTAATTCGTAATTGTATTAAGTCTAATTGCATACATCATTAAAGCTGGTTTTTCGTGAGAATTAATAATTTATTTTTAATTTAAAAGCTTTCAGATTGAGAGTCTCTAAAATCATTGTTCAGATATTAATAAATAATAAATTGTATTAAAAATTGTGAGATAAAGTCTGTTTTTATCACTAAAGATATACCTATTAACTCTTTCTATTGATAGAGATAAAAGCAGATGATTTAGTTATTTAATTTTAAGTATAAAAGATGAATATACCTGAGCAGAAACTTTGCTGAAACAGCATTGGAGAACATAAGCGATGTCATACGTAAATCGGACAGGCAATGACGTTATATCTACTGATACCGTGGTAGCAGGTCGAGTAGCTGAATATCACGATCGTGTTCGCTGGGGGCCGATTATTGCTGGCTTGTTGGTTTCTTTAGCTACACAATTAATTTTGAGTTCTATAATTGGTGCGATCGCAGCTGGTACAGTTGAAAGTTCAGGCGCACCCAGAACAATCGCCCCTAATGTTGCAGGTAGTGCGGGGCTTTGGTCAACGATAGCGTTGTTAATTTCCCTATTTATTGGTGGTTGGGTAACAGCCCGTGCTTGTGGGCCAATGAGTCGCAATACAGCTCTTCTCAATGGTGCAATTCTTTGGGCAACGACTTTGGCAGTTAGTTCGTGGCTCTTTGCAAGCGGAGTATCCGGTGCTTTTGGTGTTGCTGCTTCCAACGCTGGGGAAGTTATAAACCAGGTACAACAGCAAGGTGGAGTCTCCAATATTCCGCGAGCAAATGTAACAGCTCAACAAACACGTGATATTGCCGCAAATGTACGTTCAGGATTGTGGTGGTTTGTGCTTGGTTCCTTGTTGGGTTTAGTAACTGCAATGATCGGAGCCGTAGCTGGTACTCGCACTCCCCGGACTAACAATTACAATCCTTAAATAATTGTTTGAAAAATCAAATGTTATTTATTTTAAATAAAAGCACCTTGAGAAAAGGTGCTTTTTGTCAGAGCTATATTGTTTGCCAAAAAATCAGGAAAGGTGGAATTGCCATAATAGCCAGATTGAGATATGTATGAATCAAAAAATTCTTTTAATCCAAAATCTAAAATCTAAAATTGCTAGTCAACTAAGATACTTTTGGTTGCTGCCACAGCACGAGTTTCAATTCAGAGCAGTTACAAGCCCCATTACTGATTTGGTGTTCGTGGTCAGCTAGCCAATCATAAATTTGTGCAGCTTTTGCTAATGCCACTTTTTCTGAACGATAAAGCCGAGGAGTAGGGCAGTAAGCTTGGCCATTGATATGTATAGCTGCAATTTGCCAATAGTCGCTGTCTTCACCCTCTGGTATAACGTCTAAAAATCCGTTATTGTAAGACTCGATTATTCCTATGTTCATCTACAACCATCAAACTTTCTAACGTTGGCTACAACAAAGCCGATACCAGCCAATTCTTCCGAGTTAAAGCTGGAATCACCAGGGAATGCAGCAGCAACCCCTACTAATGATTTTGGGTTCGTAGTCAATGAAAATCTGAATTATTGGTCACTTTTTAGCTTGATTCCATCATTGTCAGCAATAATGGCAAGGGGAATGTGCTATTTAAATCTTGAGGCATAAATTTATCATGTCCCGTCTGCTAACATCTATCACACAACGACTCTTGTGGAGTGTCACTTTTGCAATACTCCTAACTTTAATTAGTAGTTTCATATTTACTGGGGCTACTTGGGCTGCTTCTTCTGCTTTGGGAGTTGATAATGGTCATCTGAGTTCTTGTCCGGCTTCAGACAACTGTGTTGTCAGTCAAAACGCAGATAAAAAACACGCCATTGACCCGATTCCTTATCATGTAGACCGCGATGTAGCGAAAGAAACTTTACTAAAAGTAATCAGTGTTGTTCCTCGTACAGAAGTTATAGAACAGACAGATAATTACATTCATGCTCTTTCTAAAAGCCGCATCTTCAAATTTGTTGATGATGTAGAGTTTTATTTACCTCCCAATGAATCTGTAATTCATCTGCGTTCGGCATCTCGCGTGGGAGAGTCGGATCTCGGTGTCAACCGCAGGCGTGTAGAACAAATTCGTTTGGCTCTACGCGATTTAAATATTTGATTAATGTGAGTTCACCTGATTGAACATGATCTAATTTCTCTTCGAATGTTCAGATAAGCCAAAAACACTTGTAGAGACGGCGATTTATCGCGTCTCAAAAACTCAATATAGTTCAGTTAAGCATTTCTTTCTTCTCTTTGCGTCCTTTGCGGTAGCCTGCGGCAAGCCGCTCCGCGTCTACGTTCAAAAAATTGGATTTAGACAAAGAGTTTTAGCCTTAACCCAAGCGTATTGCTCAAAAACTCTGAACCATATTGCCTAAAAAAATAGAACCCCGACTTTTGATGATCAGTCGGGGTTCTGGGTATTAGTTGATATCTAGTTCACCATTTCAGGTATGAAGCTTCAATTCCCTGCTCACGCCGAATTTTGCCATCTTCTTCAAACCAAGCAATTAATTGCTGTGCTGTCAAATCTTCAATTGCAACACCGTATTCTTGGGCAATATGCTTTAAAAGCTTCAGTGATGAAATTGTCAATCTTGTTAAAAACTTTTCTGGGGAAGACAACAAAGCTGCGTCTACTTTTGCTGACTCTTCCAGGGTTAAAAATTGTGCTGATGGTTGCTGTGGGATTACGTCCATAAACGCTATTTTAAACTTAGTTGGGCATTGGGCATTGGGCATGGGGCATTGGGTCTTAAAAAAAGGACTAATGACTAATGACTAATGACGAACTTGTACCAAATAGCCACAACGATGTTCGCCATCGATAATCCAGTGGGTGCGTTCTACGGTACAATCTGGTAATACAGCTGCAAACATTTCTAATTCGTGACCACAAATGCTGGGGAAAGATTCGGCAACATTAGAAATGGCGCAGTTATGTTCTATAAAAATAAAGCGATCGCACTCAAAGCTATCATTCACATCAACGGGGTGATACTCGGCCATGAAGCCTTCCGTTTTTCTCAACTCTACTAAGTTGCCTACCCGTTCTCGCAGTGAACCGCTACCTACGCGATCGCGATATTCTTTAGCTTTGCGCTGCCACTGTTTCTCTAAAATCGATTTAAATTGATCGTGTCCTACCGTTTCGGCTAAGGTGTCTAGCAGCGAAACCGCAAAATTGCCGTGGCCATCACCAAAGCGATCGCTCATTGTGCGATGCAAGCGATCGCGTCCTTGACGACTTAGTTGATAAACGTGCTGTGGCCGCCCCATTCCCGCCGCCTGTACCGATGTCGCATACAAAACTAGCTCCTCCGTCTCCAAATCCTTAAGATGGCGACGAATCGCTTGGGGGGTAACATCTAAAACTTCAGCTAGCTCCAAAGCCGTTGCTTTTTCGTGTTTGTGCAGATACTCTAGGATATCTTGCTTGGTTGAGGACTGGTGAGTAGTCGCCATCTTCTGGTGCGAGACGTTCAGCGAACGTCCCAAAAATTTCTTTGAAAATTTGACCGTGCCGATTTTGGATTTTGGATTTTGGATTTTGGATTAAAAAAGTTTTTTGGTATATGCCCCACTACGCGATCGTCAATCTAAAATCCTTGAGCCAAGTACCCTTGTGGTCTCTTTGAATCCAAAGTTGCAAATCTAAAATCCAAAATTGTTTGACTTTGACAACATTGTTGTTGTTAATTTAGCGTAAAATGAAGATACATTAAACAACATAGCTGTTGTTTTACTCTCCACCACTATTCTAGCAGCCGTGTAACCATTCCGTAATGCGATATGGGGAATCGGCTAAAGAAAAGTCCGACTCCCATCCTTATAGAGATTCAAGTTCAGAACACGAGAGATTATTACTGATGAGTGCCACTGTCAAAACCTTAGTCAACCAACCCTACAAGTACGGCTTTGTTACCGACATTGAGTCCGACACCATACCGCGTGGACTAGACGAGGACGTTATCCGCTTGATCTCCTCTAAGAAGAACGAGCCGCAGTTCATGCTGGACTTTCGCCTCAGGGCTTATCGCCAGTGGCAAAAAATGACGGAACCAACTTGGCCGAATGTCAAGTATCCGCCAATAAATTATCAGGATATCATTTATTACTCAGCGCCAAAACGCAAGAAAGAAAAACTAAATAGTCTGGATGAAGTTGATCCAACCCTTTTAGAAACCTTTGAAAAGTTAGGCATTTCCCTATCTGAACAGAAGCGACTGGCAAATGTCGCTGTCGATGCAATTTTCGATAGCGTCTCTGTCGCCACGACATTTAAAGAAAAGTTAGCGGAAGATGGCGTTATTTTTTGTTCATTTTCGGAAGCGTTGCAGGAACATCCAGAATTAATCAAAAAATACCTGGGTAGCGTTGTTCCCATCGCTGACAATTATTTTGCCGCCTTGAACGCCGCCGTATTTAGCGATGGTTCTTTTGTCTATATTCCTAAAGGCGTAAAATGCCCAATGGAACTCTCTACCTACTTCCGCATCAACTCTGGTGACACGGGACAATTTGAGCGGACTTTGATTGTCGCCGAAGAAGGTAGTTATGTTTCTTACCTGGAAGGTTGCACCGCACCAATGTATGACAGCAACCAGTTGCACGCTGCTGTGGTGGAACTCGTCGCCCTCGATAATGCTGAAATTAAATACTCCACTGTCCAAAACTGGTACGCTGGAGATGCCAACGGTAAAGGCGGTATTTACAACTTTGTCACCAAGCGCGGTTTGTGTCAGGGCGTAAATTCCAAGATTTCCTGGACTCAAGTAGAAACAGGTTCGGCAATTACTTGGAAATATCCTAGCTGTGTTTTGGTGGGTGATAACTCTGTGGGTGAGTTCTACTCGGTGGCGCTGACAAATCATATGCAGCAAGCTGATACGGGTAGTAAGATGATTCACGTTGGTAAGAATACCCGCAGCACAATTATTTCTAAGGGAATCTCGGCAGGTAAATCTAGTAATAGCTATCGGGGTTTGGTGAAAGTAAATCCGACTGCGATTGGGGCGAGAAATTATTCTCAGTGTGACTCAATGTTGATTGGGGACAATGCCCATGCTAATACTTTCCCTTATATTCAGGTGCAAAATAACGGTGCGAAGGTGGAGCATGAAGCTTCTACTTCTAAGATTGGGGAAGATCAGTTATTTTACTTCGCTCAACGGGGTATTTCTTCAGAAGATGCTATTTCGATGATGATTAGCGGCTTCTGTAAGGATGTTTTTAATCAGCTACCGATGGAGTTTGCTGTGGAAGCTGATAAGTTGTTGAGTTTGAAGTTGGAAGGTAGTGTTGGATAAATGGAAGCATAGGTAGGCACAGATACGTGTTTATCTTTAGGAAGAATAACGAACCGCGAAGACGCTAAGAGCGCGAAGAGAGAAGAGAGAAGATGATTATTGAAAATAGTGAAGTTGTGCTGTCAGTAAGGAATCTGACGGCTAATGTTGATGGGACACCGATTCTGAAGGGTGTGAATCTGGAGGTGCGATCAGGTGAAATTCATGCGATCATGGGGCCGAATGGTTCTGGTAAGAGTACTTTTTCTAAGGTGTTGGCTGGGCATCCGGCATATCAGGTAACTGGCGGTGAGGTGATTTTTCAAGGGCAAAATCTGCTGGAGTTGGAACCGGAGGAACGGGCGAGAAGTGGTGTATTTTTGGCGTTCCAGTATCCGTTAGAAATTCCGGGTGTGAGCAATTTGGATTTCTTGCGGGTGGCGTACAATTCCCGGCGCAAGGCGCAAGGTTTAGAGGAAATAGACGCTTTTGATTTTGATGATTTGATTGAGGAAAAGCTGGATGTGGTGAAGATGAATCCCAGTTTTCTCAGTCGGAGTTTGAATGAAGGGTTTTCTGGTGGCGAGAAGAAGCGGAATGAAATTCTGCAAATGGCGCTGCTGGAACCAAAATTGGGAATTTTGGATGAAACAGATTCGGGTTTGGATATTGACGCGCTGAGAATTGTTGCCAATGGGGTAAATCAACTGGCAAGTCCAGAAAATGCCACAATTTTGATTACTCATTACCAACGGTTACTTGATTATATTGTGCCTGATTTTGTCCATGTGATGGCACAGGGGCAGATTATTACCAGTGGCGGTAAGGAACTGGCGCTGGAATTAGAGTCTCGCGGTTATGACTGGGTGCTGGAAGAATTTGCAGCTGAGGTGGGTGTGTAATGAGTATTCAAGTATCTCCTAGTCCAATACCAAACTCGAATGTAGTCAGTTTGACATCGACTCTGTTAGATAAAGATACCTATCTAACTGAATTGTTAAATCAGGTAACTGCATCCAAAACAGAGGGATGGTTACAGGAATTACGTGAAGGTGCTGCTAGTTGGGTACGCCACTCGACTGTTCCCACCACTCGCGAGGAAGAATGGCGATTTACTGATTTGTCATCTTTGCGAAAGCTGCAATTTAATGTAGAGAAGGGAAATTTTGCATCTCTAGAATTTGATATTTTACCAGAAGCGGCTAATAGTCGTTTGGTATTTGTTAATGGCGTTTTTGCGCCGGAGTTATCAGCAGTTTCAGATTTACCATCTGGGATTGTGGTGAGTAATTTGGCTGGCTTACCTGTGGATGAACAGGAGGGTATACAGCAGTATTTAGCTCAAGCTGAGGGAGCGCAGGAAGTTTTTACGGCTCTCAATACGGCTGGGATAACTGATGCTGCTGTGGTGTGGGTGAAGAAGAATGTGGTAGTTGAGACACCAATTCATTTGGTGTTTATTTCTGGTGAGACGCTGACGATTTCGCAGCCGCGTTGTTTGGTGGTGGCGGAAAGTGGTTCGCAGGTGAGGTTGGTTGAGGAGTATACGAACCGCAGAGGCGCAGAGAGCGCCAAGTCAGAGGGTGTATATTTTACTAACGCGGTTACGGAAGTTTGGGTTGGCGACAATGCCCAAGTGAGTCACATTAGGGTTGAGCAAGAAGGTGCAGAGGCTTTTCATATTGGGAAGACTGCGATCGCACAGGCTCGTGATAGTCGATATACTTGTCATGCCATCACTTTAGGTGCGAAGTTGTCACGGCACAACTTAGAAATTTTGCAAACTGGTGAGCAGACTGAAACTACTCTCAACGGTTTGACGATAATCTCTGGTAAGCAGTTGGCGGATACTCACAGTGCGATCGCACTCAATTATCCTCACAGTACGAGTAAGCAACTGCATAAGTGTATTGTAGGCGATCGCGCTCACGCAGTCTTCAATGGCAAAGTTTTGGTTCCCAAGCGAGCGCAGCTGACAGACGCAGCCCAATTGAATCGGAATTTGCTGCTATCATCGAAAGCCAGAGTTGATACTAAACCCCAATTGGAAATTACTGCGGATAATGTAAAGTGCGCCCACGGTGCAACCGTCAGTCAATTGGAAGATGATGAAATATTCTATCTGCAAAGTCGGGGAATTGATGAAAATGATGCTCGGAAGTTGTTAATCAACGCCTTCGCCGCTGAAATCATCAACCAAATACCAGTTCCTTCTCTGCGAGAAATCCTTTTAAACACAGTCAATAATCTGAAGTCTCTGACTAATGACTAATGACTAATGACTAATGACTAATAACTAATCTACCAATGACTTTCACTTCTACCAAAACCCTTGCTGATAAAGTTCGCGCTGACTTCCCAATTTTGCATCAGGAAGTTAACGATAAACCTCTGGTTTATCTCGATAATGCTGCGACATCGCAAAAGCCTTTGTTCGTCTTAAATACCCTACGGGATTATTACGAGCAATATAATTCTAACGTGCATCGCGGTGCCCATACTCTGAGTGCTAAAGCTACCGATGCTTATGAAGGTGCTAGAGATAAAGTTGCCAAATTTATTAATGCTGCATCGCGTCAGGAAATTGTCTATACCCGCAACGCAACTGAGGCGATTAACCTAGTAGCTTACAGTTGGGGAATGAACAATTTGCAGCCTGGGGATGAAATTATTCTGTCGGTGATGGAACACCACAGTAATATTGTACCTTGGCAATTCGTGGCGCAAAAAACAGGTGCAGTACTGAAATTTGTGGAACTGACACCAGAAGAAACCTTTGATTTGGAGCAGTTTAAAAAACTGATTTCAAACAAAACTAAATTAGTATCAGTGGTGCATATTTCTAATGCTTTGGGTTGTATTAATCCAGTAGAAGAAATTGGTGCGATCTCTCACAAATATGGTGCTAAATTCTTAGTCGATGGTTGTCAAAGTGTTCCTCATTTTCCCATAGATGTACAGCAAATAGATTGTGATTGGCTGGTAGCTTCCGGTCATAAAATGTGCGCCCCAACTGGGATAGGATTTCTGTATGGCAAGTTGGAATTGTTAGAATCAATGCCGCCATTTTTTGGCGGTGGTGAGATGATTGCAGAGGTGTATTTAGACCATTCCACTTATGCAGAATTACCACATAAATTTGAAGCTGGTACACCTGCAATTGGAGAAGCGATCGCACTTGGGGCTGCGATAGATTATCTTAGCAGTATCGGCATGGATAAAATCCACGCCTACGAAGCAGAATTAACGGTTTATTTGTTCCAACAATTAGAGCAAATTCCCCAAATTAGAATTTACGGCCCCAAACCAAATGCGAAAGGGGAAGGTAGAGCCGCTCTTGCATCCTTCACCGCTGGGGAAGTTCACGCCAACGACTTATCTACATTATTAGATCAAGAAGGCATTGCCATCCGTTCTGGACACCACTGCACTCAACCATTACACCGTTACTTAGGTCTTGCTGCAACCGCACGAGCAAGTCTATCTTTCTACAACACCCGCGAGGAAATTGATATTTTCATCAAAGCACTGAAAGAAACTCTGGACTTTTTTGCAGGTTTCCTTGCTTAAAGTTACAAAATATTTAGATACTAATTGTGCCAAATATCAGCAATATATCTTGCTAATAGTTGGCACAATTTAATTATCTGGATTCTTTACAGGAGCAACTAAAGTGTCATACAGTGAATTTACTTTAGATAAGGTTAGAAAAACCTTCGGCTTAACTATTTCTGATAAAATTGATATATTTGCATCTGTACCTGAAGTAGAGTGTCCACCACTCCTTACAGAAGTATTGCGGGAAAATGTGCCTTTAGCTCTTGCTAGTAATACTGAAAAATCACGTTCCGAGATGATTATTGCACCTATTTTAATTGCTGTAAGAAAATATTTAAATAATCAAATAAGTTTATTTTCTGGTATCGATTTCACTGTTGATTCAGCACAAGATTTAAATGGAAATTGCGATTTTATTATTAGCCGTTCACCAGAATTACTAATTCTTAACGCCCCAGTTGTGACAATTGTAGAAGCTAAAAAAGAAAATATCAATGCCGGATTAGGTCAGTGTGTAGCAGAGATGTTAGCAGCTAAATTGTTTAATGAACGTGAGGGTAATAACATTCAGACAATTTATGGTACTGTCACTACTGGAACTAACTGGAAGTTTTTGAAACTTATTGGGCAAGTGATTGAAATTGACTTGAGCGAGTATTATATTAATAATATAGGTAAAATTATCGGAATTCTATCTAACATCCTGACAGAAGAGTAATTTAATTAATTCTAGGGATTTGGTATTCTCAAACAATTAGAGCAAGGTAAAAACTTGGAAGCGTTTCGTTCCTTGAAAAATAATTTGCTGATAGCTCTGGATGGGACAGAATATTTCTGCTCCAATCAAATTCATTGCCAACATTGTTCAAGCAGAACTTTTATAAACGGAATAAATCAGTATTTTCATGCAGTAGTAACACCAGTAATTGTTTGTCCTGGTAAGCAATATTTTCAACAGATCCCATGCACAGTGGTTCAAATTAGTGAGTAACTGCTTAGTGGTGCAGAAAAGTCCTGAAGGCTTGATAATTTTTATACTAATGTTGTTTCACCAATGGGCTGATGATATAAAATCATTAGCTGACTAGCAGTTAAGGTTTCTATTGCATAAGCCTGTCCTGTTAAGTTGCTAAATTCTACTTCAAAAACTCCAGGTTCATATTCGTCTACAATTGTTCCTACTTGACCGCGATGCAATCCCAATTCTGCTAAGTCTTCGGTTAGGGCAACCACATCTAATAATTTCATTAGTATTACCTCACTGCTTAGATTACATAACAGGTGACTAGCCGGGGGAAGTCTTCATTATTGCGCACTATCCAAACGCTTTGAATAATTGCTTGTTTATCTGAACGAGTCATGGGAAAATCTATGATATATTTTTGACCGTATGGATTGCTTTTACCAGGAATGGCATCATAATCAACTACTGCTTGTAAAAGTGCTACTTCTAATTCTTCCGCATTATTTAAATCTAAGTCTAGTGCAGATTTAAATACACGGGCTTTGTGTTTTCCCTCTGGATGTTCTGGGTTGAGACAGTAACCTGCTATTTTATCTATTTCAACGATAGCGCATTCTGGGTTAGGCAGTTTCATAATACGTTCGCTATAACCTTCTCTGCTTCGTTGACGCGAATTTCACCTGATAAGAGTTTTGGGTTCAGCGTCAAGTCGCTTCGCTCCCAATACGGTTCGGTTAAGGTTTTTTGATTAAAATTCTAAATTCCAAAGACGCGATAAATCGCCGTCTCTACAAAGGAATGATTATTGTAGAGACGGCGATTTATCGCGTCTCTTGCCTTAACCGAACAGTATTGGCTTCGCTCCAATTAAAAATTAAAAATTAAAAATTATTAATTAAAAATTGCAAGACGCTCGCGGACTCGCTAACGCTGCGCTATCAGTGGGGGCTTGTACCCCAAATTAATTAATTAAAAATTATTTTTATTCTTAATTCTTAATCCTTATTAGTTAACTGGTGTGAATTAACTATTACTCACTCTGATGGCACTCTAATTTACAAAAATAACTTTGCCACAAATCATCAGATTACTGATATTAACGTCGAAGCGATTGTATCGGCTGGTCGCACCAGATGGAAGGTGGAAAACGAAAATAACAATTTCAACAGATCCCAGCTTCCATCAGTTAATTTTAATCTCAAGTATTGATAATAATTCTCATTATGAGAATTGTTGGATACAAGGTAAGCGAATAGGGCGAACGCATCTAAATAGGGCTTGCTGAAAAAGTTATGGAAAAGCAATTCTTTTGGATTGACTAGTTATTAAGGCTTAGTGATACAATGCTTATTTCAAAGACAGCAATTTGTCACGACGACATTTAATTTAGTCACTGTACAAAAAGTTAGGTTTACCCTTCCCTCAGCGTCCAATTTCCACATCTTCCAGGATGCCAAGTGCATCGGGGATGAGAATGGCTGCGGAGTAGTAGGCGCTGACAAGGTAAGAAACGATCGCTTTTTCGCTGATGCCCAAAAACCGCACAGACAAACTCGGTTGGTATTCATCAGGGATACCAGTTTTGTGTAGACCTACCACCCCTTGGTTTTCTTCTCCGACACGGAGTACCAAAATAGAGCTAGTACCTTCCTTGGTGATCGGAATTTTGTTACAAGGAAAAATCGGATAGTTGCGCCATGCAGGTACAATCTTTCCGTTCACCTGCGTGCTTGGGGAATAGATTCCACGACGGTTACACTCGCGGTTAAAAGCAGCGATCGTGCGAGGGTGAGCTAGGAAAAAATGGGATTTGCGCCGCCGAGAGAGCAATTCATCAAAATCATCTGGAGTCGGTGGGCCGGTGCGGGTAAAGATGCGTTGCTTAAGATCGGCATTGTGCAACAACCCGAAATCAGGGTTATTAAGCATTTCGTATTCTTGCCGTTCCCGCAATGCTTCGATAGTCAGCCGTAATTGTTGCTCCGTCTGGTTCATCGGTTCGTTGTAGAGGTCAGCAACTCGCGTATTCACCTGTAAAATGGTTTGAGCGACGCTTAACTCATACTCCCGTGGACTCAAGTCGTAATCAACAAATGTCCTGGGTAACTCAGTTTCCTGACTATGACCGGCGGACATGGCGATCTCGGCTTGATTGTACCTATCCTGAGGTTTGCTCAACATAGCTCTCAAGCGATCGACCTGAGTTTGCAACGCTTCAGACTGGTTTAGCAACTCCCGAAACGCCTGTATTGGCAAAGACAACACCGTGCAACGAGTAATCGCTCTCAGGCTAACTTCCCATGTATCCTGAGATAAAACTATCGCTTCGCCACCAAAACAATCGCCGTCAGCTAGAATATCCCGTAAAGCTTCCGCCTCATATTTTCCGGCCTTAAGTTGATTAACTTTACCATGAGCAATTAATAACACCTGGTCGGCTGGTTGACCTTCCTGGACAATTACCTCACCAGGGGCAAATTCTTGTTGCACAAAGCGGGCTGCCAAGGCGTTGAGTACCTCAATATCTTCAAACCCACGCAGTAAAGATAGTTCACAAAGAGCTTGCGGAATGACCCGTACTTCGGCTCCTGTATTGGTAAAACTAACCCGTCCATTGCCAACATCATAGGTCAAGCGACGGTTAACCCGATAAGCCCCACCTGTAACTTGCACCCAAGGCATCATCTGTAACAACCACCTGGGGGTAATGCCCTGCATCTGGGGCGGAGTTTTCGTGGTTTTAGCTAAATTCCGTGCCCCTTTGGTGCTTAAGCTCATCTGGGGTTGCCCGTTTTCTTGGTCTAAATTTGGCCTAATCGAAGCATCTGTCATAAAGTTAACGTTTCATGAGACTAAATTTACTTTCCTAAAAGAGATCATCAGGAGGTAGAGACGAACAGCTGTTCGTCTCTATTTTAAAGAGGATGTCCGACTACTTATAGACCAATACAGTTCAGTTAAGCATTTCTTTCTTCTCTTTGCGTCCAACTCTTACGAGACGCTGCGCGTTGGCGTCCTTGGCGGTAGCCTGCGACAAGCCGCTTTGCGTCTACGTTAAAAAAATTGGATTTGACAAAGAGTTTTAGCCTTAACCGAATGGCACTAAGAAAAGGGAAAATCGTTGAGGCAGCAGGGGTGCTCTTGTGCGGAGGAGCAGGGGAGAAAGGAGAAATTTTAGGCATACGAACGGATATTTAGAAATTCCCCTCTGCCCCCCTGCACCTCTGCAATCCTTACGCCGCCTACCCTTCAGCTTAACTTAGTGCCATTCAGCCTTAACCCAAGCGTATTGACTTAGAGACCAATTTCTACATCTTCAAGGATGCCTAATGCGTCAGGAACAAGAACGGCTGTAGAGTAGTAAGCGCTGACTAGGTAGGAAATAACAGCCTTTTCGTTAATACCCATGAAGCGCACAGATAAACTAGGCTGATATTCATCAGGAATGCCAGTTTTATGAAGACCAATGACACCCTGGTTGGTTGCTCCCACACGCATTAAGATAATTGAGCTAGTACGCTCTTTCGTAACTGGAATCTTATTGCAAGGATAGATGGGAATACCACGCCAAGACGGAATTGCACTGTTACCCGTGGGGATAGGATCGGGATAGAGTCCTAGACGGTTGCATTCTCGACCAAAAGCAGCAATAGCGCGGGGATGAGCTAAGAAAAAGCTCGGTTCTTTCCAAACAATAGAGATCAATTCATCGAGATCGTCAGGAGTTGGCGGGCCACTGCGGGTAAAGATGCGTTGTTTGAGATCGGCATTGTGTAACAGTCCGAAGTTACGATTGTTAACTATTTCGTGTTCTTGGCGTTCCCGTAATGCTTCGATGGTGAGCCGCAATTGTTCCTCAGTCTGATTCATGGGTTCGTTGTAGAGGTCAGCAACCCGCGTATTGATTTGCAAAATGGTTTGAGCAACGCTTAACTCATATTCCCGTGGATTGAGTTCATAGTCTGCAAATGTCCCTGGTAATACTTCCTCTGCAAGGTGCCCGGAGGTAATATCAATCGAGGCTTCCCCTTCTTGGTTTTTGGGCTGGCGCAATTTTTCTCTGAATCGATCCACTTGCCCTTGCAGAGCCTCAGACTGGTTAACCAGGTTTTGAAAGGCTGCTTGAGGCAGAGATAAGATTATAGAACGAGTAAGGGCGGTGAGAGTGACATCCCAAGTATCCTGGGATTCCACTAAAGCGTAGTCACCAAAATGATCGCCATCGGCTAATACATCCAAAACAACTTGCTCGTCATACTTGCCAGGACCAATTTTATTGACTTTACCATGAGCAATCAACAATACTTGATCGGCCTCTTGACCTGCTTGGATGATGACATCTCCAGCAGCAAATTCTTGTTGCACAAATTGACTAGCCAAGGCGTTTAACACCCCGACATCTTCAAATCCCCGTAACAAAGGTAACTCAGTGAGTTCTTGAGGAATGACCTGTATCTGAGCGCCTGTATTGGCAAAGCTAACCCGTCCATCCCCAACTGTATAGGTTAAGCGGCGGTTGACCCGATAGCTGCCACCCACTGTTTCTACCCAAGGCAGCAGTTTTAAGAGCCACCGTGAGGTAATGCCCTGCATCTGGGGTTGGGTTTTGGTGGTTGTTGCCAAATTACGCGCCGCTTCTGTCCCCAAACTTATTGGCTGTTGCTCAATTTGATTTTCTAGGGGAGTATTTGCTGCATTAGTCATGATAAATCTCCATTGGTAGTATTTGTTGACAAATTATTTAATTGACCGGAATACGGACTCAGATTGAGCTAACCTTTAGTTCTTAACAGCGATCCGATTTTGGTAGCTGAAGTCCCTAACCCTGTTGGACCACTCAGTAAGTTCTGCACCACTGGCTGAACATTGCTTTGAGTTGTTTCCTGACCGACACTTGGTCTAATCTGGATCGCCGCAGTGCCTAACCCTGTAGGGCCTTGGAGTAAGCGTTTTTCTGTCGAATTATTCCGCAATTCAAATTCCTTATAGCGGTCTACTGCTCTATGCCATTTGAGTACCCCACACATCCACTGCTCTAGTTTCTTGATATATCCGTACAGTTTCTTGCGGGTACTTGTATCCAGTCCGAAATCATCACACAAGGCAGGGAGTTCAGTAGCAACAATATGTTCAAACTGAAGGGCACGAGAGGTCATCAGGTCGTTAACAATTGCGACAGCGTGGGGGATATCGCAGTTCAGGAAATTCTGAACCGCCAGCACACCGTTATTAATCTCGCCCTCAAATTCGATTTCTTTCTGGTAAGAGAAAATATCGTTTGTCAAACAGGCGAAATCAGCAGCCGAATTATCGATATTCTGCATGGTTCGGGTGCGGAATATCTCTGGTGGGATCTCGTCCCCTTGGGAAAGTCGAGACAGGCTCATGGTTAGATCGGAGCCAAAGGTCTTACGACGCATTTCCACATAGTCTATCGGGTCTGGAATGCGATTTTCGATTTGGTTAGCTAGTTCCCATAACCAGCTTTCCGTCATATCTTCAATCGCCCGACGAAACTGACGGCGAGCATTAGGGTTCATGGGGCCAGCCGTCCGCGCCCAAATATCCGCTAAACCCCGTTCGACTGGGTTGGTGGCTTCGGGAACAGGACTCCCATCAAGGGGCATAAAGTCCGATAACCTAGCGTTGAAGATTTTCGCCCCACCCATGTTGCGGCTATAACCATACAGCGTCGGGAAGTAGTCATCAGCATAGGTTCCCCAAACTAGCCAGCAGGCTGTGATATTCAACTCAGCACTAGACCCATTGGGATGAATATAAGCACCGCATAAAGCTACGTCAGCCACATCGAATTTATGGTCATCCCAGATGTAAATGCTGGGCATCCCTGGTAGTCTGTCCAGCATCCCCACTTGACGCGCCCATTCCTTAGAATGCCGCCGAGCCTCTTCTAGATGGGGATTCAAACTGGTGGAAAAGGGCATATAAAACTGTGGCAGGGTTACTGGCCCAACAGGCTGATAGGGAACATGGGTGAAGCTTTTAAACCGTTTTAGTCCCAAACTATCGTATAAGGCTCCCAGACGGGCGGCCGATGTACCTAGTCCAGTGGGGCCACCTAAAAACCAGCTTGCTGTCGAAGATTTGTCTGATGTCTGGTTCATGTAGCGGCTCGATCTCATGTGCCACTCATGACCCCCCGACTGCCAGTCCTGAAGTCCTTTGGCATATAGGACAACTTTCAGACGCTCATCAGGAGTCAGACTATATTCCTCGAACAAGGAAGGAAGCTCAGTGACAAAGGTATTCTCGAACTGTTGCACCCGAGATGTGAGTAAGTCGTTAGTGAGGTTGGCCGCTTCTTGGGTACTCACATCGAGGAATTGTTCCAAGACTAAGATACAGTTCGCATTTTCCCCTTCTTCTTCTACTTCTCTTTGATAAGAGAAGATGTCATTTCGCAGATGTACCCCATCAGAAAAGGTATCTTTGAGGACACGCATGGGTCGAGATGGCGCGATCGCAACTGGAATTTCTGCCCCAACCGCGTGTTCCACTAGGTTAGCTGACCAGGGCGCTCCCCCTACCTTACGGCGCATCTCAATGTACTCAATGGGGTTAGCGACTCGATGCTGGCTGATATTGGCGAGTTCCCACTGAGATTCTTTGAGAAGATTGATGGTACTTTCAGAAAATCGGATTACCCAGTCTTGGGAGGCATTGGGAATGGTGCGGTTCCAGAGGTCTACTAAACCTCGTTCTACGGCATTGGTGGGTTCTGGCAGCGTTTCTTGGGGCTGCACAGGCATAAACGCTGGTAGTCCATTGAGGTACTTCTTAGCCCCGGACATATCTTGAGTACGCTTGTAAAGCTCAAGGAAGTGATCGTCGAAGAAAAATACCCAAACATACCAGTCAGTTACCAGATTGAGCATCTGTTCATCGGCATCTGGATGGGTATAGGAACACAATAGTGCATAGTCATGGGCATCAAACTTGCGCTCATCCCAAATCCCATAATCTTCTGATTCCTCTGCCCCACCTAAAATTCCCATTTCATAAGCCCAAGCTTTAGAATGTACCCTTGCTGCTTCCAGGTTTGGGTTCAGCCGTGCCGGCCAAGGTACATAAAAACTCGGCAACTCAAAAGGTTGCTTACTTGAAGTCATTATCCATTTAAACCTATCAGTTTAAGCTCATTGTATTGATTTAAGTCTTGTTAATTTTTTGATATTTGTGGTTAATCTTTGATACCATGAGCATACTCCTTATTAATCGAAAAATTCACAAATTACTCTTACCAGAATTTCGTGAAATTGTTTAAGATAATCCGCCTTTTGCTGTGCCTACTTAAATAAATTAAGTGGCTTTTTAGTGAAATCTCATTATGCAGGAGTCTGAATGAATATATACTGATTGACTATCAATTTCTGAAGGACTAGGTTTACGCCCCACAGCAACTCGAACCACTAAGAAAGTTTGTCATACACCTTCAGCCAAGTATTATCTTTGCTTTATCTCCAAAAATAGCTATAAACATCTGTCTTTAAGATAATCTCAGCTTTATCAATAAAATGCAATAACAGTTAAGACGTTTAGTTATCATTAACTGGATAGTTAAGACAGTTAAGAAAATAATTAAGTGGACAGTTAAGACAGTTAAGACAGTTAAGAAAGTAATTAAGTAGACAGTTAAGACAGTTAAGTGAATAATTAAAATATAAAAAAAAATAATAAGTAATATATCAGTTCCCAACGAGAGCAATGCGATGGTAGTCCCTACAGAACAGTGCAGGTAATCAGAAATAGAGCCAATCCTCCGGCAAACCGAGCCTACAAGCAAAGAAAATCGTTACTGAAACGATCGCTTGTTTTTGGTTCTAAACCTCGAAACCCTATATATTTCGTACCTGCACCCGTTTGTAGGGACTAGCGAAGAAATATCCAGAGGCGATCGCTCTTTACGATCGCTGGGTAATTGAGGCATTCTCTCAACTGGAACAGCGTGCCATGTTGCGATCGCGTAGCGTCTCTGAAAGAGAAGGCTTTACGCTGCGCTAACAAAATTCAAAATGAATACAGCGTAAGAGTTTCGTTGATTTGGAATAGCCAGAAAGCTTACAAAATAAGCATTCTTTCTTTTTACTTTTGCCTTTTTACTTTTGCCTTCTTGTACTAGTGATTTGGGAATACTAAATCTGGAAGTTTTAAGGATTTAGCAGTATGGTCAGTATTCCCGGATATCGCATCTATGATTTACTCTACAATGGTTCCAGAACCTTGGTTTATCGGGGGTATCGAGAAACCGACTCATTACCTGTAGTGATTAAAATACTGAAAAATCCTTATCCGAGTTTCAGTGAACTCTTGTCGTTTCGCAATCAGTACACCATAGCTAAAAATCTCAACTCACCGCTAATTGTCCAAACCTATAGCCTGGAACCCTATCAGAATGGCTATGCCTTGGCGATGGAAGATTTTGGCGGGATTTCTCTCAAAGATTATTTCACCTCTGACCAGAGGCGAAATTTAGCGTCTCTAGAAGAGTTTTTACGGATTGCGATCGCACTATGCAATACCTTATATATATTATATCATCAGCGGATTATTCATAAAGATATCAAACCCGTTAATATTTTAATTAACCCCGAAACAAAACAAGTTAAATTAATTGACTTTAGTATTGCATCTTTACTACCAAGAGAAACCCAAAATATCCAAAATGCCAATGCTCTAGAAGGAACTCTCGCCTATCTTTCGCCAGAGCAAACTGGAAGGATGAACCGGGGAATTGACTACCGCAGTGACTTCTACTCATTAGGTATCACATTTTATGAATTACTCACGGGACAGTTACCATTTATCTCTGACGATCCGATGGAGTTAGTGCATTGCCACTTGGCAAAAGCTCCGATTCCAATCCATCAGATTAATCCTCATATTCCGTTAGTTTTATCTGACATAGTTAGCAAATTAATGGCTAAAAATGCCGAAGGACGTTATCAAAGTGCATTAGGAATCAAGCACGATTTAGAGATTTGTCTAAGTCAATTACAAGCCACCGACAACATTGAAGATTTTACATTAGGAGAGCGAGATATTAGCGATCGCTTCCTCATCCCGGAAAAACTCTACGGTCGAGAAAAAGAAGTTGCTCAACTATTAGCTGCCTTTGAGCAAGTCAGCGCAGGTAGTGCAGAAATGATGCTAGTAGCAGGTTTTTCTGGCATTGGCAAAACTGCCGTTATCAATGAAGTTCATAAACCCATTGTTCGCAAACGTGGCTACTTTATCAAAGGCAAATACGACCAATTCCAGCGCAACATACCCTTCAGCGCCTTTGTCCAAGCCTTCCAAGACTTAATGGGGCAATTCCTTTCAGAATCAGATGTACAAATACAAACCTGGAAAACCAAGATTCTCGAAACCGTTGGAGAAAATGGACAAGTCTTAATTGATGCCATTCCATCATTAGAGCGGATTATTGGCAAACAGCCACCAGCCACAGAATTATCGGGAACTGCTGCCCAAAATCGCTTTAATCTGCTAATGCAGAAATTTGTGCAAATCTTCACAAGTATTGAACATCCCTTAGTGATGTTTTTAGATGACTTACAATGGGCAGATTCCGCATCCCTGAAATTGCTGCAATTGTTGATGTCAGGAACAGGATATTTATTAATTTTGGGTGCTTATCGAGACAATGAAATATCGCCAATTCACCCATTTACCCTGACTGTAAATGAGATCGTCAAAGCTGGGGCAGTGGTGAATACCATTACTCTGCAATCCTTAAGTTTAGTGGATATGAATCATTTGGTGGCAGATACGCTAAATTGCGATTTATCCCTAGCTCAACCATTAACACAATTGGTGGTGCAAAAAACCAAAGGTAATCCTTTTTTTGCCACGCAATTTCTCAAAGCATTATATGAAGATGGACAGATTACTTTTGACCCCCCTCAGTCCCCCACCCTGCTTACCAAGGAGGGACAGAGGGGGGTACAAGGGGGGTGGCAGTGTGATATTGCTCAAGTCAGAGCCTTAGCACTCAACGATGATGTGGTGGAATTTATAGCACTGCAATTGCAAAAGTTGCCGCCCCAAACTCAGAATGTTCTCAAACTAGCAGCTTGTATTGGGGCACAGTTTGATTTGAACACCCTAGCGATTGTTTTAGAACAATCACTAGAAGCAACGGCGACTGATTTATGGAAGGCGTTGCAAGAAGGGTTGATTATTCCGAATACGGAAATTTATAAGTTCTTTATTCAGTCTGATAGTGCATCGGTTTCTCATGCCGCAGCAAATCCAACTTATCGATTTTTGCACGATCGCATTCAACAAGCTGCCTATTCCCTGATTTCTGACGACCAAAAACAAACTACCCATCTAGAAATCGGGACATTACTACTCCGTAACAGTAGTGAAACTCAGCGTCAGGAAAGAATTTTTGATATTGTGGGTCATTTCAACTTAGCCGCCGAGTTAATTGTCGAACCTCAAGCCCGCTATGAATTTGCATCCCTAAACTTGCAAGCAGGTAAAGCTGCCAAAGCTGCCGCCGCCTTTGATGCTGCCTTCATATTTGTGAGTAAGGGCATTGAGCGACTGCCAGATACAAAATGGCAAGATAACTATTCCTTGACCTTGGCACTGTATGATTTAGGCGCTGGAGTCACTTACATATCCAACCAATTTGAGCAAACAGATCGATTCATCACCTCAATTCTGGATAATGCGAGAAACTTACTCGATAAAGTTAGCGCCTACGAGACTAAAATATTGGCTGACATTGCTCAAAGCCAAATGCAGAATGCTATTTCTACTGCCCTAGATGTGCTAGAGCAGTTGGGCATTAAGCTTCCTAAAGAACCAACTAAACTTGATATCTTCCTGGGATTAGCGAAAACCAAGCTGATTTTGGGTAATAAAAAAACAGCACAGTTGATTGACTTGCCCAAGATGACTAATCCCAAGGCGCTAGCTGTGATGCGAATTTTATCGAGTACGGTATCTGCGACCTATGTCTGCGCCCCCCAATTGATGCCGCTGTTCGTTTTTGAGCGGATTAATTTATCGGTTCGCTACGGGAATACTGCCCTCTCAGCCGTTGCCTACGCTTGGTATGGAATGATTCTTTGCGGTGTGCTGATTGATATTGAAGGGGGTTATGAGTTTGGGCAATTGGCTTTGCAAGTGCTAGAGCGTTTTAACGCCAATGATTCCAAGGCACAAACCCTCTTCACGAACTCTACCTTTATCAGCCATTGGCGTGAACTTGTGAGAGAAACCATTCCATCACAGTTAGAGGCTCACCAAACAGGGCTAGAAACCGGAGATGTCGAATATGCAACTTGGTCAGCGGTTATCTATGCTTACAACCAGTATTGGTCAGGACAACATTTGAATGATGTAGAACAAATAATTCGATCGCTGCTGGGGGCGATCACACCATTAAACCAAAAAAATGGCACAATTTACCTGCAAATCCATCATCAAGCTGTCTTAAATCTTCTGGGTTATAGCAACAATCCCAGTCTCTTGTCGGGAGAAAGTTTTCAGGTCGCCGAGACAACTCCTATACAAGAAGCCATGAAAGATCACTCAGGGTTATTCATGAGCTATGTCCACCAACAATGCTTACATTACTTGTTTGAGGAGTATCCTGAAGCCATTGAAAAAGCAAAGGTAGGAAAACTTTACTATGATAGCTGTGTATCAACATTGTCCACAGTTGTACATTACTTCTATCAATCCCTGGCGCAGTTGGCTGTTTATCCAAAGGTCTCAGCTTCAGAACGTCAGCAACTCCTCAAGCAGGTTAAAAGGAATCAGAAAAAACTCCAGAAGTGGGCATTCTACGGCCCAAGCAATTACCAAAATAAGTTTCTATTGGTAGAAGCAGAACTATCTCGGATACAGAAGAAATATCCAGAAGCGATCGCTCTCTATGATCGCGCCATTCAACTCGCCCAAGAAAATCAATACCTCAACGAAGAAGCATTAGCCAACGAACTAGCCGCGAAATTCTATCTCCATTGGGGTAAAGAAAAAATCGCTCAAATCTACATGACGGAAGCCTATTATTGTTACACCCGTTGGGGAGCCAAAGCCAAAGTAGTTGATTTAGAAACCCGCTATCCCCAACTACTAGTAACAATTTTGCAAAAACAGCAATCATCTTTCACACCCACGGAAACAATAATTCCCCTCTCGTCTCACACACTCCAAAATTTCACCATCAGTAATAATAGCCTCTCAGAAGCCCTCGATCTGGCAACCATTCTCAAAGCCTCTCAATCTCTCTCCAGTGAAATTGAGTTGGAGAAATTACTCTCAACCCTACTTCAGGTCATACTCGAAAGTGCGGGGGCTGATAAATGTGCGTTGCTGATGCCTTCCTCTGACGATCGTTGGGTAATTGAGGCATTCTCGCAACTAGAACAGCCTGCTATGTTGCGATCGCGTAGCATCTCGCTGCCCCTTGATGATGGTCAAACAGTACCCGTTACCCTGATTAATCGAGTTAAAAATACCCTCACCTTGGCTGTCATTGAGAATGCAGTAGTTGAGCCAACCCTAGCGGCTGACCCTTATATTATTCGCCATTCACCTAAGAGTATTCTCTGTGCACCAATTCTCAACCAAGGCAAATTAATTGGCATTTTATACCTAGAAAATAACCTAACAGTGGGAGCTTTTACTAGCGATCGCCGAGAAATTTTGCATCTATTAATGTCTCAAGTAGCAATATCTTTAGAGAATGCTTGTTTGTATACGGAACTAGAAAACAGGGTGAAAGAACGCACTCAAGCATTAAACCAAAAAAATGACCAATTGCAAACAACCTTAAAAGAATTACATCGCACCCAGACACAGATGGTGCAAAGTGAAAAAATGTCGGCTTTGGGACAACTAGTAGCAGGAATTGCCCATGAGATTAATAATCCGATTAATTTTATTTATGGCAATCTGAATCACGTTGCTCAACACACACAAGACCTATTATACTTATTAAATGCTTATCAATCCTACTATCCTCATCCACCTGAATCCCTGCAAATAGAACTAGAAACTGTAGAATTGAACTTCTTGAAAGAGGATTTGCAAAACATCCTGACATCAATGGAAGTGGGATCAGAACGAATTCGACAAATTATTCTCTTGTTACGTAACTTTTCACGCTTAGATGAATCAGAATACAAGGCTGTGGATCTTCATGAAGGCATTGATAACACCTTAATAATTTTGCAACATCGACTCAATGTCAAGGCAGAACGTCCGGTAATTGAAATTGTCAAGCAATATGGCGATCTACCGTTAGTAGAATGCTACGCCAGGGAAATCAACCAGGTATTTATGAATCTGATCGTGAATGCGATCGATGCTTTAGAAGATGCAGTAATTCATCGAAAAACAACTAATAATCCGATAATTCATATTGTCACTGAGCGCACAGATGACCAGACGGTAAGAATTCGTGTTATCGATAACGGTTCAGGAATGACACCACAGGTGCAGCAGAAAATCTTTGATCCATTTTTTACTACTAAGCCGGTAGGAAGTGGTACAGGTTTAGGACTATCTATTAGTTATGAGATTGTCGTAGATAAACACAAAGGACGCTTAACCTGCGATAGCACCCCTAACAAAGGAACTGAATTTATCATTGAGATTCCAATTTGATCAGATCCATGAAATTAAGAAGTAAAAAGTAAAAAGTAAAAAGATAATCCCTATAAATAAATTTAGTTGCTTGTTACCATTTTGATTTTTCTTTATGAGTGCCTTTTAACTTTTTACTTTTGCCTTGTTTGGTCAACTTAATACAAAATGGGCGGTTAGAAGCTGCGTCTACACAGGCAAAGCCTGCCTCCGCAGGTTTCAAAACCTTAACTTATACAATTTCACGAAATTATTGATACAAATAAATCACTATTCTTGCTCCCCCTGCCTCCCCTGCTCCCCCTGCAAGAATCTGTATCAATCTTAAAGTGAAACGGTATTAATCCGCGGAGGCGGACTTTGCCTGTGTAGCCGCGACTTCCAGTCGCTCGGTGAAGTAATAAATTAGACTTTTCAAACAACCTCTCACGTAAACGAGAACCGCTATATCAAACTGGCATTAGTGATTTGGGAATACTAAATCTGGAAGTATTAAGGATTTAGCAACATGGTGAGCATCTTTATCAATATTCCCGGATATCGCATCTATGATTTACTCTACAATGGTTCGAGAACTCTGGTTTATCGAGGGGTTCGAGAAAGTGACTCGTTACCGGTAGTGATTAAACTGCTGAAAAATCCAGGACTTACGCAACTGGCACAATTGACCTCGGCGCGGCTTCGCCGTACCCTCGGTTGATATTCACAGGTTAGTGCTTAAAAAGCGATAGTAAGC
>NZ_JBALDZ010000049.1:0-35179 GCF_036917155.1 Nostoc sp. | reverse complement strand
GATGTTTGAATGGTTTATTCGACACACTACCTTTGATTTTGCCACTCTTAAAATGTACGGAGTTTTTTCAAAAATCAAATAGGATTCCTATATAACCGACCAAGGTGCTTATTTGAGTGTCAAAAATCAACAATTTCAAGTTTATTATCAAGGTGAATTGCGGATTAAAGTTCCAGTTAGTCGAGTCAGCAATGTTGTACTGTTTGGCTCTTGTAATGTATCACATGGCGCGGTGAGTATGGCCTTGCGGCGACGGATTCCGATCATGTATTTGTCACAAAAGGGGAGGTATTTTGGCAGGTTGCAAACAGAAGGTGATGCTAAGGTTGAATATTTGATGTTACAGGTTGAGCGTTGTCAAAATCCAGAGTTTACCAGAAAGCAAGCTGAAGCGATAGTTCGGGCAAAGTTGCATAATTCCCGGATATTATTGATGCGGTTAAACCGTCGTCAAAAATCTAAAAATGTAGATGAAACAATCATCAAAAAGGCATCTAATGAATTAGAGATTTTGATGAGCAAACTACCTTTTGCAGATAGCATGGATATGCTGCGGGGGTATGAAGGAAGGGCGGCGACAATTTATTTTCAAGCACTGGGAAGTTTATTTTCTGGTTCGTTTACGTTTGAAAAGCGCACCAAGCGTCCACCCACTGACCCCATTAATAGTATGCTCAGTTTGGGGTACACTCTATTAAGCCAAAATGTTTATTCGTTCATCCAATCTGTAGGATTGCATACTCATTTTGGTAATTTACACGTTCCCCGTGACAATCATCCAGCGCTAGTTTCTGATTTGATGGAAGAATGGAGGGCTGGTTTGGTCGATTCTTTAGCAGTTTATTTAGTCAATTCAGAAGTTTTTACAATTGATGATTTTACGTTACCCGACGAACGAGAAGGTGTGTATTTTCAAGCTCACGCACTCAAGAAGTTTCTAAAACATTGGGAAGAGAAATTGCAATCAGAAATGACGCACCCTCATACTGGACAAAAAGTAGTATACCGTCGCGCTCTTGAGTTGCAGGTACGAGAATACATCTCATGCTTGAAGGGTGAAGTGGAAGTTTACCGACCAATGATTTGGGAGAGATAGCCAAGAAAACTTATGTTAAGTTTGCGGTTGACGTTGTGAAAAGTCCAAGGTACTTTGTTATACTCTTTGATACAAGAACAGAACCTTGAAAACTTAATCTTACGTTTCCAAGTGAAAGCAAAAGTATTTGTTTGAACTTTGCACACGTAAGTTTTTAGCGGGGGTAGACTGATCGCTGAAACCCTGATTATTTCGTTTACCCCCGCTAATCGCTTACTGTACAAGGGTTTCAATAGGGTGCATGAGTCCTCAATTGTCAATAATTTGTGCTTGTTGACAGGTAAAATGTACCCCCCGCTAAAATGGCACCTTCAAACCCTTTCGTAGTAATAGTTCTACAAGGGTAGGGTTTTAATTCCTTTACCCCTCACGGGGATGGAAACAAAAAAGATTGCCAGCCAAAGGGAGAAAATCCAACGCGGTTTTAATTCCTTTACCCCTCACGGGGATGGAAACTTATTTAGGTTTCTTTTCCTGAACTTTTTGGTTACCAGCAAAGTTTTAATTCCTTTACCCCTCACGGGGATGGAAACAATACTTACTAAAACCTTCTACGTCCTCTAAAACTGGTTTTAATTCCTTTACCCCTCACGGGGATGGAAACTGCTGCTTTATCACTAGCCTTGATGGAGAGGTCGGAAGGTTTTAATTCCTTTACCCCTCACGGGGATGGAAACTTTATACCCCTTCCTTTCAGGAAGGTCAGGGTCAGGGGTTTTAATTCCTTTACCCCTCACGGGGATGAAAACTTTACACAAACCGCCTCACATTGCCCACCGCAATCGCATGGTTTTAATTCCTTTACCCCTCACGGGGATGGAAACGTCACATGTTACGAACCATTCCCCAACGATCTTGCCCGTTTTAATTCCTTTACCCCTCACGGGGATGGAAACAAATCAGAAATTGTAGATGCTGACACTTGGTTTTCGACTTGTTTTAATTCCTTTACCCCTCACGGGGATGGAAACCCTAGAAATGAAGGCCCTTCAGCCTCCTGTTGCACTTCCGTTTTAATTCCTTTACCCCTCACGGGGATGGAAACTTCCATCCGATTCACCAATCCGTCGAACTTCCTAGCAGTTTTAATTCCTTTACCCCTCACGGGGATGGAAACTCTATCACTAGCTGACGGACAAATGTAACAATAGAAATTTTAAACATTTGGAAAAGTTAAAAAAAAGAATTTTTTAACTATTACCAGCATTAAAAATTTGCTCTGCGGTCAAATTGAATTCTGGGAAAGTGAGTGAGATAATGCGTTCGCTCCCACAAAACTGGCTGACTTGGTACTCACCCTCAACCAATGAATAAACTGATATTGTAGGCTGTTTGGGATTGCCAATAAACCGTCTACCACCCAATGCAGCATAGTCTACAATCCAGTATTCTGGAATACCTATGGCTTCGTATTGACCTAGTTTTGTGAAATAGTCATCACGCCAATTTGTGCTAACTACCTCAATAACCAGAGGAATTGATGCGCCTTGAGTAACAGTAGATTGTTTTTTCCACAGAGGTTCATTTACCAGATTGGAGCGATTGATTATTAATACATCTGGTGAATAACCGGATTCATTTTCAGGTGGTTTGACTAGTACTGTTTTTGGAATGAAGTAAGGAAGTTTAAGGCGATCATATTCGATTGGGAGTTTTGTAGCTAAAAATCCTGTAATCTCTTCATGATCGCCTAATGGTTGTGTCATTTCTACAATTACTCTATCATGCAGTTCATAGTGTTTCCCATCAGGTTTCCATTGAACAAATTCTTCAAAGGTTACTAGCTTAGTTTTTGGTAGGGATTGAGTCATGGTTTAGGATTCCACTTTTTTTCTAATTCAAGTACATTTATACCTTCAATCGCATTTACCTATCAATTATATAGGACTCATATTTGGTTTTTGAAAAAAACTCTGTACACTTTCATTCTTTCTTCCCTATTTCCTGTTCCCTCCCTATCGCGCTTGCGCTGCGCTTCTCTACGAGAGGCTTCTCTTTCAGAGACGCGAACGCGAACGCGCACCACGCAAATAATTTCAGGAATCAAAGCAAAAAAATTGTTGTAGGTTGGGTGGAGGCTTTGCGTAACCCAACATCCTGATATCTGTTGGGTTGCGCTCCGCTCCACCCAACCTACGTCTCATGCACAATTTTTTTGCTTGCCACGCCACTACATATACTTAGATTTTTTCAGAAATCAAATCGGATTCCTATATATAAAGTAGTCATGGTTTCCTGCCAATAATGAGAAATTGATGCTTTCGGAAAATTGCTCGGCTTGTCAATACTGCAAGCTTTAGGAGGACGAGAAACTGGTTTTGCTGGTCTTGGTTTCCTGCGAAAGTAAGGTGTACCAGAATCATTAATTACCCATTCCCCAGCGCGTACAGGTTTGGGTGGCGGTGGTGCATAAACTTCACCGCCAGCAAAGCGATAACCTAAAAAAGTAAACTCATCCTTGGGAGTAAAAATCTGTGTCTTGTCAGGTTGTAGAGTTAAATAAACTTCTCCTAACCAAACAGTAATTTTGTCAAGGATACGGTTTGCTTCTTGCCAACTCTTACAGGCGATGACAAAATCATCCCCGTACCGCACCAAATTAATACCTTGACTGAGACATTTTCTATCAAAATTAGTCAGGTATAAATTTGCTAAAGCACCAGAAAGTCCCCCACCTTGTAATACTCCTTTACCAAAGTTACGATATTGTCCAGCAACGATAATTCCTGACTTCAACTGTTGTTCTAGTAACTGTAATACAATTGGTTCAAGTGATAATTCCTCCAATGCAGTTAACAATAATGCCCAAGAAAGATTGTCAAAGAAATCAGCAATATCGGCTTTGATAATCCATTTTGGTTGATACTGATAGTATCCATATAAATGTTGTACTGCTTGGTGAATACTGTGTCCAGGACGATAGGCATAGCTGCAATCAAGAAAGGTATCTTCTAAGGGAAAATACAATTCATCGAGTAGTAAACGCTGGATAATTTTATCCCGCACCGTAAGGATACCAATTAATCGCTTACTGCCGTTTTTTTTGGGTATGTAAAACCCTTTAGCAGGGCTTGGAGTGTAAGTTTCATGGTGTAGTTGATATTCGAGCTTCTGTAATTGTTCGGTAGCCATTGACTCGAATAAGTCAACAGAAATACCATCAATCCCCGCAGCCTTACTTCCCGCACGGACTTGTAGCCATGCGAAATGGAGGTGTTCTTTGGTGAACATAATGATAAGTAAAAAGTTAAAAGTAAAAAGATAAAAGAAAGTAAATATTAAGTAGGGTGTGTTACGGCTATGTCAGGATTTGAGCGTTAGAGAAATTATAAATTAGCCGTAACGCACCGCATGATTGTGGTGTGTTACGCGTTGCTTTAACGCACCCTACAATTAAGATTTATTTCTTGCAGTACCTTTAACTTAATTGTTGCAGTGCCATATATGAGTTCGTATATGGGTTATTGACTCTGGTATATGACTTCGTATATGACCAAACAAAGCAAAAGTAAAAAGTCTAATTTAATACCAGTCCTGGCGATTAGAAATCGTGGCTACACGAGACTTTACCCACCTCCGTGGGTTGAAGATCTTGATTTTGTGTTAGTCCGAGGAGGCAGACAATGCTAGTCCCGCATTTCTCACTCTTCAGTAGGGGCGGGTTAACATATATGATCCATCATTCATGAATGTCTCGCTTAACCCGCCCCTAGGACCTCTGCACTTCGGTTTGATAAATCTGGTGAGAAATCCGGGTAGTGTAGTAGCGAATTATATGAGACTGTTGGTCAATTCTCTCTCTTGTTTGACCCCTCACGCCTAAAACCTTGGTTTGGCGTTCCTTTCCCACCCTGAAATAAATTTCGGGCTAAGAGCTACTGTCCGTTGAAACGGACTCAATCAGGGAAATCAAGAGCAATAGATAATGATGGGTTAGACTCCCTATTAATTCGCCAACAGTCTCATTCTATTCGCCCAATACTTTTAAAACATCCTCTAAGCCCTTAAGTTGATTTATGGTGATTATCTTTTTACTTTTTACTTCCTAAATATGTATAATTTTCTTACTTTTAACTTTTAACTTATTATGAGCAGGACTCTGGTTGCATCAGCTGATGGTGTGAAGCTGGCAAGAAAAGCCTTAAAAGCCAGAAATCTAACTCAAACAGATTTTGCTATGGAGGTAGGATTAGGTTACACAACTGTTAGTAATTTCCTCAACGGAAAACCGATATATCGCACAAACTTCCAAGAGATTTGTGTTTTTCTGGACTTAGACTGGCGAGACATCGCTGTATTTGGTGAAGAAGCCGAACTCCAAGAACTCACACCCCTTGATAACCTTTGGCAACAACTGCAATTATTAAGCTCTCCTAAGGAGGAAATTATCGCAGTCCTTACCAAGGAAGTACCTGCATTAGACTGGTTACGGCAAGAGAATGATGAGGTTTTGTCACTAGAAGCAAGTCATCTTATAGAGTTACTAAAATACGTGACTGAACGCGGAGACTATCAACTTTGGTATACAGATTACATGGTTACTGCACGATAGAAAAGTTAATAGTTTAGGCGTTCAAAACTTCAAGTAGTTTGTTATACTACTGCTCAATAGCCACAGAACCTTGAAAACTTAATATCAGGTTTCAAAATAAAAGCAAAAGTGCTTAGTTTTACTTTCCATACGTAAGTTTTTAGCGGGGGTAAGCCAATCCCTGAAACCCCTGTTCTTTCGTTGACCCCCGCTAATCGCTTACTGCGTAAGAGTTTGACAAGGGTAGATGATTCCCCAATTGTCAATAATTTGTGCTTGTTGACAGCTAAATTCGACCCCCCGCTAAAATGGCTATCTCTAACTCTCTCTGGATAAGGCTTCTAGAAGGGTAGGGTTTTAATTCCTTTACCCCTCACGGGGATGGAAACTGTCTGCCCTTGAGAGGCTAGAATATCTGAGACATTTGTTTTAATTCCTTTACCCCTCACGGGGATGGAAACTTTTTGCTTCTACAGCTTTACGCTCTTCCTGCCTATCGTTTTAATTCCTTTACCCCTCACGGGGATGGAAACTTTCGCCAGATTTCCCTGGGGAGTTACAATTCCAGAAGGTTTTAATTCCTTTACCCCTCACGGGGATGGAAACTTAGATTAGGCGGGCATTTCTCTGTAGGTAACGCATGTGTTGGTTTTAATTCCTTTACCCCTCACGGGGATGGAAACTCTATGCTGCGTTTTATCGCTAGCTCTATTACCATGTTTTAATTCCTTTACCCCTCACGGGGATGGAAACAATCTCAAATTTTAGTTTAAGTTCTTTTTCACCCCTGTTTTAATTCCTTTACCCCTCACGGGGATGGAAACCATGCGCGCTAATCCCGATCCAAATTCGCCTATCCAGTTTTAATTCCTTTACCCCTCACGGGGATGGAAATTGATGATGAACAATTTTAGGTAAAATAAGTAATTGATTGATTGAAAAGTCAAAACTAAAAGATATACAAGCGTCTGGAACTAGCAGATGAAAAAACTCTTAGAAAAATTAAATCAACTTAACTTACAGGTTGTGCAACTTGCTGGACAAGGAAACTTCAAGCAAGCAATAATTATTGCCCAAGAAGCTGTCAACTTAGGGTCAAGCCAGCAGCTAACAGAGCATTCAGAATATTGTGATAGCTTGAATAACTTAGCAGAATTATATCGGATACAAGGATGTTATTTAGAAGCCAATTCCTTGTATTTACAAGCATTAACTATTAGAAAAAGTCTCTTAGGTTCAGAACATCCTGATGTTGCACAATCTTTAAATAATCTGGCAGTACTCTACCATTCACAAGGGAATTACTCACAAGCCGAAAAATATTTTTTAGAATCTCTGGAACTTTGGAAAAGTATTTTTGGAGCAGAACATTTTCAAATTGCGACTAATTTAAATAATCTGGCAGAAATTTATCGAGAACAAGGAAAATATCTCAAAGCTGAACAAGTACATTTAGAAGTTTTAACAATGCGAAAACGCCTGTTTGGCGATGAACATCCAGACATTGCTCAAACTTTGACTAATTTAGGAGCGATTTACACATCCCTTGGACGCTATAAAGAAGCAGAAAAAATGCACTTAGAAACCTTGGCGATGAAAAGACGCTTGTTTGAAGAGTTACATCCTGATATTACTATTAGCCTGAATAATTTGGCCAGATTATACGATTTTCAAGGACGTTATCTCGAAGCAGAACAACTGCATTTAGCTGTTTTAGACAGATGGAAAGAAATATTAGGTTCAGAACATCCATACATAGCATCTACCTTCAGTAATCTGGGGGGAACTTATCAAGAACAGGGGCGTTACCTAGAATCAGAGCAAAAATATCTAGAAGCCTTAGCGATGAGAAAACGCTTGCTAGGTGATGAACATCCTGATATTGCTAGCGGCTTGGATAATTTAGCAGAACTTTATCTAATTCAAGGGCGTTATTTATCAGCTGAACAAAAGGCTCTGGAAGCTTATTCTTTGAGAAAAAAACTGTTCAGTTCTGAGCAATTAGATATTGTTAATAGCTTAAAAAGCTTGGCATTAATTTACACTTACCAAGGGCGATACTTAGAAGCGGAAAACTCTATTTAGAAGTATTCCCAATCCTGGAAAGCTCACTTGGAAAAGAGCATCCCGTAATTGCCAGTACTTTAAACAATCTGGCTGGACTTTATGAAGAACAAGGCAATTATTCTCAAGCCGAACAAAAATATTTATCAGCTCTAGAAATTCAAAAAAATCTCTTAGGTAATGAGCATCCTGATATTGCCTTGACTTTCAACCAGATAGCAGTTATTTATCGGTTACAAGGACGATATGATGAATCGGAACAACTGCATTTAGAATCTTTGGTAATGACCAAAAATCTTTTAGGAGAACGACATCCATTCGTAGCAGCAATTCTTAATAATTTAGCAGCATTATATCATACTCAATTTAAATATCAAGAAGCAGAATCATTATTTTTATCAGCCTTAGCTATTGTTAAAAGTGCCTTTGGTGACGAACACCCACAAGTAGCAAGTACGATGAATAACTTAGCAGTTATTTATGATTTTCAAGGGCATTATCAACAAGCAGAAGAACTCCATTTAGAAACATTGAAACTGAGAAAGTCATTACTAGGAGAAGAACACCCACAAATCGCTAATAGTCTGAATAATCTGGGACAGTTATATTTTTCGCTGGGGCGCTATGAAGAAGCACACCAGAAGTATGCAGAAACTTTGGCGATGAGAAAACGCCTGTTGGGAGATGAACATCCTGATGTTGCATTTAGCTTAAATAATCTTGCAACGGTGTTAGCTGCGACTAATCGCCCAGATGAAGCTTTATGTCATCGCATCGAAGCCAGTAACATTAATGACAAGATTATTCGTAATATATTCGCTTTTAGTTCCGAAAGCGATCGCCTGTCCTTCCTCCAGAAAATTCGCAATAACTTTGACTTATTTCTTTCCCTAGTCTGCAACCATCTTGCTGACTCAGATACAGCAAAACTTGCAGCCTTAGATTTTGTTCTCAAACGTAAAGCCTTAACCGCCTCAGCGCTGGCGGCTCAAAATGAAGCATTTTACAATGGCCGCTACCCGCAACTGACAGAAAAATTCCGTCAACTGCGCGATTTGAGCAATCAAATTATCCATCTGACTTTTGCAGTTCCCAAAACAGATGACTTAGCTACATACCAAGATAATTTGAGACAACTGCAAAACAGACATAACAACTTACAAAAACAATTAGCGGCACAAGTTCCAGAAATTCAGCTATCACAGCAAACTTTCGACCGTGAGGCGATCGCACTAGCATTACCTTCTGATTCTATTTTGGTCGAGTTTGTCCGCTTCGACTTATTCGATTTTCAGGCAATTTCGGCCAATGGAGAAACACAATGGCATCCAGCTCGGTATTTAGCATTTATTTTAACAGCCGGACAATCAGATGCCGTGCAGATGGTAGATTTAGGAGCAAGCACATCCATCGATCAACTGATTCAAGCCTTTCGCTTACAAGCATCTGACTACACCCACCCGACATTAGCTTGGGGTAAAGGTAGTGACGCACCAAAGCTGCACATCAAATCATACAATCCCACAGATGCGATGCAACTGAGTCAAGCAGTGTTCGACCCCATCCGGGACTTAGTGAAAGATTGCAGCCATTTAATTATTGCACCCGATGGGAATTTAAACTTAGTGCCGTTTCAGATATTGCCGATTGATGCCACAGGCTCACGTCTATTAATGGATGACTATACCATCAGTTATCTGGGTGTCGGGCGAGAAATTCTCCGTAGCAAAGTTCAGCTACCAACAGGTTTTATTTCGGCACCATTAATCATTGCCGATCCTGATTTTGATTTATTGGGGACTGGGGATTGGGGACTGGGGACTGGGGATTGGGGATTGGGGACTGGGGACTGGGAAAAAAATTTCATGCTCGATGTCCGAAGTCTTCAGTTAAACGATCATCTCACAGAAAAAGGCTTGCTTCGCGCTCCAGGGACAAGGTTTTTGGGGGAAAGTGTGGCGAAAAAACTGCCCGATGCCAAATTATATTTAGGCGCAGAAGCACTAGAAACCCGCCTGACAAGTAGCGAGTGTCCTAGTATCATGCTAATTGCGACTCATGGCTTATTCCAAAGCGATTCCCAGGCGCAACCAGTCACTAACAGGCGCAACCTATTAAACATGGAAGGTCTGCGAACAACCAAGGTAGAAAATCCCATGTTGCGTTCTGGGCTGGCGTTAGCGGGTGCTAATACTTGGCTTGCTGGTGGGAGACTTCCTCAAGCAGCAGGCAAAGGCTTTGTTTTTGCCCAAGATATTGCCAGTTTAGATTTGTGGGCGAATGAATTGACGGTTCTTTCTGCCTGCGATACTGCCAGAGGTGATATTAAAATTGGCGAAGGTGTATTTGGGTTGCGGCGTGCTTTTGCAGTGGCGGGTGCAAAAACTCTGGTGATGAGTCTATGGTCTGTTCCTGACAAAGTAACTGCCTTACTGATGGAGCGTTTTTTTGATAACTTGCAGTCTGGCATGAGTCGGTCTGAGGCGTTACATTCTGCTCAGAATTATATACGTAGAATTACAGTTAAGCAATTGCGGAAATCAGCTTTGGGTCTGGAAGTGCTAAAGGAACTTTTAGCGGTCAAAGAGTTATCAGTCAAGACTAGAATTGATTGCCAAGCAAAAGACACACCATTAGAACATCCCTTTTACTGGGGAGCATGGATTTGTCAGGGAAATACAGATCCATTGAGTGAACAACAACAAGTTAACTGATAACTGTCAACCACCAAGTATTATGTATAATTACAATCCCTTAGACTGCCTACCTTCATCGGCGGAATTACCAGATTCTGATGATACCCCTGTGGATAACGAACTACAAATATTAATTCCTAATTTATTGTTAGCCATCTTAGCTTCGATTTGGCACAACCGTGATGACTGGTTTTTCGGTATCAACATGGGGATTTACTATACACCATTACAACCTGCTATAGTCCCCGATGGGTTTTTGAGTTTAGGTGTTGAACGTTTTGTTGGAGAAAATGGACGTTCTAGTTACGTTTTCTGGGAAGAAGAAGGGATTACGCCCATTTTAGCTTTAGAGGTGGTTTCTCAAACCTACAATGGCGAATATGAACAAAAGAAAATAGACTATGCTCAATTAGGCATTTTATATTATGTCATTTATGCACCAACGCGGCTACGTCGCAAGCGTCAACGTTTAGAAGTTTATCGCTTAGTTGAAGGTAAGTATATTTTACAACTCGGCGATAAAATTTGGATGCCAGAAATTGGTTTAGGGATTGGACGAGAACAGGGCACTTATCAAGGAAGAACACGAGAATGGCTGTTTTGGTATGACCAAGATGGTAACAGATACCAAACTCCAGAAGAGGTAAATGCACAACAGCAACAACAGCTAGAACAAACTCAGCAGCAGCTTCAAGAACTTTTAGCCAGATTACAACAACAAGGAATTGACCCAAATTTACTATGAACTACCCCTAGCTCAAACTTTCGCACAGCAAGAGGTCTAAGCTGTTCCATATTTAAATTGCATAAGCTGGGCGCTCATATTGCCCACCCCACAAGAGTTATATCCCGCATTTCTCACAAGCTTGAAATGCAGAGGGGCAGAGGGGCAGAGGGGAAAGAACTTGTTGTACAAATCTCTCCCCTGCTCCTCTGCTCCCCTGCTCAAGAGCACAAGGTTTTGAGAGATGTGGTGAGAAATCCGGGATATCTATTAAGTAAGTCGGTGCTAATATTTCCAGCTATGTTAAGGAATTTTAATGTAGGGTATGTTGTCGCAGCAACTCACCGTCAACAATATCAGGTGCGTTGCTATAAGGCATAACACACCCTACAGCTAATTTATATTTCTTCATATACATTGAATTTTTCTCACCGACTTACTTGTGCAAATTAGATGCAGGATTTACGCAAACAATAGCCGAAACCCTTATTTTCAGGTAGGGGCAATTCATGTAGACGCGGAGCGGTGAAGCAGCGCGGTCTTGGGGGTTTCCCCCATGAGCGACTGCTGAACCCGGAGGGCTTCCCGCAGGGTATTGCCCCTACCGCGTGTACTTTTGCGTAAGTCCTAAGATGTTTTTCAGCTTATTATCGAACAGAATTCAGGAGTCAGAATACCCTTTCAGGGAAGCAAGCTACGCTTTTAGCGTTTTTTTGGCGAAGGTATTACTATACATATTTTCATAAAGACTGTAGACTATTAAAAGTCCGGTAAATCGACCGATAAGCTGGGGTATATCATCTAACCTGATGTAGATACCTGCCAGTCAATTATTTAACTGCACTAATTAACACATCTCAACTTTTGTCTTATTGCTTGAGTTGGAGTTGTGCAATCTCAAATAGTCTGCATTCACGATAATTGCAAGGAAAATATTTCATGAGCAACATACAACTATACTTCGCCCAAGCCTCTACCTTCTCTCAACGTACTCGTGTAGTCTTACTGGAAAAAGGCATTGACTTCACCTCGATAGAAATTGACTTACAGAACAAGCCAGATGGGTACACGCAGATTTCGCGCTATGGTAAAGTTCCGGCGATCAAACATGGGGATATTGAAATTTACGAGTCCGCCGTTATTAATGAATATCTAGAGGAGGTTTTTCCAGAACCACCATTGTTACCTAGCGATCCCGCAGCGAAAGCGATCGCTCGCATTTGGATAGACTACGCCAATACTCGCTTTGTCCCAGCTTTTAACAAATTTCTGCGCGGTAAAGATAGCCAAGAACAGGAACAAGGAAGAAAAGAGTTTACAGAAGCGCTTCTATATATTGAACAAGAAGGGTTAGGCAAAGGTGATTACTTATTAGGAGATCGGTTTAGCCTTGTTGATATCAGCTTCTATCCTTGGTTTGAACGTTTACCACTCTTAGAACACTTCCGCAAATTCACACTACCAACAGAAACACCCCAGTTACAGACATGGTGGAATCTGGTAGGCGATCGCTCCTCAATTCAAGCAGTTGCAAATCCTGTAGACTTTTATTTAGAAAGATTCGCCAAAGTTCTCGGTGAACCTCTTCCCGTTGGTGCAGCACAAAAATAGGACACAGGGGCGTGTTATTTTGCCTTGTTCGGTGAAGGAGATTTTAAAAGGATTAGGACTTACGCACAGGTAACGAAAAACGTAGATGCGGAGCGGCTTGCCGCAGGCTACCACAGAGAACGCAGAGGCCACGGAGGAATGAGAGTTTGAGAGGGTTTTTGCGTAAGTCCTAAGGATGTTTTAAAAGTCCTATTGTTAGGTATCAAAACGTTTTAGATCCTCCTAAATCCCCCTAAAAAAGGGGGTTGGGGGGATCTCTTATCTATAATCTTGACTTTGAATACTCCCTAAACGAGCAGCATCACGGATATTATAGTCGGGTCGAGTGAAGCGATTTAGCTGCATTTCAAAAAAATCTCGATTGGCTTGCAAATGCTTAGGATTTTGGTCATCTAATGGATATAAAAGTGCAGTTCGCAAAGCTTGAATTACCGCAGAAGTTACACAGTACATTGATCGTTGAAAACTAACTCCCAACTGAATCAACATATCTTTTTCACCCCGGCAATGTTGGCTGTAGTAATCAACAAGATATGGTGGCAAAAAATGCAACATATCTTGCATTAATAATGTGGGGGGAATGCCAGCAGTACCCACTGGAAATACATCAGCGTAAAGAATACCATAGTGAAAGTCTTTCTGGTCTTCTGGTACTTGACGCGCTTGAGCATTATAAGATTTTGTCCCTCGGAAGGGTGCAGTGCGGTAGAAAACTGCTTCTACATAAGGCAATGCGGCTTCATATAGCCACATAAAACCCTTGGATTTAGGGACAATTTCGTAGCATTCGCCACGAATATAAACGTGATGGTAAATTGGACGACCTGCGATCGCAAATATACCATTAACTATGAAGCTCATCGCCTCTGGGACACTGCTAATCGTACCTTCGTCATAGCGGTCGGACATTTCAAAGAATACTGGGGCCATGATTTCCCAGAATAAGCCCAGGTTAGCGTAGTATGACATCTGGCGACACTGTTCCAAAAACATATCTGGGAACAGCTTGTAAAGTCCCAGCATGACGGGGTTCCCTTGGAAGTAAGCTTTAATTGCCCGGTCAGCGTTGGCTTTGTATTCGTCTGAATCTAGGTAAGGGTCAAATTGTCCACCCATCCCTCTGTGCCACAACATCGCCCGCATACAAGCTTCTGCAAATTCCATGTTAATGCGATCGTGGAACAAGTGATGCAACAACTTTGGCATTTTGAAAGTTTCACCCTTCTCAATAAATGCCAAAAGTTCGGGATGTGCAGTAGCTTCGCCGCGCCAAATTCGTAAATCGGCATCATCACCAGCGTAATGATTATGCAGTTCTAAATACTCTTTCGGCAAGAAGTATTTAAAGAATGGTAACGGGTTTAAAAATTCGCGTTCGGCAATATAAAGTAGGTCACGCCAGTAAAAATCCATCGGTACAGCATAAGCTTTATATAAACCGATGATTTGCATCAAATTTTCTGGGGTATCGGGTAACATTGCACCGCCTGCTTCTAAACGGTGAATTACTTCGGCAAATTCGTGATTAGAAGGAGGTAATTTAATTGCTGTTTTAATTGCTGTCATGGTAATCGTAAATTGGTAGAGACGCGATAAATCGCGTCTGGGGTATGGATTTTGAGAGGTGATTTTCGCGTGTGGGGAAAGATTTTAAGACGCGATAAATCGCCGTCTCTACAAGTGTTTTGATGTATTTTCTATTTTAGGGCTACTTCGGAGATAACAGTTTTTTCCCAAGAGGGAATTGCAGCCACCATTGTTGTAGTTGTAGATTCACTCCAACGGACTAACCAAGTGGGTTGTACTCCTAAAAAGATGATGAAAGCTGCCAAAATTAAAGCTGGTATTTTCTCAGACCAAAGGACTTTGGGATAGTAGGCTAAGTTATCGAGTCTGCCAAAACAGGTGCGGTTGAGGAGAATGACAAAATAAACTGCGGTTAATCCACTAGCGACTACACACAAAATTGTCGGGATGGGAAAGACAGAGAAACTACCTTGAAAAACGATAAATTCGGCAATGAATCCTGTTAAACCGGGAATACCTGCGCTAGCCATCCCACTTAAAACTAGTAAGGCGCTAATTAGAGGTAAACCGCGTATGGGACTCATTAAACCATTGAGTTTATCTAACTCGCGGGTACCAACTTTGGCTTCTACAACTCCTACCAAGTGGAAGAGGATGGCTAAAATAATGCCGTGGCTAAACATTTGGGCGACTGCACCCACAAGTGCTAAGGGAGTACTAGCAGCACCAGCTAGCAAGATATAGCCCATGTGACCGACGGAACTGTATGCTACCATGCGCTTGATGTCTTTTTGAGCGATCGCAATGACTGCCCCATAGATGGCGCTAATTGCTCCCCAAATTGCCAGAGTCGGTGCAATAATACTCCAAGCGTGGGGAAACATACCCAACCCAAATCGCAGCAATCCATAAGTTCCCAGCTTTGCTAACACGCCACCGAGAAGAATGGCAATTGGTGCTGAAGCCTCAACGTAAGCATCAGGTAGCCAAGTATGGAAGGGAATTAAGGGAATTTTAATGCCAAAACCTAATACTATTCCTGCTAGTAAAAGTATTTGTTTTGCTGTTGAAAGATTTTCTGTAGAGACTGCATCAAAAGCAAAGTTGGTAGAACCACTCAGCCACACCATACCTAAAAATGTCGCCAGAATTAATGCTCCCGATACAGCAGTATAAATCAGGAATTTCATCCCAGCATAACTCCGTTTCGTTCCTCCCCAAATGGAAATTAGTAAGTAGAAGGGGATTAATTCTAGTTCGTAGAATAGGAAGAATAGTAGCAAGTTTTCAGCGAGAAAAGCACCCGCAACTCCTCCACTAACTAATAGAATCATGGAGTAGAACAGCCGGGGGCGTTCAGTTTCTTTACTACTGCTGTAAATAGCAATCCAGGTGAGGAGGCTATTTAACACCAACATCAAGATGGAAAGTCCATCAACACCTAATTGATAGCTTAAGCCAAGAGTTTCATTCCAGGGCAAATACTCTTTAAATTGCATTCCTGGATTGCTGATATCAAATTTTAGCAGAATTAAAAGGTTCCAGAAGAGAACTATGCCTGAAAAAAATAATGCTGTTAAACGAATGCGGTTTTTCGGGATACTTACGGGTAATATTGCTATCAGAGCTGCGGCTAAAATTGGGAGCCAAATCAAAACACTTAACATGGTAATTTTTTTTTGTTTTTTGTTTTTTGAAGACGCGATGAATCGCGTCTCTACATGAGGGTTTTGGGTTGATGTGAATACTCTTAGGCAATGAACAATGACAAAAGACAAAAATGCTAGGCTACTATACTGATTTTGCCAGTGTCTAAATCGTAATAAGCACCTGCTATTTTCAGTTTTTCTTCCTCTATTAATTTAGATAAAACTGGCGATGATTTCAATTTTTGAACTTGCGTCAAAATATTTGCTTTACAAGCATTTTCTAACTTATCTCCTGATTGTCCTTTAGAGCTTTCTACACTCGGTTTAATTGCCTCAATTAAACTCCCAATTTGTCCTGGCACTTCACCACCTTTAATTGCAGCACTTACAGCACCACATCTTTCATGTCCTACGACCAATATGACTTTAGAGCCTAATACTAAGCTGCCAAATTCTAGGCTACCTATTTCTTCTGCTGTCGCAATATTACCAGCTACACGACAGACAAATAAATCTCCAAGTCCTTGGTCAAAGACAATCTCGGAAGGGACTCGTGAATCTGCACAACCGAGAATAGAAGCAAAGGGCTTTTGACCTTTAGCAACTTCGACTAAACGCGAATGGGTTTGGTGAGGGTTTTTACGTTTTGTTTTGACAAATCTTTCATTCCCCTCTAATAACTCTTGCAATGCTTTATCGGGGGTAATATCATCTTCTGCTGAGGCTTTTTCGGGTGCAAGTAAGTTTGAGCCAAGTCCGGCTGTCAAGACACCTGTGCCGATGGCACCTGCACCAAATTTGAATAAGCTTCTTCTAGAAAGATTTGTTTGGGGATGTTGTATGCTCATGGAATTCTTCTCACAATATTAAACTGTTAACTTTGAGTAAGATAGTTAGTTCTACCCCAATAGGTTCAGTTAAGGGCTACTGGCAACAATTTTGGGTTTTTGAGACGCGATAAATCGCCGTCTCTACAAGTGTTTTGGGCTGATCTCAACTGTGTTGACTGTTATCCAATGGTCGAAATTTGAAAAACAAAATTTAAAAACTGTATTCCCCAATATGGCCAAGTTACCCACATTCCTAAAACGCTCACTCCTAGAAGAACGGTGAGTGCATAAAACTGAGTTTGTCCAGAGGTGCTGTATTTGAGACTTTCGCCACCTAAAAGGGAAAATAAACCAACAAAATTAACGATGCCATCGACTACAAAGCGGTCAATCATATCGGCAAATTGGGAAATTTTGGCAACACTAAAAATGATGGTTATTCGATAGAGTTTGGGGGTGTAAAAGTCGTATGCAAACAAGTCTTGTAATCCTTTCCAAGGGAGGCGAATTGGTTTAGGAATATTGCCTAAGTAAATCACGCCAGTGATGCTGCAACCGAAAATACTCGACCAAATTAAAAGCAGTGCGACATCTTTATTGAGACTTGCCCAATCGGGTAAAAGTGATAAGCTTTGCAACACTAGAGGAAGATGCAGACTGACACCAAGTAGAATCATCATTGGCAGAATCATTGGCCAGTGGGCTTCAGGCGATCGCTGACTCATTTGTGTCGCTTTACCACCAAAAATTAAGCCGAATTCTCTGGTTAAACTCACGGCTGTTAAAGCATTTACCGCGATCACTACTCCCACTAACCAAGGTTGGGTTTCCCACAAACCATCTGCTAGTTTCACCAACGCCCAAAAGCTACCCAGTGGTGGAAAACCAATTAATCCCAATGTCCCGATGATAAAGGCGATCGCAGAAATTGGGCGACGTGTCCACAATCCGCCTAATTGGGTAACATCTTGGGTGATGCTATTCCAGATAATTCCTCCGGTACTCATCACCAACAGGGCTGCGGATATGGCATGGGTGAGTACTAACAATAGCGCCGCTTCATATTGTTGCACTCCCACGGCGATGAATACTAAACCCATGTATGCACTGACAGAATAGGATTGGCAGCGTTTAAGATCGATTTGAGCGATCGCAATTAACGAAGCACCCAACGCTGTCACTACTCCAATTCCCACCATCGCCGAGGAAACTACGGGCGAAATGGTTAACACAGGTTGCAATTTAATCAGCACCCATGCACCACTAGCGACTACTACCGAATTCCGCAAAATCGTACTGGGAACTGGGCCTTCCATCGCTTCATCTAACCACAGATGCAGGGGAAACTGGGCACACTTACCCATCGGCCCGGCAATTAAGGCTAAACCTACAAGTGTCATTGTTGTCGGGTTGACATTAGCTGTAGCTGCCCACTGGGCTAGTTCTGGATAATTCCAAGTGCCGGTGAGGGGCCACAATGCCAACACGCCCATTAGCAAGAATAAGTCTCCCACCCGCTTGGTTAAGAAAGCATCTCTCGCACCTGAGACTACCAATGGCTGGCTAAACCATAAGCCAACTAGTAGATAGGTTCCTAGCGTCAGGACTTCCAAAATTACATAGCTGAAGAACAAGTTATTACACAAAGCAAGGGCGCAAAGTCCCGCTTCAAATAATCCTAATAAAGAATAGAAGCGTCCCCAACCCCAATCCATTTCCATGTAACCGATGGCATAAATCTGCGCCAGCAAATTCAAGCCAGTAATCACAACCAAAGCGCCGACACTCACTGAGGATATTTCCAAAGCAATTGTCAGGTTTAAACCAGCTGTAGATAACCAAGGAATAAATACTTCTTGGGCTGGGTGATTCCAAGTTGCTTGTAAGGCGAGCGCACTATGCATAAACGCCAAAAATGTCATCACCAAGTTTACATAACCCGCCGGTCTTGGCCCCGTTTTCCGAATGATTCCCGGCGACCAAGGCACGGCTAACAAGCCACCGATTAAGGCATAGCAAGGAACTAGCCAAACAGTCTCTAGTAGAAACTGAGCCATCAACTCACCTCTATTATTGTCATCAAAAGTTAGGGGTTTTAAATCAACTAGCGTTGATCCCTGTTAACCCAGCGATTGCAGATAATGCAAATTTATCTTTATTTAATTTTGTTAGGAACAGCTTACCGTTATATCTGTCAAAATGGAATTACTTGATCTAATTAAATTTGAGATAATTACTCTAATTAATTCTTATATAATCGACCATTGGATTAATAAATAATACCTATGGTTTTTTATCTATGATTTGAGTATGGTATTAATCAATAGTTATCATTAGTTTTATCGATTGAGATTAAGTTAAAAGGGCGGTTAGAAACCGCGTCTACACGAGGCAAAACCCACCTCCGTGGGTTTCAAATACTCCATTTTTCCTTAGTCCGCCTCTGCTGACTACCCTGCGGGAAGCCGCAAAGCGTCTATGTTTGTGTAACCGCGAATTCTATTCGCCAGGGTTTAATTTGACACTAAATGTCAATTACACTTCGGTAATTTTGTCAATCTGCCAACAAACAGAAATAATCGCAGGCGCTTGGTCAAATTGGCTGATGGGGGCGGGTTTCATGTCGCGGTAGTCTAGCAGTTGGACTACGATGAGGTAAGCGATCGCTAAAATGACCGAAATCGCACCTGTAAGAATAGCAATTAATTTTGAACGTTCCATCATTAATTTCCTGTAATACAAGTAGAATAACTGTATTGAGTCATCGATGAGAATTGCGATGGCTAGGCCTAGCGGAAGGCATCGCTATGACTGCAACCACAAAAAAATTTACTTTTGCAGAGTATCTTCAGTATAACGATGGCACGGATACCCAATATGAATTGGTAGATGGAGAATTAATTCCCATGAGCCTTGGCACTGGCAAGCACGGTGGCATCTCCAAGTTTTTAGAACGAAGCTTTGATGATGAAAGTGCCAAAATGGGCCAGCATTGGACAGCACAAAAGTTTTCTGTGGGAGTACGTTCGCCACGAGGGGGACGCTGGGACACCTCACGAATTCCAGATGTAGTCGTATTACCAACACAGCAGTGGGAAGCACTTTCTAATCGAGAGGCTGTAATCGAACTCAACGAAACTCCCCCCATATTAGTGGTAGAAGTCGTCAGCGAATCTACACAAACCACAGACTATCGCAGCAAACGTTCTGAGTATGCTGTTCTGGAAATTCCCGAATACTGGATTGTTGACCCGATTCAAGAGATAGTAACAATATGCACCCTAGTAGAAGGGTTCTATGATGCTGTTGCATTCCGAGGACAAGAACGCATCATCTCTTTCACTTTTCCACAGTTGGATTTGAGTGCTGAACAAGTCTTGGCAGGACGGAAGTGAACTCTCAATTACTACCGATGTGCGATCGCTAAAAGACATCTGCGCCTATATCCAGATTAATACTTGAGATACACACTACATACTTACCGATATACATCGCTTCGATGGGCTATCAGTAAAATAGTAATTAGTTGCTGTTCTTCATCTACTTTATAAACAACTCGCCAGACACCAACCCGATAGCGAAAAAGACCTGCGAAATCACCTTTGAGCCGCTTGATGTTTGGATGTTCATAAGCATTCTCTCGTAGTTGGTCAAAACAACGGTTTAGTCGTTGGGCTAGTGATGCATCTACTTCTTGATAAAACTTCTGTGCTTTGCGAGTCAGTACCAGTTCATACATGACGACGAATACTGTCAAATGGCACCACTTCCCCAGCGTCAGCTTCCTGTATAGCTTCACGCAAAGCTTGCTCAAAACCAGGGATATTCAAAAGTTCCGTTGTCGCCTCATGTTCTTCTCTTTCTTCTAGATCGGCCAGAAAATCACTCACTACCCGCAGCCTTTCTGGAGACAGTCGCCGTAAACGCTTCTCAGCTTCCTGAAGAATAGTAATGTCATCTTGCTTTGATTCCATAGTTATTTCTACACCTAACCCTATTTATCATAGATTTATTTCCTTGTTTATATCTTAAGAACAGCTTTTCGCCAGACATCGCGCTAGAGTTGACGATCGCTAAAATGATAGAAATTACACCTGGAAACCGTTATAAAATTTGGAGTAGTAATTAGATTGCAAAACCCTATGCCAGAGTCTCAGACTATTGAAGCAATATATGAAGATGGAGTTTTGCGTCCACTGCAAACACTAACAGGTGTGGCAGAACATAGCAAAGTTAAAATCATAATTGAGTACCAAGAGACTCCAACCCATCCACTGTTACAGTTTGCAGGCATTATCAGCGACGAAGAAACTGCACAATTGCAGTCTGTGATTCATCAGGAATTTGAACAAATTGACTCCAATGGCTGGTGAAACTGCTCTGGACACATCCGTTGCTATTCGCTATCTCAACGGTGATTCAGTGGTAGTTGCAAGAGTGATAGCCTTACCAAGTATCGTCCTGCCATTACCTGTTGTTGCGGAACTGCTGTTTGGAGCGGAAAATTCTGCCCGTTCCTTGCAAAACTTGACTCGCTATTTACAGTTTATCGAGGTTTGTGCTGTAGTGCCAATGGGGCGAGAAACCGCCACTTCCTACGCCCAAACACGCCTTACCTTAAAGCGCAAAGGTAGACCAATCCCAGAAAATGATATTTGGATTGCAGCCCAATGTCTGGAACGTGGCTGGACATTAGCTACAAATGATGAGCATTTTAATTATGTAGATAATCTCATAGTGGAACATTGGTAATCTGTGGCTGTAGTTCGACAATGACCCTTTGAACCTCAACGTTGAGCTTTTAATGCTCAACGTTGACCTTCTGAACCTCGAAATTGCGCCTTTTATCCTCGAAGTTGCACCTTTGAACCTCGACGTTGACCTTCTGAACCTCAACGATGACCTTCTGAGTCTCGAAATTGCACCTTTTATCCTCGAAATTGCACCTTTGAAGCTCAACTAACAAATATATCTAACCATTCCTGAATTTACAGGGGTGAGCGTGTAGTAAAATTTGCTCACCTCCGTAAAGTGGAATATGGCTTTAGACTTCTCCGGTCAAAATCTCCGAGGACGCAACTTCAAAGGTAGACAAGACCTTGCGGGTGCAAACTTTAGCTATGCCGACATCCGAGGGGCAAACTTCACCAACGCTAATTTGACAGGTGCAAACTTCAGTCATGTCAAAGCTGGACTGCAACGACGTTGGACAATTGGTGCAGTATTAGTAACAGCCTTATTGGTTTTATCCGCACTATCAAAATCTGTAATTGTAGCCTTACTAATAGCTTCACTGGTAGTTATCAGCGTAGCTATGGTTGCTTCTAGATATAACTGGGCTGTTGCTCTGACTGCAAATCTGGTTTTAACTATAGCTGGTTCTATAGCTTTCGTTTTGGCTTTGATTATCTCAGCAATTGTAACTGGCTCTATATCTATATTTGATGTTGTTTTCGCTGGTGGTGTGCCAGTTGTTTTAGTATTTTTGGGGTTTATATACTTAGCTGTAGTTGGCTCTAGAGGCGCAATTATATCTACAGCTAGAGCTAGGGTTGAAGCTGGTATTGTGCCTTTTTCCATAGCAATAGCTGATGAGTGTTTAAAGACTGCTATTACTAACACGGGTGGTACAAGTTTTCGCAAAGCTGATCTAACAAATGCTAATTTTACTGCGGCGACGCTGAAAAACACTAATTTTGGATATGCTAATGTAACTAATACTTGCTGGTTTCAAGCTAAAAGGCTTGATCGTGCTCGTGTTAGTGCAACTTATCTTGAAAAACCACAAGTACGCAAGCTAGTAATTACAGGACAGGGACAGGACAATAACTTTGACCGTCAAAACCTGCGAGGTATCAACTTACAAGCAGCTAACCTAGCTGATGCCAGCTTTATCGGCGCTGATCTCAGTGAAGCTAATTTACAAGATGCCGATTTGTCAAGAGCAAAACTCAAACAAACGCAACTAGACGCAACCGATTTAACAAGTGCAACACTCACCGGAGCCTTCATTGAAGATTGGGGCATTACAAATACAACTAAATTGCATGGGGTGAGGTGTGAATATATCTTCATGCGCTTACCCACCAAAGAAGACCCTGACCCCCTCCGCAAACCTGATAATAAACAAGAGGTATTTGCAGACGGGGATTTTGCCAACTTTATCCAGCCAATTTTTGATACTCTCGACCTCTATCATAATCAAGGCGTTGACCCCCGCGCTGTTGCGATCGCTTTCAAAAACCTTGCCGAAAATCATCCCGAAGCCGAGTTAGAAATCGTGGCAATGGAGAAGCGCGGCGATGATAAAATCTTGCTCAGAGCCAAAACCGCAGCAGGTAGCGATAAATCTCAACTGAGTGCAGAATATTTTGATGATTATAATCAACTCAAAGCTTTATCGCAGAGTCAGCAATTATTGCTGGTAGAAAAAGATAAACGCATTATTAGTTTAGAAAATATGGTAGATACTGCTCTTAAGCAGCCGAAATTTTACACTAAAGGAGATACAAATATGTCAGATATCAGCGGCATCAATATTCAAGGTAGCAGTAATGTTAGCGGTATCGCTGGCAATAATTCTATTGCTAATCTAGGAACCATTAGCGGTAACGTGAGTATTGCCCTCAATCAGTTACCTGATGCAACCGATGCCGAGAAACCAGGAATCAAAGAATTATTGTCGCAGTTGCAAGATGCAATCATCCAATCCACATATTTGTCAGAAGAAGACAAAACCGAAGCGCTAGAACAGGTGAACACTTTGGCAGAAGCGGGTAAAAATCCTCAAGAATCCACCAAGCAAAAGACGGCAAAAACAGCAATCACCATGTTGAAAGGAATATTTACAGGCTTACCTACTGTTGCTTCTCTGGTGGAAGCGACTAATAAATTATTGCCTGCCATTTCTAAATTATTCGGTTTGGGATAATTTAACGCGATCGTAGGTGAGATATTCTTCAAAAGTTGCAAAAAAATTGTAGGTTGGGTGGAGGCTTTGCGTAACCCAACATCCTGATATATAGGATTACTATTTGATTTTTGAACAACACGTAGGGTGTGTTATCGCGAAGTGTAACCACCCTTTTCAAGGGTTTGGTGCGTTAGACTCAAGTCATAACGCACCCTACAAATACTTAATTTTTTTCAGGAATCAAATCGGATTCCTATATGTTGGGTTGCGCTCCGCTCCACCCAACCTACGTCTAAGCCGTTAATACCTGTTGCGCTGTCAGTTTTAACTCAGGGAAAGTCGGAGAATATATTTGCTGATTTCCGGTGAATACTGTTTGGTTATAACGTCCCCGCTCCAACAAGCAGACTGTCACCTTTGCTTCCAGAGGATCAACAATCCAATATTCAGGGATAGAGAAGGCTGCATACTCAAGTGTTTTCCTTTCGTAATCTCGTTTCACAGACTCAGCGCTAACCACTTCTATTGTCAACAGTGGAGGTAACTCAAGCACAGCCGATTTACCCTGAATAGATTGTCTCTGTTCTTCAGTCATCACAATTAAATCAGGGAGACGGGATTTTTTGACAGAAGTACGAACGCCAGTACCGCTAGGACGAACCTGCCAATCTAACCCTAACCGTTGAATTTCCAGATAGAAGCGAATCAACAAGAAAGTAACGATCGCTTCATGTAAATCTGAGGCTGGAGGCATTTCTAGCAGTACCCCATCCTCAAGTTCATAGCGCTTATCAGTTCCGTCATCGTAGGTGAGATATTCTTCAAAAGTATACAGACGTTCTACAGGTTTTGTAGTTAGTAAGGGTGTATCTCGCCTATGGCTCTCTGCCCATTCCCGAAAAGCTGTTATCCACTCAAGAGCCGTTGCAGTTTTGTAAAATGGTTGCTCCTGTTTTGATTTCATCAACTGCTCAAGCAATGCATCTAAATGTGGCTTAACCACTTCAGCAGGGAGCTTAGTTACGTTTGCTAACACCTGCACAACGCCTTCTAACTCTTCTCTGTTAACCTCTGAGGGTAATGGTAGTATTTGATTATTATTGTTGACCACGCTCGTAGCTCTCCATAAATAATATCGTATTTACTTTCTTCATTCTCAGGTAGTTTTGGAATGTAGAGTTAAGTTTTTCCAAAATGTCTTTAACTGAAGAAATTCTTTCCCAATTACCTGGCGATGTTTTAGGAGGATTGCGCCAAAGCGATCGCATCCTCACATCTGGGCGCGAAAACACCGCACCTATACCAACGCTAGTTAAAGAAAGTCAACAGCCTTTAGGCGATACTGACTTCGATGTAATTATCTGCGGTGGCACTTTAGGCATTTTAATTGGTTGCGCCTTGGCGGTGAAAGGATTGCGGGTAGCCTTGCTGGAACGGGGTATTTTGCGGGGGAGGGAACAAGAATGGAATATTTCTCGCAAAGAATTAGATGTATTTGTGGAATTGAACTTACTGACTGAGGAAGAATTAGCAAGTGCGATCGCCACTCAATATAACCCAGCGCGAGTTAGTTTTGCTGGCGGTACAGAAGTTTGGGTAGAGGATGTCTTAAATATCGGCGTAGATCCAGTTTATCTACTAGCTACCTTGAAAACCCGATTTCTCGCCACTGGGGGAAAGTTGTTAGAAAACACACCCTTTACCGAAGCCGTAGTTCATCCAGATGGGGTGATAGTAAATAACCAATTCAAAACTCGGCTATTAATTGACGCGATGGGACATTTTTCACCCATCACTCAACAAGCACGCCAAGGCAAAAAACCAGATGCGCTGTGCTTAGTAGTAGGAAGTTGCGCCCAAGGGTTTCCAGAAAATAACTCAGGCGACTTGTTATTATCATTTACGTCTTTACAAAATCAATGTCAGTACTTCTGGGAAGCTTTTCCAGCTAGGGATGGCAGAACCACTTACTTGTTTACCTACATAGATGCACATCCTGAACGTTTAAGTTTAGAAGCTCTATTTGAGGAATATCTGCGCCTTCTACCAGAATATCAGGGAGTGGAGTTGAGCAAACTGAAATTTCAACGGGCGCTATTTGGTTTCTTTCCCACCTATCGCCAAAGTCCGCTAAAAACCCCTTGGAATCGCATTCTCCCAGCCGGAGATAGCAGTGGTAGTCAATCTCCCTTGAGTTTTGGTGGTTTTGGGGCAATGGTGCGTCACCTGAAGCGTTTAACTTATGGTATTTCCGAAGCGCTGGAAACAGAACAATTATCTGCACAAGCCTTAGTACAGCTGCAACCCTATCAGCCAAGTTTAACTGTCACCTGGTTGTTTCAAAGGGCGATGAGTGTTGGTGTAAATCAGAAAATTGCTCCAGATCAAATTAACCAACTACTCTCGGCAGTATTTCAGGAAATGCAACAGTTGGGTACACCAGTGCTAAAACCATTTTTACAGGATATAGTGCAGTTCTCGGCACTAACGCAAACACTGTTAAAAACTGGTTTATATCATCCTGTATTAGTTGCCAAGATCATTCCGCAAGTAGGTTTGGCAAGTTTGTTAGATTGGATGTTACATTACAGTAATTTAGGTGTGTACACTGCTTTATTTTGGTTAAGTCCAATGCTAGAAACATGGATTAAGAATCAACCAAAAGCACAACAATATTATTGGCATCGTTTGATTGATGCTTGGAGGTATGGTTCTGGCGGTGATTACTCAGATGAAACTTAGAATTTTATCGGTGTGAGGATAATATGATGGAACGGAAATCATCAGGAATCAAATACTTTGCAGTACTGATTGGATTCCTGCGCGATCGCCAAGGATTTCTAGAGGAAGTTCGTCAAGCGATAAGATTACCAAATAAAATCATTTCACTGCTGGTTTGCAGTTCCTTATTTATCGCTGCCTATGGCGGAATCATTGGTGCATACCATAGCTGGATGCAGGCATTGTCTTCTGCCATTAAACTCCCAGCCCTTTATTTAATCACACTTCTGATTTGTATCCCGACGTTGTATTTTGCTAACATTATTTTTGGTTCCAAGCGGACTTTTGGACAGCATTTAGCATTAGTATTAACTGCGGTTTCAGTCACTAGCGTACTTTTATTTAGTTTTGCACCAATCACACTGTTTTTCTTAATTACCACCAATAATTACCAATTTTTAATTTTGTTAAATGTCTTGATCTTTGCCATAACTGGATTTATTGGTATTTCGTCTTTATATCAAGCCACGAGTTTAGTTTTAGAACAAGATGATGAAGGGAGTAAAACACGCCAAAAGATTTTACAATGTTGGCTATTTCTTTACGCTTTTGTAGGCAGTCAGTTAGGATGGACTCTCAGACCGTTTTTTGGCACACCTGGTTCTGCTTTTGAACTATTCCGCGAAAGAGAAGGTAATTTTTATTTAAGCGTCATTAAATCTCTTAGCTATCTCTTTGGATTCCATTAATTAGTCGTTAGTAACTCCTCAAAATATATAAGATATAACATTTCATTATCACTTTTTCAACTTTTGAATGTGTTCATTTTCGGAACTATATCATGTCCGAGTAATTAGTCATGATTCCCACAGTCATTACCCGGATTTCTCACCAATGCTCAAAGCCTGTGCTTGTGCAGGGGAGCAGGGGAGCAGGGGAGCAGAGGAGAGTTCAATGTGCCAAGTTCAATCCCCTCTGCCCCTCTGCCCCTCTGCATTTCAAACTTGTGAGAAATGCGGGATTATACCCCTCCCCTTGGCAAGGGGAGGGGAGACAAAGCGTAGCTTTGGCGGGGTGGGGTTCTCCAGGTTTAATAAGTAATCAGGCGGATATGATATTACAGGCAGGTTTTGGCTGAAGTTAGCATCTATACAAATCTCACCTACTTTTCCAGACTCCAACCCAGCGCTACGGCGATTTCAGCAGCTAATTCTAGAGGATTGAATGGTTTTGCGATCGCACTTACCATTGCCATTTGGGCATAGCGACGGCGATCAGAAGCCTGGATTTTGGCAGTTAACAAAATTACCGAAGATTTTTGAAAATGGTGCTATGTATGTTGAAGTAGGAAGCAACATCTTACTTTGCCTTACCCGTTTGCGAAACTTACCGCAGGGAAGGGCTGATAAAACTCTTAATACGCTACAACAGAAAAAACTCTCTGCTAAACCTGTGAAAAAACGAGTAACACTCACCTTCCCGAAACGCGCTGTGCAAATGCCAGTCACTTATGTACTCGCTAAAGAGTTCAACGTCGCCGCCAATATTATCCGCGCCCAAGTTGCTCCAAATCAAATTGGTAAACTAGTAGTAGAGCTATCGGGAGATATCGATCAATTAGATGCGGCTATTGAGTGGATGCGATCGCGCCATGTTAATGTTTCTTCTACACTAGGCGAAATTGCCATCAACGAGGATGTGTGTGTCCACTGTGGCTTGTGTACTGGGGTTTGTCCTACCGAAGCCCTCACCCTCCACCCAGAGACGTATAAGTTGACATTCACGCGATCGCGCTGTATCGTCTGCGAACAGTGTATCCCTAGCTGTCCCGTACAAGCAATTTCTACTAACATCTAAGATTACCGCATACACCAGGAAGGATTACCCATCCAAATTTATTATCAATCCAAAATTGATAAATTCTGCTACTCGAAATTGTTGATAATCTGTAAATCTATCAGTATCAACCAAAGATAGACGGTTAATACTTGAGGTTTCATCTAACCCCAAGCATAAATACTTCTGATATGTTACCGACATTTCCGATAACTCTTCTCTATGTTCTTTAAAATTATCTACAAAAGTCAATAAAACTTGATTTATAAAATGCAAATCTGGGATTTGAAATTATCTTGATAGTTACAAAAATGCAAATCGTGCTATTATAATCTACCCAACCTCTTTAATAATCTTCCAATAGCTATAGTTCAGATCAAATCGCCAGTATAAACGATGCAATTGCGACTTTGATAGATAATACGTGTTTATCAAAGGCGATGAAACTATCAATAGTCATAAGTATACTTAGCAATCCTTATTGCATAAAAAAATATCAAAAACAGATGCAAATTTTTAACTAATGTTATTATGCAATAACCTCATGAGGTAGTCATTCAGATCAATTATGAAATTAGCCACACAACCCACGGTAAAAACTCTAGGGGACTACGCCTACCAAGCGATTCAAAAACACTTTAAGAAAACCTTGAAGTGGGAAAAATCAGTGAAGAAAGATGAAGATCCAGAAGCGCTGCATCAAATGCGAGTGGGGATGCGCCGCTTACGGACAGCCGTAACTCGGTTTGGACTAGCGGTGGATGTATCCAAACCAATCAGCGATAAAAATATTGGTAAAATAGCGCGTCGTCTTGGTAATCTGCGAGATTTAGATGTACTCAAAGAAAGTTTGGAAAACAATTACAAACCAAACTTACCCCGCAAAGAGCAAGAATCTTTGCAAACAGCTTTCACAGCTTTAGCTAAACAACGTGAAGATGTACTATCGAGTGTGCAGAAAACGTTAAAAGATGAATCTTACAAGTCTCTAAAAGATGCATTAGATAAGTGGTTAGAAAAACCCAGTTATCAACCTTTGGGATCTGTCACGATTCAGCAAGTACTACCAGACTTACTTTTACCAGAAGTGAGTAACTTCTTATTGCATCCGGGTTGGCTAGTTGGCACCCAATTTGTGAACTCAGAAGTTAAAATCCAGAACAATTGGGAACCAGAAAAGATCGAACAACAATTGATGACAGAGGGCGAAATTCTTCATAGTTTGCGAAAAGAAGCGAAACGTGTACGCTACCAAATGGAGTTATTTAGTGACTTATATGGTGAGTCTTACGCAGCTTATATTGAAGAAGTGAAAAGTATCCAAGAAATTTTGGGTACGATGCAAGATAGTGCAGTTTTAACTGACTGGCTTACAGATGTTTTCAAGTCAGAAATTCAGACTCAGTTGCCCACCCTTGCTACTTTGTTAACTGAAAATCGTTACCAGTCTTGGCAGCAATGGCAACCTTTACAAGAACGGTATCTGAAAACTGAAACTAGACATAGTTTTCATTTAACAATACTGCATCCGCTTTCAGAGGTTGTTTGATAAGTAGACATCTCCAGAAATTAAAGATGCGTTACCCAGAATCCTTGTAGAGACGTAGCACTGCTACGTCTCTACATTCTTTTTCGGAGATGTCTAGTGGTTGGCTGTGATTTTAGGCACTTATTGATAAATCTGCCTAACCCACGCCACTTAGCTTACGAAACGCCCTTAGACCAATATTAGCCGCAGGCTGATTCGGTAATTGAGGCAGTTGAGTAATTAATAAATAAAGACGGGTTGCAGCCCGTCTAAATAGCTTGAAAGTGCAAATACACCTTGTATAGCATTGAAAATAACACAGTTAATTTTCTCAAAGTTGCCAATTTGCCAAATTATCAAAAAGACATCTGGTGAAAATGAATGTAGAGACGTAGCACTGCTACGTCTCTACAAGGATTCTGGATAACGCATATTTAATTTCTGGAGATGTCTAAAAATATAGCAGTTTGCATATTAGTGAAGTACAAATTCCTCCCCCTGCTCCCTGCCCATTGCCTCTACCTTTTCGTTGAACCTTAGTTCAACGAAAAGGTAGAGGTTTATCAAACAGACGTTAAATCGATACGCTCCAGTTAAAAATCGAAGGTTGTGCGAAGCACACCCACATACTGCGTATCATTTCTGCTGTCGTTTTCCGGGTTGAGAATCACCCAAAAACCAGGAGTCACTGAGATGTTGTCATTTAGTCGATAACGATAAAATGCTTCGATATGGTAAGCGTTGTCTCGTTCTTGACGGACATCACTGTTAGAGACATGCGGTGGTATACCAAAGAGAATTCCTGGCAGATTGCCTCTACCACCCACATCGGGAAACGACACCCCAATCGCCCCAAACCAGACATTGGCATTGTCACCATTGTTCACAAATAGAGAATCTGTTCCACCCCTACCATTGGAAATATCACTCAAACCAGAGCTCTTGGCATTTGCCCAAATATATCCACCCCAAGCGTGGACTTGGAAATTCGGGGAGAAGCGATAGTATCCCTGTGCGCCGACAATATCGTTGGAAGTAGCAATGTTGTTGCCAAAGGGAGCGTTTGACAGGACGCTACCCGTCCCAGCGGAGAGATCGATTACTCCAGCAGGGCTATAGCCATGAGAGTAGGCAACACCGATCGCTCCTTGCTTACCATAATAGGCTAAGTGCGCTAGGGCATTGTAGCCACCATTAAACAAGCCGTTGCTCCCCGATGGCACATTGGGACTGCTTGCTAAATAGCCCAAGGTGAGAACCAAGTCTTTGGTAATGTTCCAGTTAGCGGCTGCACCGCCGCCACCTCGCCGGAATAAAGGACTGTATGACCCAAAAAGTGAGGGAACCCCATTGCCGTCATCAGCGATTGTAGCGGGGGTGATGGTGTTTGTAATGTCGGTGTAACCAATGCCTGTAGGCCCAACAACGAAGTTAAGGGAATCACTGACTGGGAAGTAATAACGGATATGGGGGACAAAAAGTGTATCGTTGCTGTCATAATCGAAGTTCAGGCGTGTCATCCCTGTGCCTGTGGCTGCGGCAATTTGGCTTGTACCATTAGAATTCGCAAAGTTACCAAACTCTAGCCGGACTCGCAACAAATCTTTGCCAGTGAAACTGCTCTCAAAGTTGAGACGACCCCGATTTGAAAAGTAGAGATTGGATTCATCGCGATCACCACCGACTCTATTACCAAAGGTATCACTAATGGCGGTAATAATTTGAGCATTCAGCTTGGTAGTGGTGGAAAATTGCTGCTTCTCTACGGTTGCTGTTCGTGCTTCCAGCGTATCCACTCGCCCACGCAGAGTTGTCAATTCTGCCGCAAACTCTGTTTGCAAATTTTGCAACACTGCCAAATCTTCTTTTTTGACTAAATCACTAGTACTCGCAGCAATTAATTCATTCACCCGGTCTAAGCAGGCATTTAAACCAGCTGCAAACTCGTAACGACTCAAAGCACGGTTGCCGCGATAGGTTGCGTCAGGATAACCTGCAATACAGCCATACCGTTCCACCAATGATTGCAGTGCCTGAAATGCCCAATCGCTCGGTTTAATATCAGAAAGCCGGGAAACAGAATTGACTTGTCCCTGCAAATTCCTATCTGCATCTGCTGGATTAGAATTATCTTCTGGAGGTGCTGCCCAAACTGCCGGAATTGCCAAAAATAGAAGCAAAGAACTATAAAAAAGAGTTTTGATCATCGACTTGTGAGTTGAAAATAGTTGAATTCTGACTTGGTAACGAAAGAGATTACACTCAAACTAAAGCTTTCAGCTTACGAGCTAATCTACATATTTTGAGCTAAGGTTTTAGGTCAACAAGAAGGGAGTAGAGAGTAGGGAGTAGGGAGTAGGGAAGACAGCATTGAACGTAGCAAGAGATTGAGACCAATGCAATCGTCTTAAAAGACGTAGCTCTGTACCCAGGAGGTTGTTGGGGCTATTTTTTCCCTACTCCCTACTCCCTACTCCCGCCCCAACGGGGCTTGATCACTTAAAGCAACGCTATGACTTTTTGCTCATTGCTGCTTTTAATAGCTGCTTCTATAATTCGCATTACATTAATTCCGTCTTCGGCAGTAACAGCAATTGGCTGATTATTAGCAATGGATTTGTACACTGCATCGTAATAACCTAAATAACTGCCCTGTGAGCTTTTAACTTTTTCCAGAATTACTTTTGTGTCTTTTTCGGTATGAAGTAAGCCATATTCACTTTCTGGCTCTGTATACCAATCAAGTGTATTAGGCTTCATCCCCGCGACTAAATACTCTTCTTGTTTATCGGCTCTGCTTTTGAGAAAAGAACCATGAGTGCCATGTATGATATAGGCAGGCGCAGGCTCACGCACCAGAAAACTTGCTTTTAATTTGACGCGCAGTTTGTCGTAGTATAGTATCAACTCAAAATAATCATCTACCTGCGATCGCACCCTAGTGATGCGGATGTCTGCAAAAATAGCATCAGGCATCCCAAATAAATGCAAAGCTTGGTCTATTAAGTGCGGCCCTAAATTATTTAATGTTCCTGCCCCCGGACTTGGAGCTTCTACATGTTGTTTTTGACTGAGGGTTGGTTTATATCTTTGAAATTGGAATTCTACTTCAATAATATCACCTAATAAGCCTTCTTGAACAATTTTTTTGACTGTTTTAAAATCACTATCCCACCTGCGATTTTGATATACAGATAATTTCTTTCCCTGTTTTTGTGCCAATTCTTTGAGATTTTGCGCTTCTGCTACTGTTGTAGTAAATGCTTTTTCGACCACTACATGTTTATCTGCAAGCAATGCCTGTTTAGCATAATCGTAATGGGTATAAGTGGGTGTATTTACGACCACCAACATTACTTCCTCATCTGCTAGCAATGCTTCTAAAGAAGGATAGCTTTTTACATCAGGATAATGTTCCTGTATCAGCTTTTTACTTCTTTCCCAAGAACCGGCTAATTTAAATCCGGGATGCAAATCAATAAACGGCGCATGAAATACCATGCCGGACAAACCAGAAGAACAAAGAGCCGTATTGATAGTTTCCATCTTTTTCGTGATTGACTGAAGCGAGAGTTTTTATCGAACAGAATTCAGGAGTCAGGAGTCAGAATTAAGCATGAATTCTGAACGAAAAAGCGGATAGCGTAGCTAAGCCTTTGTCTTCTCCCTTGGCGTTAGCCTCTCCCAATGTGATTCGGGGAGACGCAATCATGCGATAGCGTCGGCGGCAAGCGAGTCAGACGCTCCTACGTCGCTTGCCGCCGGCGCTATCGAGCGTCACGAGCGTCTGAATAATCGGCGTTTTTGCACCCCCACCAAATTGAAAATTTGGTGGTGCAACAATGAATTACGAATTACATGTAGCGGTACTAGATGGATGCCAATTACATGTCTTCTAACTCAATTCCTTTGGTTTCTTTAATAAAAAAGAGAATGAAAAAGAATGAGGTAGCTGCTGCAATTGTATAGAGTCCATAGGCAGAACCTAGACCGAAATATTGCAGTATAGGAGGAAATGTTGTGGAAATCACGAAATTCGCCACCCATTGTATAGCAGCAGCAATCGAAAGCGCTGCGGCTCGAATTTTGTTATTAAACATTTCTCCCAACAGCACCCAAACCACTGGTCCCCAGGAGAAGCCGAAGCAAAAGACATAGAGGTTGGCTGCAATCAGAGCCAAAGTACCCGCGCTGCCGGTGAGATTGGGGTTCCCAGCAGCATCGAGGGGAGCATTGCCAAAAAGATAAGCCATCGTCCCCAAGGTCAAGGTCATGCCAATCGACCCTACTATAAGTAAGGGCTTGCGACCAAATCTATCTACGAAGGCGATCGCAATCAGTGTTGTAATAATGTTGACGGCTCCTGTAATCACCGTGATTGATAGGGAATCTTTTTCGGAAAATCCGACTGCCCGCCACAAAACGCTACTGTAGTAGAAGATTACATTAATCCCAACAAATTGCTGTAATACAGATAAGCCTATTCCTACCCAAACAATGGGGAGGAGTCCCCCACTTCTGCTTAAGAGATCAGAAAACCTGGGTTGGCGTTCACGAAGCACTGTCTGCCGAATTTCTTCGATTTTTGGCAGCACATCGCCCCCTAAAATCTTGGTCAGAACGTTAACAGCTTCTGATTCTCGTCCTTTGGCAACCAAATAACGGGGAGATTCCGGAATTGTTAAAGCTACCATCCCGTAGAATACTGCTGGTGGGACTGCTGTCCAAAACATCCAGCGCCAAGCTGCAACCCCAAACAAAAACGGCGAGTCTGCTGAACCTGCTGACGTAGCGATAAAGTAGTCGCTCAATAAGGCAACGAAAATTCCTACTACGATCGCTAATTGTTGCAGAGATCCTAATCTGCCTCGCAAATGGGTGGGAGAACATTCGGCAATGTAAGCTGGCGCGATGACGCTAGCAACACCGATACCAATCCCACCCAATACTCGCCAAAAGATAAAATCCCAGATTGTGAAGGCAAGCCCAGAGCCGATAGCACTGATGGTAAACAACGCCGAAGCAACCACCATTGCGTTGACTCGACCATAACGATCTGCAATCTGTCCGGCAAAGAAGGCTCCAACAGCAGAACCTAGCAACGCTAGGGACACTGCCAGCCCTGTAACCCAACTACTGGTGTTAAAAGCTTTTGCTAGAGATAAAACCGCGCCGTTAATTACAGCAGTGTCAAAACCGAACAGAAAGCCGCCGAGGGCCGCAGCCCCAGCAATCAAAATTACATAAAAGGTGTTGGATTTGCGACGAATAGTAGTGGAAGACATAGTTTATATATTGGGCATTGGAAATAGGGAATAGGGAATAGGGAATAGGGAATAGGGAATAGGGAATAGGGAACAGGGAATAGGGAATAGGGAATAGGGAATAGGGAATAGGGAATAGGGAATAGGGAATAGGGAATAGGGAATAGGGAATAGGGAATAGGGAATAGG
>NZ_JBALDZ010000048.1:0-15401 GCF_036917155.1 Nostoc sp. | reverse complement strand
GCGATGGCGAGGCAACTTTACTATCACTAATTTTTTACCGATGGTAGGTGTAATATCAGCTTACCTGCTTTGTATACCAATTAGATAGCTAGGGGCTAGAGATGTTTTCGTAGCTTTTTGTCGCCAGTTTAAAAATTCTTGAAAAAGCTCAGGATCTAGAATTGCGGCCACCAATTCCTCTTCAGTATAGATTAGCTGAGGTTCTTGACTAGTCGCATTAATTATTGAGGGCAGCTGTTTTTGGGCTTCATCAAGTGTCCATTTCATTCTAAAAATCTCCAAGATTTGGAAACATTTCATATAGAGACTTTTCTCAATTTAGCTTATTTTTCCAAATTATTAAGCATTAAATTTCTGCTGGTAAAGGTTGCCAAACTTCCCCATATTGCTCTTTCAAAGCCAGCCAAGCTTCCACCTGTCCGGGTTCATATTCCCCCGGTTTACCCCATTGTAAAAATAGGCTCAAAGCAGATTCTTGTTTCTCATCTGAAAAGCGAATTGCATAAGTAGTAAAGTTACCCCTTTTTGCCTCACCAGTTTCAAATTTCACTTGAATAATTTTATCCATATTCAAGTGAAACTCAAAGCCTTCGGTGTGCATATTTGCATATTTACCTTTGGGCAATTCTGCATAAAATAGCTTTTCAATTTTGCCCCGTGCTTCTAATACAGCAGCGCTGCTAGTAACAATTAAACGCAAAGTTCCCAAAGTCTCGCAAGCTGCTAAAAATTCTTTCAAAGTAGTACTCATAAATTGTTATCCTTTCTGAGTTTTTTACTAATGACTAATGACCAATGACTACTTTTCATATTGTTCATAAGCAGCCACAATACGCTGAACTAGAGGATGGCGTACAACATCTTTTTGAGAAAATTCGCAAAAGGCAATGCCTTCAACGTGTTTTAAAATTTGTAAAGCCACCCCTAAACCTGATTGTTGGTGAAGTGGTAAATCAGTTTGTGTCATGTCGCCTGTAATCACCATCCGTGAACGGAAACCCAGACGAGTCAAAACCATTTTCATCTGAGCGGGTGTAGTATTTTGGGCTTCATCGACAATTACAAAGGCGTTATTAAGGGTACGTCCGCGCATATAGGCGAGTGGTGCAACTTCAATCACACCGCGTTCCATTAAACTGGGTATTTTTTCTGGGTCGATGAATTCATAAATAGCATCGTAAAGTGGGCGAAGATAGGGATTAACTTTCTGCTGTAAGTCTCCAGGCAAAAAACCGAGTTTTTCACCAGCTTCGACGGCAGGGCGAGTTAAAATTAGCTTTTCAACTTGGTTAGCAAGGAGTGCTTGGACGGCGACAACAACAGCGAGATAAGTCTTGCCAGTACCAGCAGGGCCAACGCCGAAGGTGAGATCGCGTTTACGGAGTGCGTCGATATATTGACGCTGGCGGAAGGTTTTGGCACGGACTTCTTCACCCCGGCGACTTTTGGCGAGGACATCTCGCTGTAAATCTTGCAGTTCTCCTTGGCGATCGCTATCTATAGCTTGACGGGCTGTTAAAATATCGGCACTGGAAATAGTATTACCTTTAATCCAGAGGTCTTCAAGCGATCGCACTAATCGAGAAGCCAGATCAATTTGCCCTTCGGTACCAGAAATCACTAATTCCTGTCCACGTAGCACTAAAGTGGCTCCTGTTTGCCGAGATAGGATTTTGAGATTTTCTTCTCCATCTCCCCCAAGAGCGATCGCACTGGGAATATTCGGCAGCTGAATTGTTAAGACACCTGCCATAGGATTTTTTAATTGGTGAGGATCTGTTTTTGACAAAGGTTAATATTTTCTCGCTAACGGCGAAATTATGCTTTGATTACTTAACATTTTGTTTGAAAAATTTTTGCGACAAATTAATCGCTTGTACGACCCTACAATCTAGCAGTATGCCACTGGTGAATCAATTTTGGATTTTGGATTTTAGATTGACCCCCTAGATGAATTCTCTTTCTTCGATCAAGAATTTCGGATTTTGAATTAATCCAAAATCCAAAATTTAAAATCTAAAATTCAGTCAAGAGTTCAAAAAAAGATCCAAAAATCTTTTTGCTACTTTCCATCTTTAATAAAAATTCTGAGCGGAGTTAACAAAAACCGCTCAGATTTACTATCTAGTTTCAACCTAGCGGAGGCGCGGTTTAACAATGGGTTTAGGCCCATCATTTGCACGCGGTTCTCTCTTAGTCGGCGGTGGCGATCGCTCTTCTGTGTCTTCATCAAAAGACATACCCTCGCGGCCCGGAGTGGTGCTGCCATAGATATCCAGGTATGTTGATTGCCCAGCTGCGGCTGCGGCTGCGGCAATTACTGTACGAATCGCCTGAATATTGCGTCCCCCTCGACCAAACACTTTCCCTTTATCTGTGCTTTCAAAGGCGATGCGAACCCAAACCCGTTTGAGGACCTGAGAAATTTCACAATCGACGCTTAACGTCTCTGGAGATTCCAAAAACGGCTGCACTAAAAAGCGAACCAGATCAACATAGTTGGGGCTAGCTGTTGGGAGTTTTGTTCCGAAATTATGATGCGGCTGTTGCACGGAGCTGTTCAAAAACATTAGCTTTTACTAGAATGCGACGTACCGTGTCAGTGGGTTGAGCGCCTTGTTGTAGTCGCTTGACGATACCGGGAACGTCTAGTCGCACTTCATCAGTTCTGGGGTTATAAAAACCCAATTCTTCTAAGGGACGGCCATCGCGGCGAGCAAGGTTATTAATGGCGACAATGCGGTAACTTGCTTCCCGCTTTTTACCGAATCGCTTCAAGCGCAGTTTGATCATGGTTGAGGAATCATTCTCCTATTGTTAGATATTAGTTAGCAACTAATTGGTGAGGAAGTAAACTAAATCTGGCTGTTGCCGAGAAATAGAGGGTCAGTTTCCTCTGCTGATAAATTCTGAGGTCGAAATGCTAATTTTAGCACTGCCTAGCATTTGCTGCTATTAGTCATTGGTCATTAGTCATTAGCAAATTACCAATGCCCCATGTCTCTCAAGAGTGCTGAGTAATGAGTGCTGTTAGCGGATAGCTAACGGAAAAGAGGAACTGTTTTGCCCCATACCCAATGCCCCATGCCCCATGCCCAATCCCCCATGCCCAGTAACTAAAGATTGCCGAAGCCTTTTTTCTTTTTATCTTTGGGTTTTTTCTTTTTCGTGGCTGAGGCACCATCATAACCTCGCCATCCGGGGGCAGGGGGACGATTACCAGCACCCGCGAAGGCGTTACCCATGCCGCCACCGCCGAACATTCCCGGCATTCCAGGGAAGCTGCCTTGACCCATTTGCTGCATGAGCGATCGCATTTTTTGGAAATCACCCACCAGTTTAGTCACATCTGACTCTCTATAGCCGGAACCAGAAGCAATCCGCCGCCGCCGACTGGGAGAACTGGCTAATAAATCGGGGTCATGGCGTTCTTGGCGAGTCATGGAGTTAATCATCGCCTCACAGCGTTTCAGCTGGGTTTCTCCCTGCTTGAGTTGATCGTCTGAAAGCTTGTTCATCCCTGGGATCATCTTGATCAAACCTCCCAGAGAACCCATGTTCTTTAGCATCCGTAACTGTTTGAGAAAGTCAGTAAAGTCAAACTTTGCTGACAAAATTTTCTCCTGCATTTTCTCAGCATCGGCTAAGTCAAACTCTTCTTGGGCTTTTTCCACCAGGGTCAGCACATCGCCCATCCCCAAAATCCGCGATGCCATGCGATCGGGATAAAATGGTTGCAGTGCCTCGACTTTCTCACCCACGCCCACAAATTTAATCGGCGCTCCCGAAATCTTCCGCACAGAAAGCGCTGCACCACCACGACTATCACCATCTAATTTGGTGAGAATCGCCCCTGTAATGCCGATCTGCTCATGGAAGGTGCGGGTAAGATTAGCGGCTTCTTGACCAGTCATCGCGTCCACCACCAACAGAGTTTCATGGGGTTGGACGGTTGCTTTGATGCGGGCTAATTCCGCCATCATATCTTCGTCAATTTGCAGACGACCAGCAGTATCAATAATTACTGTATTGACACCTTCTGCCCTGGCGCGTTCTACACCCTGTCGGGCAATTTCTACAGGATCGGCATCGCTTCCTAGTTCAAATACTGGTACGTCAATTTGCTTACCCAAGGTTAGCAATTGATCGATCGCGGCTGGGCGATATACGTCTGTCGCCACCAACAAGCAGCTACGATCTAATTTTCTCAGATGTAAGGCTAATTTAGCGGTAGCTGTGGTTTTACCAGTACCTTGCAACCCAGCCATTAGAACGATGGTAGGCTGTTCCTGGGCTTCTACGATGGGAACATTTTCTTCTCCCATCACCTGTACAAGTTCATCGTGAACAATTTTGATAAACTGTTGGTCAGGTCGCACGCCAGTAATCACCTCGGCGCCCTGTGCCTTGGCTTCGACTTCGCTAATAAAATCTTTGACTACCTGGAGGTTAACATCTGCTTCCAACAAGGCGCGGCGCACTTCGCGCAATGCATCTTGAATGTTGGATTGAGAAATTTTGTCCTGTCCCCGCAGTTTTTTCCAGGCGGATTCTAAACGGTCAGATAATGCATCAAACATAATGTAATTACAGGTAGTTCGCCAATGGAGAATTCTAAACCGCCGATGAATGCGATTCTAAATTTCCGCTAAAGTTTTAACGTGCTATCTACCAGCTTAGTATTTTTCACCCCAACTGTAGCAACTAGATACGGATTGGGGACTTTGATGCTTGAATAGTTGCTATTGCTGCGATCGCCATTTTCTGCCATTGATGAGATTTACCAACCTCGACTCTAGACAGTTAGATATGTACAAGTTTGCCCCAGCTTGGGAGAAAGAGTAAATAGTCTTTGGTGCTGCGCGACCTGGATACACTGACAAGAACGTTCAGGATTGGGTAGAATTCATGAAGCGCCAAGATATCAAGCGTATTTGCTGTCTTCTTGCTGAACAACAGCTAGCTTCTTACTCCGATCTTCTGGGCATATACAAACAGGAATTTGGTAATCAGCTAGAGCGCCAGTCCAGTAGAAGTACTTGACCTAAAATACAAGATATGTATATTGTTAAAATCGTGAATTTTAGTGTTCCGTTTTTATGCTGTCGCTAAAAAACAGACCCAAATGTTTCACCTTAAATGGGCGTTTTGTCTTAATCCACATATTTGAGTTTTTGTCAATATATATTAGTGGACTGGCGCTCTAGAAAGTTAAAAAGTAAAAAGTAAAAAGATAATCCCCATAAATAAATTTAGGGGAAATAATCACGGACGTATTATTTCTCTCTACGAGACGCAATCATGCGAACGCGCTGCGCCATGACGCTCGTTCGCTCTTAGCGTCTCCCCGAATCACATTGGGAGAGGCTAACGCCAAGGGAGAAGACAAAGGCTTAGCTGCGCTATCGTTATAAATGTTTTTATTTCATTCCATAAATAAATTTAGTTGCTTGTTACCATTTTATTTTTTCTTTATGAGTGCCTTTTTACTTTTTACTTTTGCCTTGTTCGGTCAACAAGAATTATTCAGTATTGTTATATTATTGCTCTAAAAAATTTGTAACCTTGAAATTCGATGTTCCCTCCCAACAGTGGTTCAAAAAAGCGCTGACCTGAGCATCTGCTGAATCAACCGATTCTCTAGAAGCGTTAAATTGCACTGCTGTCACAATGTACTCAAAGATAATTACAAACTGCTTTTGGGGTGAAATTCTTTCGACTACAATTGTTTCACCTATTTTAGGGATTTGAGGCACACTTACCACAAATGTCTCAATTTTCGGTTTATCCAATGGATTTTTGAAATTGAAGTATTTACAGTAAACAATAATTTTCACTTAGACAACCACCAATAACAATTCAAAATTCAAAATTCAAAATTCAAAAGTATACGTAGGGTGTCGTTGCACTGTGCTAACATACTCTACGTTTATTCCAAAAATCTGAATTGGAAAATTGTGAATATTTATTATAGTAGATTTTCAAAAATATCTCTTAGCTTATTTACCCTGCCATAGTTGCCGCAACGACTGAAAAATCCTTACAAATCTCTCTTCTAGCCAGAGCATAACATAATCAAGCCATTCCAGAAGTTGCTCTAAGGGGTGTTTCTCATAGCCAGTTAAAGTTGCTTTGGTTTCTATCCAGTCTGGCTGTGCCTCAACTTGACTACTTTGGTGAAACTGCTGTTTCAACATTTCCCCTTTACGACTCTCGCTTTTAGTTTGAGAAATACTGGTTCGGGTTTGTTTTGCAGAGGCGATTTTTCCAGATGTTTTTTGCCTTGAGGCAAGATTGCTAGTTGGTTGTTTCCTTTGTACCAAGCCAGATCCGAATTTAGGTTGTTTTACAGTCAAATTCTTTTGTGGAAAATGCCCTACTGATAAACTTGGTACTAAAGCAGGATTTGTCCTTTGAGAAAGGGTAACTGACTTATCAGCGACGGTTTCGGTGTCACCAAATAAATCATTCCATGTTAGCCAAGGATCATCTGTTAAATCCTGATTATCCAACTGAGGGCTTTTGGATAAGGCTTTTCTAAGGCGTGATGAGAATAGTTTACCGGGCAATCTCTCCTCACTGGTTGTTGACTCAAGTGTTTTGCTATTACCAACACCAAAAAAGTAATTAAGCGCCGCCTCAATCAAAGCCTGAAGATTTTGTGTATGAGTTTCCAAACCATCAGCATTGGGTGCAATTTCTCCCCTACCAGCTAATTGCTCTTTGCCATAAAGAAATATGTTTAACTGAGTTTGGGCAAGTTGGGCAATTTCCTGACTACGTTCTTGTACAGGTACTAAAGCATTTGATTCCAACTTAGCAAAGGCTATATCTAGAAATGCTAATAATCTATCTGTATTAAGTAAATCTTTTGGTATACCCTCAACTAAAACTGGAATTTTGGCTGGATTTCCGTCAGTTAGTTTTGCTAATAACTGGTCAATCTGTGGTAGTAGCTGCTGCGTTTCTTTTTTAGCTATAATCAACCGCCAGGACTGCCAATACTTAGCAACTTCATTAATAATTCGGTCTTCTAATTTTGCTTGCTGTTGGGGTGTCAAAATATCGAGAATTTCATTATCGGCAGTAACTAGTACTAAATTCCGATTCATTAAATTTGTGGCAATTCCCCGCACTATTGGAAGATGCCGTTGCAGGGAATTTTCCAAGTGCAAAGGGTTGATACTTCCGGCTTGATTCTCTGTAATATTTGATAATTGACTAAGATGAGCGTTATTTGTAGAGTTATTATCAAGGAATTTCGAGCGAAAAATTCTCAAGAAAGCCAAGGGTTTGAAAGCTTCAGATGTTTTCGCCGGAGTAGAGGCGGCTTCATCAGATGACAGATAATAGACTGCTTCTAGTACATTTTGAATGGGACTATCAGCATTTGGCGGTGTTTCGGGCTGGAAATCGGTGTCATAAGGTTGTAACTTTAGTCTAGTTTGTGGTTCTTTGGTGTGTAGCGTTTTCCCAGATGATTCCGATGACTGAAACAGTAGATACACTGGGTAAAGTAATACCTCCATACCCCACTTAGTAGCAACTTGCAAATGTCGGTAGGTGTGTTCCCACTGTTGTGTCACTCGCCGAGATTGCTGGTGGACAAAGTTAAATAGTCTGCTTTGATAACGACCAGAGGAACCAGAAGACATAAGTAGTAATTTTTTAGTTCAAGTCTTGTTAAGTTGTGAGACTCGCGCCAAACAATAAAAACAACCAACACCTCATTTTAGCGAATATATGACCCCGACTGTCTCTCAATCCCAGACCAAATTTATCTCAGAAGTAATTGAGCAACTGCGCTCTTTTTGTCAAGTTAATCTTCAGTCTACTTGGCTGTACCGGGAATCTGACCTGATTATTACTGATGTTGTAGCTGCTGATTTGTCTCATTGGCAACCTGTCCAGTTGAATGCTAAAGAACATATTGCTTGGACGGGCAGGAAAAAAGTGCTATGGCTAGTGCAAAGATTGGTGGTTCCTCAAGATTTACAGGGTTATCCCTTGGCTGGGTTATCTTTGCGGCTGGCGCTGGTTTGGTGGGCGGATTCTGCTGAGATTTATGTGAATGGGGAGTTAGTGCTGGAGGGTGATTTATTTGATTGTTCGCCGAGAGTGCTTCTCAGCCAGGAAGTGAGGCCAGGGGAAGAGTTGATTGTGGCTTTGCGGTTAGTGAGTCCGGGACATTGTGACGGTGCTTTAGTGCGATCGCTCCTAGTTTATGAATCTATTATTGATAATAATCCCGATCCCGGTTTTGTCGCTGATGAGTTAGCTGTGGTACAGCTTTATTTGGAAAGGTTTGCGCCGGAGAAGTTGGATGTTTTGGCGGCGATGGTGAGGGAGGTTACGAACCGCGTTCGCGTAGCGTCTCGCAGAGAAGGCGCAAAGGACGCAAAGGAAGAGTTAGTAAGATCGTTTTTGTCTCTACGTCAAAATTTAATTCAATCTGATATCTTAGCCCCCCTTAAAAAGGGGGGTTGGGGGGATCAAAAATCTCAAATTTTCCTGTTGGGTCATGCTCATTTAGATTTAGCATGGTTATGGCCTGTAAGTGAAACTTGGAATGCGGCGCAAAACACTTTTGAGTCGGTTCTAAAGTTACAAGCAGATTTTCCTGAGTTAATTTTCTGTCATTCGACTCCCGCACTTTATGCTTGGATTGAGGAAAATCGCCCAGATTTGTTTCAAGCAATTCAAGCACAGGTGGCCGCAGGACGTTGGGAAGTTGTCGGCGGAATGTGGGTGGAACCGGAACTCAACCTCATTGCTGGTGAATCAATAGTCCGTCAGCTATTGTATGGTCAACGCTATATTCAGGAAAAATTTGGCAAGCTTTCAAGTGTGGTGTGGGTTCCAGATACTTTTGGTTTTTGTGCAACTTTACCGCAGTTTTTCGCTAATGCCGGAATTGAGTATTTTGTCACCCAGAAGTTGCGATGGAATGATACTACTAAATTTGATTATGGAGCATTTTGGTGGCGATCGCCTGACGGTAGCGAAGTCTTTAGTTTGATGTCTGCACCCATCGGTGAAAGCATTGATCCGGTTAAAATGGCATCCTACGCTCTTGAATGGCAAACCCAAACTGGTTTACCAGAATCTCTCTGGCTTCCCGGTGTCGGCGACCACGGCGGCGGCCCCACCCGTGATATGTTAGAAACCGCCCAACGCTGGCAAAAGTCTCCTTTCTTCCCAGACTTAGAATTTACAACAGCTGAAAAGTATTTACAGCAAATCAGTAAAGGAGGCAGGAGGCAGGAGAGGCAAGAGGCAGGAGGCAGTAGTGATGATTCTTCCTCATCCCCCTCATCCCCCTCATTCCCTACTTGGAATGACGAACTATACTTAGAATTCCATCGCGGTTGCTACACTACCCACGCAGATCAAAAACGTTGGAATCGTCGTTGTGAAAATTTATTGTATGAAGCTGAACTATTTGCTACCTTGGCAACGGTAAACTGTGGTGTGACATATCCCAAGGCAGAAATTGAAGCAGCTTGGAAGTTGGTGTTATTTCAACAGTTTCACGATATCTTACCTGGTTCTTCAATTACCCAAGTTTACACGGATGCGTTACCCCAATGGCAGCAAGTGGAACAATTGGGAACGAAGATATTACAGGAATCACTTTTAGCGATCGCATCTCACATTACCCTATCAGAACCACCAAAACCCGATAGTTTGCCTATTTTCGTTTTCAATTCTCTCAATTGGCAACGTTCTGAGGTAATCTCTGTAGCCTTACCCACACCAGAAGAATGGCAGATTTACGATACTTCTGGAAAGCAACTTATCTCCCAATTATCTGAACCATCAACCCTACTATTTCTCGCCCCCGAAATTCCACCCGTAGGCTACCGCATATTTTGGCTTTCCCCCTCATCCCCCACCCTGCGGGAAGCTAAAGCTACATCCCCCTCATCCCCCTCACTCCTCCCAGACTGGATTTTAGAAAATGAATTCTTGCGAGTTGTTATAGATCCTGATACTGGAGATTTATCAAGTGTTTTTGACAAAACTTATCAAAGAGAAGTTTTGAGTGGGGCGGGGAATCAACTGCAAGCTTTTAAAGACAGTGGTCAATATTGGGATGCTTGGAATATTGACCCTAATTATGCCCAACATCCCTTACCCGCGACCAATCTTCAATCTATTCAGTGGCTAGAACAAGGCCCAGTGCAAAATCGTGTGCGCGTAGTGCGTCAGTTGGGTGAGTCAGAATTTTGCCAAGACTATATTCTGCAAGCTGGTTCACCTCTGCTGAACATCGCTACTACAGTCAATTGGCAAGAAAATCATGTATTAGTGAAAGCTGCTTTTCCTCTGAATCTTGAAGCAGACTTTGCTACTTATGAAATTCCCTGTGGCGCGATTCGCCGCCCAACTAAACCCTTTGGGTTCGCAGTCGCCTACGGAGGGAAACCCTCCCGCAGCGCTGACTCACCACAAACCCCCGCAGAACAAGCAAAATGGGAAGTCCCCGCTTTGCGTTGGGCTGATTTGACAGTAGAAGATACACAGACAAATACCGCAATCCCAAATCGTTATGGTGTCAGTTTGTTGAATGATTGTAAATACGGTTACGACAGCAAACCAAATCAACTCCGCTTAACACTGCTACGCAGTCCTAATTGGCCAGACTCAGAGGCTGACAGAGGTTTTCACGAATTCACATATACCTTGTATCCTCATGCTGGTAGCTGGGAAGCAGCCCATACAGTACGGCGTGGCTATGAATTGAATATACCGTTGCAAGTAATCTTGAATCCACTCGACACTCATAACTTGCTAAACACCCCGCTACCGCTAACAGAACTCAGAACTATTGAAGGGGCGAGTTTGTTAGATTTATCAGCTGAAAATCTAATTTTGATGGCCTTGAAGCCATCTGAAGATAATCCACAGCAATTAATTCTGCGGTTTTATGAATGTCACGGAGAAACAGCCGAGTTATCTTTGCAAAGTGATTTAGGGTTGAATCTAGGAGATAGAGTAGATTTATTAGAGCGTTCCTCTAGCACTGAATTCTCATCTAGGCAACAAAACTTGACGATAGAGCCTTGGAAAATTGCCAGTTTCAAGGTGATACCAGCAATTAATCCCAAGCTAGAGTAAGCCACGATAGCCGTGTCAGTGGTCTGTGGTTTGTGGAAAACCACTGACTAATGACTAATGACTAATGACTCTTTTAATCTTCGTGGTCATCAAACGGATCGTTCAATTGCTTGCTAGGAGGGCCAAAAGAGGTATAAATCGACAGTACAGTGATGACAACCACCACGGCAGCCATAGAAATGCTAAGAACTATTGCGGGTTCCATAATTGAGAGATTGATTATGAGTGCTATTCTTATAGAATATTACAGAAGATTAAAAAAAGCTTTGGCAAGTAATCTTAGGTGAACTATGGCACAAAGGACTAGGTTGGGAGATATCCTGAAACCACTGAACTCTGAGTATGGGAAAGTGGCTCCAGGTTGGGGTACTACCCCGGTGATGGCTGTTTTTATTTTGCTATTTTTCGTGTTTTTGCTGATTATTCTGCAACTTTACAATCAATCATTCTTGATTCAAGATGTACTTGTAGATTGGCGGAGTTTAGGACGCTAAAAGATATACAGCGATCAAGTTTGGATAACAAGTTAAGTTACACCCGGTTCTTCCGGGTTTTTTTGTCAGCTGCGATTCAGAATTCATATCATGTCCGTATAATTATAGCCCAAAACACTTGTAGAGACGGCGATTTATCGCGTCTTTTGCCTTAACCCAAGCGTATTGAATTATAGCCGTAGTCACACAGGTTAGGACAGTGTTGATTGCTCAAAGTCTTTAAAAAACTGGGTTTTTACTCAGCACTGGCTCAACGCCCCGCTATCCATGTACAGCACTCAGCACTTGGTTAAGGCAAGAGACGCGATAAATCGCCGTCTCTACAAGTGAAATTGTCTGTTAAGGTGGTTAATTCAATCAAACTCAGGTGGCCACAGTTCTGCGATCGCTAATTCCCAACCTGGTAGTAATTCTGGTATCGTCAGTTTGTCGTTATTTTTTAAAACTACTGGTTCAAGGTTAGGGCGATAAACTGTTACTAAAACTTTGTCAGGGTCAATGAGAATACCCACTGTAGATCCAAGTTCTAGGAATAGCTTAATCTTTTCTTGGAGCGGTTTGATGCGATCGCTTTTAGATTTGACCTCAACCATCAAGTCGGGTACTAACTGCACAAAGTCACGCTGAGTCTTCTTGAGTCGTTCTGCTCGAACAAAGGAAACATCTGGAGCGCGTAGGTTTCTTTTTTCTGGGTCGCCTCCAGTTTCATCGTTTTCAATGCTGGGCAAGATAAAACCAGCACTAGAACCAGTCACACGTCCCAATTTGCGAGGCATGACCCATATATTCAAAAACGTTAGCAGACGAGAACCAATTTCGTCTGACTCATAATCGGATGGCCCCATAACGACGATGTTTCCCTCTACAAGCTCCATCCGCAAATCAGGATTTTGTGACTGTAATTGTTCTAAGTCTTTAATTGTCAGAGACATAAAGCATCACTCGCTTGTGGGGCCTTAGCGTAGCTCGCCGCAGGCATCGCCTTCTATGATAGGCGATTATTGAGTAGACTACATAATAATATGCGAGTTTCTGTAGTAGTTCTATAGTTTACAGGAGACAAAAAATGAATATATTTGGTATCGGTCTACCGGAAATGGCTGTAATTATGGTAGTGGCGCTGTTAATCTTTGGCCCCAAGAAGCTGCCAGAAATTGGTCGGAGTGTGGGCAAAACAATTCGTAGTTTCCAAGAAGCTTCCAAGGAGTTTCAAAACGAGTTTCAAAAAGAAGCAGAACAGTTAGAAGAAGCTGTAAAGACCACTGCTGAATTGGAACCTAAGCAAATCTACCCTGCCAAATCTGAGCAGGATACCGCGAGTTCTTCTCAATCTAGCTAGGAGAACATACGAATTTTGGACTTTAGATTGTTTTGCGGTTCATAGCAATATCCTTGGTGGATAGAACAAATCCAAAAGACGCTCGTAAGCGTTGCGTTAACGGTGCAGAAGCGTCTGACTCGCTAATGCTGCACTATCGTCAATCTAAAATCACTAAGTACAGCATTTCATTAATTCGTAGCGAAGAAATTTGGCAAACCTTTGTGTCCCTCTGCGTTTAAAAACGCTACGATTTTACGCAAAGCTGTACTAAGCCTTGTACCCTTGCAGTCTGTTTCAATCCAAAATCTAAAATCTAAAATCTAAAATTGATTGACTGTAGGCAAAATGACAGAAGCTGTTACGCAACCAGCTTTGGTAATTCCCCAGCTAATTGTCGGGTTGGGGAATCCAGAAGCTAAGTATGACCAAACACGCCATAATATCGGCTTTGCTGCTTTAGAAACTCTCTCCCGTTCTTGGCGTATTTCCCTAGCTGAAAACCGCAAGTTTCAGGGTGAGTATGGCGAGGGTATGGCCCCAGATGGAGGTAAGATTCGCTTGCTGAAGCCGTTAACTTATATGAATCGCTCAGGACAAGCAATACAAGCGGTGACAAGTTGGTATAAATTGCCGCCTGAATCAGTGCTGATAATTTATGACGATATGGATTTACCCTTGGGAAAAACTCGGCTGCGTTTATCTGGTTCGGCTGGGGGACATAACGGCATGAAAAGTGCGATTGCACATCTGAGTACCCAAAACTTTCCCCGTTTGCGAATCGGTATTGGTAAACCCAAAGATGCAGCTAATAACGATGATTCCGGTGCTATCTCCCATGTGCTGGGGCGATTTTCTGCTGCCGAAAATCAGCAAATGTCTCTTGTACTTCAGTTCGTGGTTGAATGTCTTGAACTAAGCCTCAAGCAGGGAGTAGAAAAGGCAATGAATGTTTGTAATAGCCGCACCATTAATAATTCTGAGTCTTAGGGTTGGGTGAATACTTCCCTATAACCTTGGCAAAGGCACTTATTTTGGTTGATGGGCAGTGATTTTAGCTTGTTCCATCCAACCAATATAAAGCCTGTAATGCTCTCTGTGTATAGAGAAAGTAACTCATCTACGCCCTAATTGGCGGTGCGGCATACTTTGCTTAATTTTTGTAAGAATAATGGCGATGGCGCTGTTGCTTGTTTTCAGTCATAACCTCAAGCAATGCCGGTATCACACCAATAGGTTTATTTCAAGCGTCTTGTGCGTCTAGCTGTCACCGCCTTACGTTTACGTTTTTCTATCGGTGTTTCAAAGTGCCGATGATATTTCACATCAGCTAATATCCCAGCTTTGGAAACCTGACGTTTAAACCGACGCAAAGCTGAGTCTATTCCTTCGTTCTCTCCTAGAACCACCTGGGTCATTCTTGCCTTTTCCTCATCATCAATAGCTCCCATTGTAATATTACCCTCAACCTGAGTAAAACCCCCCTTAGCTAAAGTCATGATTAAGAGGCTATTCGTCCGTTTGAGACGGGTTATGTGTGCTTCCGCATCGATAAATCAGCACTTAACTAAAAGTTAATCTAAGTGACCTAATGCACTCTCAGAGGTAATAGAGAAGATGAGAAAATTATAATACTAAATTTTTCTGGCTGTATTAAAAGCTGGGAAATAATGTCGTCTAAGCCACTAAAATAGATGAGAAAATATGATAATATTTGTAGATTTTAAAAGTTAATTCTGCCCTCATTAAATAATTTATATCCGACTGTTAATGAGGCAAAAGCAACAAATAAATTCCATAAGCTAGTTGATCTAAAAATTACTCCACCACTGAAGAAAACTAGTACTATGCCAATCCCTAACAAAATCCATCCAAAATTACTAGCTTCTCTCCGAAAAAAGACCAATGTAAACGCACCTGCCATAATCGCTAATACGGCGACAGTAGCGGGTAATCTGTTAGAAAAAGGTATATAGTAACCACTCACAAATATAATGTTTTGACCAAAAAAGTATAATCCTGTGAAAACTAGGATTAAACCTATAAGTCTGATTAACAGTCTGCCCATAATATTTTTACATTTTTAATGGCTGAAACCAATTTTAACGTGATTGTAGTGGAGTTTTGAAAATTCTACGAAATTTTACGTAAAATTCATTTACCCTAAGTGAATATACTGCATATAAGTCCACCCTGTCTGAAGATATCAGTACAAATTTTTATAATCTTACTATTATCTGGGTAAAAATGTAGTTTCAGCTACTAAAATAGATAAGAAAATATGATTATATTTACAAAGCCCCTTCGGGGCGGGAACAGGGAACTCTTAACAGGGAACAGAAAAAAAATTAGCCCCGAATACAGGGTTTAAAGTCCCTAAATTTATTTATGAAAAGAGATAAAAATATTTGAAACGAGATGGCGTCAGCCACGATGTTTCAATGTGTCCTTGTACAAATCCCCTGATT
>NZ_JBALDZ010000047.1:0-15410 GCF_036917155.1 Nostoc sp. | reverse complement strand
AAGTCACTGGCGCAGGACAAACCGCACAAGTTGGGCAAGTCGGGCAAGTCTCGCAAACCTCACAAGTCGGGCAGGTTATTGGCGCAGGACAAACCTCGCAAACTTCACAAGTCGGGCAAGTCGGACAAGTTGGACAAGTTGGACAAGTTGGACAAGCAATACCTGCATTGCAAGCAGCCAATGAGGCATAATGCCCTGGGGTGCTATATACGGTACTTAAAGTACAAACTCCATTTATCGCGTCGTAGGTTGGCAGCGCACAGCTATTCCTGAAATTGCTATAAGTGACTTGATAACCTGCCGGGGGATAGTATGGCCCGCCTAAAATTGCAGTACCTCCATCCCCATCACTGCGTACCTCATACCCTTGAGAAAAATTTGCACCCAAAAGATACGTGTAAGCAGTTAAATAGCTGCCATCGGGTGCTGTGAATGATGCTTGTTGTGTGCCGAGGGGAGCGACATTTTGGACGTAATTAAAAGAAAGGGTACAAACCATTGAAATTATCAATGTCAATTAAATTCAATTAAATTCAATTAAATAGATACTGTAAAGTTCCGCTTTTATGTAAATCCAGCACATCTACTAATGTGTTGAAAGCATTGCTATGACTACAATTGACCCAAATATAAATAATAGCTAAAAAGAGAAATATTCCGATTTTACCTATATGCAAGGTTAAACCGGAATAGAGAAGAGAACACAAATCAGAATGAAAAATAATCGAAACGGTGAAGCGGCTATTTTGACGCAAACAGATTACTCGAAAATTCGCAAACAGATTCGGAGTCGTAAATATAAATTACTCCTAGACATTGCTTGGTACACTGGTGAGCGGTGGGGTGCAATTGTACAACTTCAAATAGAAGATGTATACAACAGCAATGGTACACCGCGTAGCTACATTACTTATCGGGCTGTAACTCGCAAAGCTACCCCTGATGGCAAGAGAAAAACTCGTCAAGTAGCAGTCCACCCAGTCTTGAGTGAAGCATTGCGGTTATATACCCCAGAATCGGATTCTGGTTGGTTGTTTCCCCGGCGGGAGGGAAATGGGCCAATTACTCTGCGCTGGGCGGACATGATTTTACGGACAGCTGTACAAAAAGCTGGTTTGGACTCCAAGGGCATTAGTACTCACTCCACCCGAAGGAGCTTTATCACCAATCTGGCAAAGAACGGTATCGGCTTGGCCACTATCAAAAAAATTACTGGACACTCCGATCTCAAAGTACTTTCACGCTACATCGAAGTCAGTGATGAAGACACTGAAAGGGCGATCGCTACTTTATGAGTAAACCCCTAAAGCAGAAATTTAAAACTCAGTTGGCCCAGCTAGCTGTATTTCCAGACCAACTCCCAAAGGCTCAGTTAGCTTGCAAACTCAGAGAGTTAGCGAGTGAGATTGAGTTTGATTCCCCTGTCCCTGAATCCAAGTTGTTCCGCAAAATTCAGAAATTTTATGCAGACTTTTATGAAGGGGAATTTGACAGTGCCTTTGCCACCGCCGCAGCCCTGGAGGAAATCGCAACTTTGGCATGGAAAGAATTTGATGAAAGTTACCAATCAGCCATCAAAATCCCGTGACGAAATACATTGAGTGCGTATAAAGTAAAACTTGTAGATTTACGAGCAATTACTTTTGAGCGATCGCTTTTTCATCAGAAATTTATGGAAACCGTAACAGAAGAAGTCACAGTTCAGGATCTAATCCAAGATTTATATAGTTTTTCTGGCGACGCGCCGATTTCGATCAGAGATGCTAATGGGCGAGTATTTTCAATTGCTGGCTTTGAAGCTGGATCGGATGGGGTGGTTATTGTCATCAACGAGGAATGACCCAGAAGCTTGATTATTGGGTATTGGGGATTGGGTATTAGGAGTTAGGGATTGGGGGATGGGAACTGGGGACTGGGGATGGGGGGATGGGAACTGGGGACTGGGGATGGGGGGATGGGGATGAGGAGTTAGCAATTACGCTGCTGATGGATTAACTTTTGAATCTCCATCGGTGAGTACCCATCTGCAATCCAAACTTCTATATCTGCTTTTTTTTGCTTGGCCAAACGCGATCGCGCTGGCCCCAGGTGACAGCGCTTGATCTTCCTACCCAACATCCAGCAGTAACGGTAGTACCAATATTTATTGGCGCAGCGCTCAACCCAATATTCCTCTACCCAGTGAGTATTGTGTTCGGGAGCAGTTTTTGTAGTATCAATATTTACTTGCTCCCGAACACGAGTTTCTACAGTGTTTTCGGTGGCAACCTTCGTTACTTGCTCCCGAACAAGTATTTCCCACTCACGCCAGGCTTGGTGATATTCGTCTAAGTTTTGGTAATCGTCTGGGTCTGGTGGTTCCTGACTGTCATCATAAAAAATTGACAGTTGACCGCTGTCGTCTAATTTATGGGGCACTTCCCCAAAGTCGGCCGGATTCCAGCTCGCGCTATCCGTTTGTTCGGGGGCAACTACTTCATCCCAGTAAGGATCATGAATGGTAGCTCTCTTTTCATCTGGTGCGTAGCTTGCCGCCGTAGGCATCGCAAATAGTGCTAATTGCCCAGGCACATCAGAGTTATGTTTCATAATGTTTTTGAAAGTAAGAATAATGACGGCCGTCACAGCGGCCATTTTTTATGCTTATGAATCAACCAGAGGGGAATAATTCATCCCATTCTGTAGAGTTCCCAAACATTTGAAGTAAAAGATTGTAATTACGCGGGAACTCCCACCAACGCTCACGTAAACATCGCCGTATAAAACCTTCTGGATTAAGAATTTTATCTAAACCACCACGGAGATTAAACATTAAAATTCCTAACTTAATCTCATTAGTTGGACGCTCAAGAACCTCTTTTTCAGAAGAGTCATAATGTATACCCGCTTCTGCCAGAGTCTCTAAGTTGATATCAGAATTAGAATGCTGCTGCTGTAGATCAACCGTCACGGCAGATATATCATTTGAGGGGTCTGAATCGTCACTAAAATTATGGTTTTGGAAGTTTTTTTCTGTGCGTTTTCTCGGTGGCTTCAACCATGACAGGGGTCGCACAAGCAACTTAAATATCTTCCACGAATACTGTTTAACAATCTGGATAACTCTGCATTCTACTAGCTGATTAAAAATCTGTTTGAGGTAATTATGTGAGTATCCTTTACCTCTTGCTTTAGCTACTGTGGCGTTGAATTCTGATAAATCTGGCTCTACTTCTTCTGCGATACCGCCTTGCATCATTAGCCACTGCCAGAGTGATTTCGCCGCCGGGCTGATATGATGTTTGTAACAGAATACTGTGTGTTCTTCAGTCCAAGGAAGTGATTTTTTTGGTGCGTTTTGTGTCATAATTACTATTAGTTAATTCTCAGAGAGCCATCTTGATCGCTAAATCTACAGGTGGCTTTTTGGTTTTCTAAAGACACGATTACTTACGTCGCTGTTTTAAGGTCTTGCAAGTTTTCTTAAGTTCGTCCAGCATTTGTGGGTTATCTGCGAAAGCAGATGGTAAATGATGCAGAATTATTGCTCCCACCATAATCGCTTCCGAGTGCTTGAGATCAGGGTCAACTTTTTGCACATACTGAATAAAATCTGATAATTCCTTGCCGCAAATCTCACTGGCATGGATTACTTTTGCGTTTATCGACTGATTCATGTCTTTGGTTATTAGTTATTAGTCATTGGTCATTTGCGATCGCACTGTATGAAGCCGAGGTGCGATCGCAATAAAACCGTCTTACCTTTGCAGGCAGGACGGTTTTATTCAGGTTCTTCATTAGATTGAGTAGCTAGGTCGTAAATCTCCTGTTTAACAAGTTGCATCTCTTGTTGGAATGAGCTTACGAACTCCTTATTTTCGTCTAGCCGCGCCTCAAGACGTTGACGGTGAGAGCCAACGTATGAATTAAAAGCCTTCTCTAGCAACTCCAGGCGCTTTAAGATTTTCCCAAGAGAATGATTTCCCGGTTGGAGGAAGACATTTGACCCAGTGGTATCTCTCCTCTTCCTATCTTCGCTACTAATTCCGATCTGCTCAGTCCCATCGACTTGGCCTTTGCTAGAAACAAGTCCCAATCCTTCTCGCTCAGGTTTAGGGACACGTTTTTTGCGTCCTCCGCTAACTTCCTTGGTCTCGCCATTCTTTTCTATGTTCACAACGGTAAACCTATTTTACATACCTCAAATTGAATTTCATACCGGAAACTCTTGACTATTGGTTTTCGGTATGTTTAATATATCATTAGTTTCCGGTATGAAAAACTTTTTTCTACCAAGACTCCCTCCCCCACGCCTAACCCTTTGCGTGTTCACCGGAGCAAGCACCCGCGCCACCTTGCGCGGAAACACCCTGCCAATCACCAAGAACTGAGCGCTGTAACGAGTTTGCAGCGCGGTGATTTCTTCTGCTCTATATCTGCACACTTATAAACGCAATAACCAAAATGACTGTCAAAGAACTAATCGAGAAGCTGCAAGCGTTTCCACAAGACGCTGAAATAGCTGTAGACGAGGAAATGGATACTAGATCGACTATCAAATCTGTGCGGTTCACGGGCAAGTTCGTGATCATCGACATAGAAGGAGCCAGCTTTATCTAATGACAAAACCCATCGGTCACTTTACCAGTGACACAATAAATGACGGTTCCCTCTTAGATTCCCTCCAAGAGGAATACGGCAGTACGTTTGAACTAATAACTCGCCGCGAGAAGCTGTATCTAATTCAGGCTCTTGCTATTCAACTTTGCGACCAATCGCCTGGACAATGCCGGGAGGAAATCTACGTAGTCGGTCATCAAATTAACAGTTCCTTGCCATTGAGCGATCGGGAAGGTTTGCTGGAAGCGCTGATTAACCAAGTCCGATTGGGTAATTCACTTCCCGCAGAAGAAATAAAATCCCAAAAAATCCCAAAAAATTCCAGGGGGCTGATTTTTGGGGGGTCTTGACTGATCAGCCCAGGTTTTGCCTTTTAGCTATTCACAATTGCGATTAGGAGATATTTCTGATGAGTTCTTACCAGGATAATATACGTCCGTGGGCTGTTTTTCAGTGGCTACCAAGCGGTTCTAATGATTGCGTTGCCCGCTTCAAGAAGCGCTCTGATGCAGATGCTTATATGAGCATTCTTCGTCGGGGAGACGGGGTATTTGAAGTCGCTTTTGATGGTGAAAGTGCGACACCGACAACAGGTAAACAAGGTGACGCAATTCAAGCAAGAAATTGAGCAATTGCGTGAAATTCGACGAAAAATTGTATCCGTTATTTCATCGGATACAAGCATGGATTACAAGGCAAAGAATAAGGTACTTTCTGGCTCTTATTTCGCTCTCAAAACGTTAGAGAAAATACTTGAAGATTTGGGTAAACGAGATGAAAATCAAGACCATTAGTTGTAAACGCATCCTCAACCTGGGCAGTTATGAATCCAGGCATTTTGACACGACTGCTGATATTTATGAAGGCGAAGATCCAGATGTGGAGTCATCCAAATTAATCGAATTTGTTGAGAGAAAGATCAGGGAGCGAGTAGACCTAGAAATTGAAGCCACTGATCTAAAAGAGCAGATCGCAGACCTCAAATATGAACTGGCACGGCTCGAAGAACAAAAGGCTGCTTTAACTACGGTAGAGCCTGACCCAGGCGATGTCCCTTTTGAGTCCGGGGAAGTATCAAACAGTAGTGACTTCCCCGGTGGTTTCTAGATAATTTTTAGCGATCGCACTCTCAGGTACAAGAATGCGATCGCCTGTTGGACTGGATATACCCCATCAGCCAATCATGCAAATTATATCAGTTCCCACTGTGTTTACTTGTAAGTTACCCACTGCTGGGTGGATAAATTTAGCCCAAATTCGCCAGCTTCAGTTTGAAAAATTACCCAGTCCAATTGCTGTTGTCACTTGGCACAATGGCGACAAACAGGAATTTTTCGGTGATAATGCCACAGCAATTATGGAGAGTTGGCTGGAAGCTTCTAGTGTTAATTACCGCTCAAAAAATCGGAGAAATGTTTCATGAATAATCAAAATGATGACTGCGACTCACTGAATTTTTCACCAGATCCAACGTGGGATTACTACTTGCTTTGGTGTCAACTTCAACGCATTAAAGCCCAAATTGATATGGCTTCGATCGTGATTGGTCAAGTTGAATGCGCGAACACTGCAACGGATAACGAGACGAGAAGATTACTTCTTAAACCATTTGAAGGACTAGAGAATATCCTCGATCAATTCCACCCTGACGGCGATGAGGAGGTTGTCGCCTGATGATGGCTACCTGACACAGTAGCCGAAACTCTGGCATCACTGCCAGAGTCGCGGGTTGTGTCCAAAGCAATCAGCACGTTAATTAGAGAAAGTGCGGCGTTCAGAGTGAAATGCGCCCCTAAAGTGTGGCGTTTCCTCGTTCACGCGCAGCACTTCTTTAATTAATTCCCCCGAATGCGTTTACTCCTGAATCGCGCCCCTCAAGCGTGGGGCGTTAGGGTGATTCGTGCGCTATTAAGTTCGGGTCAATCAAAGGATGCCAGTCCTTGAAAACCACCTTTTAGGTATCGCAGAACCATGACAACAGAATTAACAATTCTTGGAATTGATGTTAGTAAATCGAGCATAACCACTCATATTTTAACACAATATCCCAAGGGAGGATTACAGGGACATTGGAACAAAACTAGAAATAAAGCATCTATTTTATATCCGGCTTTTTACTCCAATCCTGATAGTAAGAAGAAGCAAAAATCAGCGTTTGACTTTGCTAGTTATCTAGCAGAAATCAAGCCAGATTACGCAATTCTTGAGCCAACAGGAAACCACTATTCAAGACTGTGGGCTTCTATCCTCAATAAGTTAGAAATTGAAATCTTGTGGGTCGGTCACGTCGAGTTACGCCGTTATCGCGGAGGTAAAAATCTCCCGAATAAAAGCGACCCAGCCGACGCTTTAGCAATGGCTGCTTACGGACACGATCCAGATCACCGACTGGAGACTGGGGAGTTGAACCTAAGATACTTTCTCATGCACCGACCAGAGCCAATCGACGAACTCCGCGACCTCTGCCAGCAACTCGAACATCTCAACCGGGTACAGTCACCCATTGTCAACTATGCTAGACAGCTTCTCGCTTGGCAATTCCCAGAAGTCGCTCACACCAAGAGCGCATCTGGCAAGGCTGGATTTTTACCGCCCCTTTGGGGATGGTTAGCTAAGAGGCTCGAAATTTCCCCCGCCGGGAAAACCAGAATCGAAAATCGCTATAAAATATCCATTGCCAAAGACTACGGAATTGAGATTGACCCAATCTTAGAACTACACGCTGAATGGATGTGTGACATCTCACTCTACGAGCAGCGCTTAGAAGTAAGAATCACTGAAATGTTGTCTGAGCCAGCGTTTAAGCCTTACATGAGCGTGTTTGATAAGTTCGGTTTTGGGTTACGAGTGCGATCGCGGCTGCTTACCAGAATTTACCCGTTTGAATCATTCTTGGGTGTTAATGGTAAACCAGTCATTGAATATGAAGTTAGGGAAGTGAAGCGAACCGAGCGCGATCGCAAAAACGGAGAAACCACCGTCAGGCGAATAGCTGGTGACACCAAACGAATTAAACGCAACCGCAGCCGCGACACTTTTAAGATGCGTTTGGGGATGGGTACAGTCCTGGAGCAATCCGGTGATGGACTTGTAGAAAAACCTAGTGGCTCATCCCTGTGCCGAATCAGTTTGTGGCAGTACGTCTTAACTGGTGTAGAAACTGGCAGACTGCCAAGCAATGACCTAACCAAGGAATTGATTGAGTACCGTGACTCACTCAAAGCCAACGTCACCGAACAGGGCGAGAAACTGCTAGGAGGTAAACACATTCAAGGAAAGCTGATGAGCAAGGTAGTTAACTTACTGTTTCAGGAATTGTGTAAAATAATTCCAGTACACTGATGCGATTAACCCTTTATTTACATGAAGGGTTTTTTTCAAGCAGAAAGTTTCAATTACCCTGAACGAGGAACTTACTCTTGCTAAACTTTTAACTAAAGGTAACGAAGTTAGCAATCAAGGCACGAGGAAAGATTCAATGAATACTGTTGTGCTGAATCTAGAACCGATTGCTCACTTAACCGATGAGCAATTTTATCAATTGTGTGTTGCCAATAGCGATTTAAGCCTGGAAATGAATGCAGCCGGAGAATTAATTATTATGCCACCAGTAGGAGGAGAAAGCGGAAATCAAGAAGCAGATTTAATTACAGACTTGAATAATTGGAATCGTCAAGCTAAATTAGGCAAAGTTTTTAGTTCTTCAACTATCTTTATACTTCCAAATGGTGCAAAACGTTCCCCTGATGCAGCTTGGGTAAAGTCAGAACGGTGGGAAGCTTTAACACTAGAACAACGAAAAAAATTTCCGCCACTTGTACCCGATTTTGCAATTGAATTGCGTTCCGAGACAGATCGGCTTGCACCTATCCAAGGGAAAATGCAGGAATACATAGAAAATGGTTTGCGTTTGGGTTGGCTAATTAATCCTCAAGATAAGCAAGTGGAAATTTACCGACTTTTGCAAGCTGTAGAAGTTATGCAAATGCCGGCGATTCTCTCTGGAGAAGATATATTACCTGGATTTGAGTTGCAAGTTTAGGTAGATGATAAGCCTCAATCCCAAATTGCAAATCTAAAATCCAAAATTGTTTGACTTCCGCCTTGGGATACTAGTGCAGTTAATTAACGTTTTGTTCTTTTGCCAGAAGTGGTATATTGGCACTTGACCCGACCGAGTATAAACTATGCATAAGCCCACAGGACAGCAAACTCGAGGTGTTGTACTCATTACTACAAGACAGGAAGAGGGAGCAAGGGGAGTGGGCAGATGACCAAAAATACTGTTTTTTCCCGATTTAAAGGTGTACCTCTAAGTTGCATTCTGGTAGCGTTGTTTCTGCTACAAATCCTGCTAGCTGTGGGATTGACTGCGTATTTATCAATCCTTAATGGGCAAAAAGCAGTCAATGAGGTAGCTAGTGAATTACGTCATGAAGTTGGCAATCGAGTCGAGCAGAATTTACAAACTTATTTGTCAACTCCGCGTCAGGTACTACGCGGTAATCAAAATCTGATTAATATAGGGCTGCTAAAGATAGAAAATCTTGCAACCTGGGAGTCATACTTAGTAGAGCAGTTAAAGACTTTTCCCGATGCGTTGGCTTTAACGGTAAGTAATGAACAGCAAGAACACCTAACGGTAGAGAAACTCAACGATCGCCAATTTTTACTTAAAAAAGCCGGAAAGTCAACTGAGTACGACCTTTACACTTACAAAATTGACTCTCAAGGTCAACGTACTCAGCTACCAGAGGTAATTAAAAGCTATGATGGGCGATCGCGTCCTGATTATCAAATAGCTGTTACTGCCAAAAAATTCAGCTTTAGTCAGATTTTTATACCCCCTACTGAACCAAGACTCTTCATTAGTGCATCTCAACCCATCTATAACTCCCAAGGTCAGTTATTTGGAGTCAACAGCACTCTGATTCGTTTATCAGAAATTAGAGATTTGCTCCAAAATATCAAAATTGGCAAGTCTGGGCAAATTTTTATTATCGAGCGTTCGGGGCTATTAGTGGCAAGTTCCACAACGGAAGAACCATTCCGCTTACAAAATGGTAAACCTATTCGGTTGGCAGCTTCTCAGAGTGTGAATTCTTTGACTCAAGCAGCCGCTAAATATTTAACAACTAAATTTAGTAACTTTGAGCAAATTCAAAGTTTACAGCAACTAGATTTTTCTTTGGATGGCAAACGACAATTTTTAGCAGTTAAACCGTTACAGGGCGAATCAAATCTCAACTGGTTGATTGTGGTAGATGTCCCAGAAGCAGATTTTATGGGACAAATTAATCGCAATACTCAAACTACCATTTTTCTCTGTTTAGGAGCATTAGGACTAGCTACGATACTAGGGATTATTACCGCCCGTTGGATAACTCAGCCAATTTTGGATTTCAGCACGGCGACAAAAGATTTAACCGATTTTACCAATGACGAAGACTCAGTGGTGATGGTACAGGGCATTAAAGAAGTAGAAATGCTGGGTGAATCTTTCAATGAGATGGCGCAACAGTTACGCAAAAATTTTACTGCACTGACTATTAAAAATGAAGAGTTAGAACTGCAAGTTAAGCAGCGAACTCAAGAATTACAGCAAGAGATTCAAGAACGTATTAATAGTGAGCGAAGACTGAGACAACACAATCGGGTACTAGCAGAACTGACAAATCACAAAGCGCTTTTTGAAGGAAATCTAGAAACAGCATTCAAAGTCATCACAGAAAAAGCAGCCAATGCCTTAGAAGTAGAGCGAGTAAGTGTGTGGTTATTCAATGATGAGCGTACCAAACTACAATGTATAAGTTTCTATGAACGTAGCAGTCAAAAACATTCGGCAGGTTTAGAACGCAACCTTGCAGATTATTTAATCTACTATAAAGCCCTGGTGGCTTTGAGTACCATTGCCATTACCGACACTCGCACTGATTTACGGGTACAGGAATTATGGAATGAATTACTAGAACCTAAGAATATTGTATCGCTAATTGATACCTCTATTTGGGTTGGGGGTAAAATAGTGGGAACAGTATTGTATGAGCAGATTGACACTCCCCGGACCTGGGAAGTAAGCGAGCAAAATTTTGTTAGCTCAATTGCAGAATTTGTTGCCCTAACTTTAGAAGTATGCGATCGCAAACAGGCAGAATCCACTCTGCGTGAGGCTAAAGAAGCTGCGGAAATGGCAAATCGTGCCAAAAGCACCTTTTTAGGAAACATCAATCACGATTTGAGAAATCCCTTAAACTCCATTTTGGGAATCACAGAAGCACTAAAAGATGGAGTGTACGGCCCTGTAAGTGAAGAACAGCAGCAGTCTTTAACTATGCTCGAATCTAGCGGTAAGAACTTACTAGAATTGATTAACCAAATCCTTGACTTTACCGATACCGAATCTAGCAAAATAGAACTGCAACTAGCTGCTACTTCAATTCAGGGATTATGTGATTACAGCTTAAGTTTTGTCAAACATCTAGCATTCCAGAAAAATATTCGGTTGAGGGCACAAGTACCTGAAGAACTCGAACCCATCCAAGTCGATGAACGTCGCATTCGCCAAGTATTTATTAACTTGTTGACTAACGCCATCAAGTTTACTAAAGAAGGAGGCGAAGTTTGGATAGAAATCCAACCAACTTCTACCAATGAATATATCTTTTTCAGCGTGGTAGATACGGGTATTGGGATGCTTTCGGATGACCTTTTTAAATTATTTCAACCTTTTGTGCAGGTTGAAAATGCCTCTACTCGTCGTTCTACGGGCACTGGTTTAGGATTAGTGATGGTGCAAAAAATTGTCGAGTTGCATGGTGGAACTGTTCATGCCGAAAGTCAGCTAGGCAAAGGTAGCCGATTTACGGTGAAGCTTCCTTGGAAAAAGGCGGGGAAATGGGAAGTCTAAGCTATATGACGATAAGTTGCCAACGGTAATCCAGTGCGCTGCTTCACATTAATCAATGATTTATACTCACCTTGTTGTTGCCTTTCTGCTACAATTTATTCTGCGATCGCTCCATCCAGTATTATGTTTGAGTAAATGTTTTAGTTTATGTATAAATTATACAAATTCTCGTAAAACATTCAAAAGTGGTAGATAAAATTGAACTTATTTACCTAGCAAGGTACAAGAAGTATTTGAGGCTTTCTGTTTTAATTATATGTGAGGTAACTAATCAGAAAATTTGCGAAGTTCGAGAGTTAAATCCAGAAATCTGCCTACAGGTTGAAGAAATTCACGGGCCCCTTCATTGGCGCAGTGTGATTGTGAATGGTCGAGCCTCACGCCTCACCGAGCATTCAGAAATCGATCACGCAATGCACTTGATCAAAGAGCGCAATACAACGCTGTCACCTGCGATCAATCGAACTTGGATTGATGCTGACGGACGTTCAGAAGCGATCGCAATCTACCGCATCCACGAGAGTGAAATAAGTGGACGAACCACTGATGGAGTTAGCAGTCAGTGAAAATAGCTATTGGCAATGTCTCACGTTTGGCAGTCAGCCGATGGCAAGCAGTATGAAATTGCAGCGAAAGGGGCACCAGAAGCGATCGCGGATCTCTGTCATTTCACACCCCAACAGCAGAAAATTATGGCAATCGCTGTCTCAACAATCACTCCATCCTGCATCTGAATCACCCGCTTTGTCTGATTACTGATCATCGCATCATGGGTAACAATCGCGATCGCGGTATCCTGTTGATTTAATTGTGGAATATTCTGTCAGCTAAAATCCAGAAAGTGTATCCTTGTAGTAAAAGATTGACATCAAAAAATCTGTGCCACGTGAGCGATGGGGTGAATTTTTTGATCAGTTTTCAAGTGGTAATCGTGGACGATATATTTCAATCGAAATCATCGATTCAGACCTTGATAATGCAGAACTGATTCAGAATGCACCTTTGATGGCAATGGTTTACGATCGCCCCGGAAAAGGAGATGATTTGGTGATTGAAGTAGGTCGAGATGAAGTGACTTACGCTCACACAATCGATTCACCAACTGAAGTTTTAACGGGACAGAACTCAAACGGTGTAATGATAGCGGTTCGGATTAGTGACGCTGCCGGGACAAAAACGTTGATCCAGCTACAAGCTGGTTGATGTGAATGAAATGATCATCCGTCCAACACGTCAAGAACTTTAGATTTAGGTTCATAAAAGACATCTCCAGAAATTAAATATGCGTTATCCAGAGTCCTTGTAGAGACGTAGCAGTGCTACGTCTCTACATTCATTTTCACCAGATGTCTAATGAGTATCTCTAGCTAAAGCTACCGATAAACCAGAGACAACACATACATCAAGAATACGAGGCTTGCCATAGATAATTTTTTCAGGCAACCATGCCAGAATAGCAACATAGGTCTGATCGTACTTAAAATGATAATGCCTCAAATTGCTGCCAACAAAGGTACAATGCACGCGGTACATGAAAACATCCTTTCCATTTGCCACCTTTGAGGTTCAACAATACTTCTCCACGCCGATTAAGATAGCCAAACCATTCACCGTATTCTGAATCAGCAAAATTTGACCAGGTGTAATTGTGCATCTTTTGATACCATTCCCAACACACATCACGCCCAGTCAGCCGATAGCCCATTGCTAATGCAACCAATGATTCTAGGTGAACCCACCACAGCTTTTGATCCCATTCCAATTGTTGTGGGGGATGACCATCTGCATCCATAAAGTAATACAAGCCGCCATACTCGTTATCCCAAGCAAAATTCAGGATATTTAGCACCACATCAACGGCTTGGTTAATAGTTTTGGTGTCGTTTTGCCGACGGGCGATATCCATGATAAACCACATAGCTTCAATACCGTGACCTGGATTAATCAGCCGTCCCTCAAAACAATCTATGTGGGAACCGTCAGGGGCAACATTTTCATACATTAGTCCCCGTTCTGAGTCAAGAAAATCGGTCATCACTTCGCGGACGGTTTCAGCTAGGACATTTTCTAAGGTTTGTTTTGGCAGCAACCATTCCATTTCTAGAGTCAGGTTGGCTAAAATCATTGGTACAGCCAATGATTTCATCGGGCGTGTATCGGGATAGGTTTTAGTATATTTGCCTTTGGGGTTATCTTTGCGGCGTAATACGTTGTCATAAGCTTGCATCGCCACATCCTTGGCCCATTCTTCGCCGCCAGCGAGTGCATATTGACTAAATGCCATCGCCGCAAAGCAATCAGAGAAGATATTGTAAGGCTGAATTAATGGTTTCCCTTCACGGGTGAGGGCAAAATACCAATTACCATCACTATCTCTGCCATGTTGGGCGAGAAAATTAGCGCCACTGCTGGCAATTTTTAGCCACTTTTCGCGTTTTTCTAGCTGGTTGTAAAGCATGGAGAAAGTCCATACCTGGCGGTTTTGCAGCCAGATGAATTTGTCTGTATCATAAATTTTACCTTCGCGATCGAGGCAGGTGAAATAGCCGCCTTGCTGCCAATCGACAGAATATTTTTCCCAAAAGGGGAGTACGTCGCCCAGGAGAGCATTTTTGTAAAGTTTAGCGTAGGCGTAGCCCGCCGGAGGCATCGCTTGAAAGTCTTTCTCCATAAATTTCCTCCTTTTTTGTGCTAGAACCAACAGTTTAACAGCTATCATATTTTGGCTCGAACATGGAGCGTAGGCGTAGCCCGTCGTAGACATCGCATCAGTCTCTTACAAGATTTAGTCGGCAACGGCTATACTTCTATCTTGTATCTTGCACAATTCTCAATAAACGTAGGGTAGTTTTTTAGATATGAGGTTGTTATGAGTCAGATTGAACGAGTTGCGATCGTTGGAGGAAACCACGGTAATGAGTTAACAGGAGTACATCTAGTCAAAAAGTTTCAGCAGTATCCTAATTTAATCAATAGATCGAGTTTTGAAACCCTGGCATTACTTGGCAATCTTAAAGCTATTGAAGAAGGCAAACGATACATTGAAAAAGATTTAAATCGTTGCTTCACTAATGAAGGCTTACAAAATCCCCAACTCTCAAGTTATGAAGATACACGGGCAAAAGCAATCCAACAGATATTGCAACCGCAAAATCAGCCCTTTGTAGATATAATTGTTGATTTGCACAGCACAACTTCTAATATGGGGTTAAGTCTGATTTTTTGTGATACGCATCCTTTATTACTTCGGTTAGGCGCTTATTTAAGTTCTATCAATCCTTTGGTGAAAATCTGTATTAATCAGCAATCCAAAGAAAATGGTTTTCTCCGTTCTTTATGCGAACTGGGTTTTGTTATAGAAGTTGGTGCTGTGGCTCAGAATATTTTAAACGCTGAATTGTTTCAGGAAACAGAACAGCTTATTTATGCAGTTTTAGATTATTTTGAAGGGTGCAACCAGGGAAAAATTCCGCAGATTAGCAGCCAGCTTACAATTTATAAATACATTGGAACTATCGATTATCCTAGAAGCGATCGCGGTGAGATTCAAGCCATGATTCACCCCCAGCTTCAGTTTAGGGATTATGAACCTTTGAATCCTGGCGATCCAATGTTTCTGACTTTTGAAGGAAAAGATATTTTCTATGAGGGAACGTCTACTGTTTATCCTATTTTTATTAATGAAGCAGCTTATTATGAGAAAGGAATTGCGATGCATCTAAGTCAAAAGCACCAAGAGGTAGTTTAATTTATTCGCCTTTCTAACCCAATACGCTTGGGTTAGTGTCAAAAAACCTGAAGTTGTGTAGCAGGACTTACGCAACTGGCATAAAGAACGGGCGGAACACAGCCCCGCCACGCTGTAATTTAAGTCAGACCAAACACATATAAACGTCTGGACGTT
>NZ_JBALDZ010000046.1:0-41848 GCF_036917155.1 Nostoc sp. | reverse complement strand
AATAGAATGCCTGCTTTATCACAATATAGTTAACTCTCATGAAATCGAATGTTAGCAACTTTTATTCGCTACCCCGACTTATTGAGCCGATACAGTAATTCGCTTCAATACCCAGCCATTCCTTTCTACGATTTTGCATAAAGCCTTCCCAGAAATCGCTTTCATATCGATAGTTCGACTAGCTGTTTGTCTGGCTCAATTTCTTCTCTATCGCTTGCGACTTCTAGCCAACCTTGAACTGCTTCTTTTAACATTTCTTGCAAGTGTTCGTAGCTATTTCCCCATGTATGGCATCCTGGTAGTGCAGGTACAGAGCCACACCACACTCCATCTTCTTGCCAAATAACTGCTTTAATTTTCATTACACTTAAATTTAAAAGAATTAAACGATCGCTCCATATTCAAGAATTTTAACGCATCAGACACGGAATCTCATAATCACACGCGATCGCACCAAAAAATATCTTCTAAAAAAATGCGATCTCGTAGCGGTTTCTCCGGAACATCGCACGAAAATATTGTTTTTGATAAATTTATCTTTTCCCGGTATCATTTGTTGGGTTTCACTTCGTTCCACCCAACCTACGAAGAATTGCGATTCTACTTTTTATTTCAATATGTGAGCAAGTAGCAAACTTAACCCTAAGCCTAACCAAGACAGTGCAACTGAAATTAGAAATATATGCTGTTTATTGAAAAACGATTCTAGCTTTTCCAACATCGTTTGGGAACGGTTTTCTGGTTCCAATTCCATGAACATTAATTAATATTCCCCATTAATGATAAACAGCTTTTTTCAGCACACTAGGAATTCTCTCAAGTATTCGCTTGGCAACGTCTTCAGGTGTATCTCCCTCTCGCTCGATGATGTGCAAATCGGCTTGAGAGTAAAGTGGTGTTCGTTGTTCGAGGAGCGATCGCAATTTACCTTGAGGATCAACGTCTTGTAGCAGTGGTCTTGTGGTATCCTCAGCTAAACGGTTGTAAATTATCTCCACTGGCGCATCTAGCCAGACTATCAAACCATGGTGCAAGTAACCCCAATTTTCTCGCCGCAAAACAATGCCCCCACCAGTTGCGATAGTCAACTTTGTAAAAGCACAAACTTTTGAAAGTACGTCGCTTTCTAACTGACGAAACCCTGCTTCACCAACTTGTGCAAATAACTGATTGATAGATTTACCTGTTGCTTGGGCAATGACATCATCGGTATCCACAAATCCATAACCCAATTCCTTTGCTAGTAAGCGCCCTACCGTCGTCTTACCAACGCCCATAATCCCAATTAAGTACAGGTTGACTCCTTGTAATAAGCTGCTCACCAGTTGCTTCGCTCCAATTATGAGTTTTGAGTCACAGTTTCAAATTATAGACTTAACGACTCATAGGTGCGTATTCAAGCAATAATTGAGTTAAGCTGCGACTGGAAAAGCGATCGCTAATAAGCTGATAATTAGAATATAATTTGTTCTTATAGGAGTGTTTATCGATAAGATGTCTAAGATACCAGTAATCTCAGAACACATTGAAATTACCCCAGGTGTATGCGGGGGTAAACCGCGCATTGCTGGACACCGAATTAGAGTGCAAGATATTGTGATTTGGCATGAAGGGACGGGACTTTCCCCTGACGAAATCGTTGATCATTATCCCAGTATAACTTTAGCTGATGTCTATGCTGCTCTAGCCTATTACCACGATCATCAAGATGAGATCAGGCAAGAAATTGCAGAAGGAGAAGCCTTCGTCAGAGAAGTACAGGCTCAAATTCCCTCGATTCTGCAAGAAAAACTAAAGAATCGAAATGACACAAAAAATTCGATTCCACCTAGATGAAAATGTCAGTGATGCTATAGCAAAAGGCTTACGTCGTCGTGGTATTGATGTGACGACTACATCAGAAACAGGACTGATAGCTGCATCAGATGGAGAACAACTTTATTTTGCAATGTCTCAGAATCGGTTAATTTTCACCCATGATGATGACTTTGTAATACTTCATCAAGGTGGCCTGATTATGCATACAGGAATTATTTACTGCGCTCAAAACCGCCGCTCAATTGGGGAAATATTGAGGAGTTTAATTTTAATCTGGGAAGTGCTTGAGCCAGAAGAGATGAGATATCAACTTGAATTTCTCTGAAAGCTTTTATTGTTTTACTCAAATGCAAAAAAACTAGATGCTATGCGTAGCTTGCTTCCACGTTCGCGCAGTGTCCTGTAAGCAAGAAGTACAGGCACCTTTCTTGGGGAATACCTACGTGTATTATATAATATATTCAAAATATAAACTCTACACAGTCTTGCTACTACGATTTTGATTGGCGACATGAGCAATTTACGCAGGAATACAACCATAAACTAAACCTCAAATAAATTTATTTTCAATGTATATCAAGCCTTTTACTTTTACGGATATCAAACTTACGTATAACTTTTCTAACTTTAAATTCTTTTTAAATAATACAAATTCATCCTTTATTATTTTAGTTGAATTAACTGCTATTATTACTGCTACTAATGTATTTAAAGTAACTTAGGCAATAAATTAACCATTCTTCTGTGAAATTCTCATAAGTAATAAATGATGAATTTGTAAAGAATGTAGTAAATTTCCTGATGGAACTTGGTAGTTACTGCATAGCGATCGCGATACTTAACAAAAAAATTAACGTAGCTTGTTTGAAACTTTATCCAGACAATATCTGTCTATCTGAATAATCAGGGTTTTTACTCTGGTGGATAATTTTAAGTATACACAATACTGTGTTTCTAAAAGGACAGTATGGTTTTTCTAAAAGTTCAGTTATAACAAGCCTTGCTCAATTAAATGTTTTTGATAAAGGTGTAAACCATGACTTATTTGCTGCGATCGCTCAAAAAAACCTTACAAAATTGAAGTTTCGACACAAAGACTACTGCATATTTCACCCCAATAAGCCTGAATGAATAAATATAGTATGAATGAGGTGTCAACCATGACTCGAATTCGTGACGTTGTAGAAAGAGCTTTAGCAACTGGCTATTTGACAGTGGAAGCTGAAGATCAACTACGACAACTGTTGACTACCCGATATGACCTGGAAGATTTTAATGCTTTCATGACTTTGCAGGAAGCTGCCATGACTGGTAAGGTCAAGCAGGAGTCTAGAGAGCGGTGTGGCATTAAGTAGAGATGTAACCTGCGACATCTCACCGACGGGGGCGTTTACCATCATCCTCAAAATCATCATCATCTTCAAAAAATTCCCAATCATCATCATCCGCTTGATTGGTGGCCGGTGGCTGATAAGGGGGGATGATTACCCGATAATCAGCATCATAAATTGATTCAGTTTTTCCCGCAGCCGTATTTTTTGGCTCGCGGTAGCTATAGGAGTAAACTGAACCAGACCGAGAACTACTTTTGGCTTCTGATTGACGTTCGTAAGTTGTTGAATCTCTAGGCTGTTGAGCTTGAGGATTAGGGGTAGGTGCTTCTTGTGAATTTTCATCAAAGTTCCAATCATCTCCACTGCTATTTGTCTCCCAATCATCAAATACCTCACTGCTAGGCTCTTCTTTTTTACTAGCTGGTGGTGGAGGACTGGCAGGACGAGATGTCGGTTCTTCTCTCCGGGTTGCCTTGGCACGAGTTGAAGCGGCGGTTGCTCTGTTAGTGGTTTGGCGTTGTCCTCCCGGAAAATAATTGGATAATTTAAACAAGGTAGCAATCAATATCGATGTGAAAGCACCAGTGGTAGTACTGAACAAAATCCATATCGCTAGTGGTAATGGTTGAGTTCGCGCGCCCAAAAATACTAGCGATAGGGCAGGTGAGAAATTTTGGACTAACAACAGCGTTAGTCCTCCCAGTACTGCCACCAATAGAATTAAGCGAATTACAGCCATAAAAAAGGTAAAAGGTAGAAGGCAAAAGGCAAAAAGCAAAAGGCAAAAAGCAAAAGGCAAAATTCAGAGGGAAGAGGGAACAGGAAAAACTCATGGTTTTTAAACATGATATTGAAATAATGACACTGTTTTTTTCGTGCTACGCATCTCAAAAAAAAGATGTTTTTTGACTGAAGCTCAAAACTCTGAAACTTTAGTTTCTTATCTGTTCCCTGTTCCCTGTTCCCTTTTTTTTGTAACTCTATCTTTCTTTTACCTTTTTACTTTTACCTTTTTACTTCCTTCCTTGCCACCGCTGAATTGGGATGCAGTCAATATCTAGTTGATCTAAAGCACGGGCAACTACAAAATCAACTAAATCCTCAATGGTTTGGGGATTGTGATACCAGGCGGGAATAGCGGGGACAACTCTAACTCCAACTTCTGCTAAAGAAGTTAAGTTACGTAAGTGGATGAGGCTAAAAGGCGTTTCACGCGGGACAATGACCAGCTTTCGCCCTTCTTTGAGTTGGACATCCGCTGCCCGTTCTAGTAAATCGGAACTCAAGCCAACTGCTAGCTTTGCCACTGTACTCATGCTGCATGGAATAATCATCATCCCCAGAGTGGCAAAGGAACCGCTGGCAATCCCGGCTCCAACATCGCTCCAAGGATGACAGCGTAGTTTACCCGCAAGTGCAACACCAGCTCGCTCTCGCCAGAATTGTTCTTGCCTGGTTGGTTCTGGTGGCATCCGAATTTCCTGTTCTGACTGCCAAACCATGTAAGTTGATTTAGAGGCGACCAATTCAATACTATACTCCGCTTCTAGCAAAAATTTGATCGCGCGAACAGCGTAAATCAGACCAGATGCGCCCGATACGCCTAAGATTAAAGGCTTGGTGTTATTTGACACGTAAAACGTAGTTGATTTTACTCGTCATCAGAGTAAGGGTCTAGGTCATCAGGCTCAATGTCATTTGGTAAGTAGAGGTCTGAAAGCTCCTCATTGGAATCATTGGCAGTTAAATTTTTGGCTACACCATCGCTGCCGACTGTTACCAAATCAATTTGCTGACGGTAGTAATCGACACTTTTCACTTGCACGGCGACGCGATCGCCTAATCGATAAGAAGCGCGATTTTTGCGACCAAACAGTGCTTGTTGTCTGGCGCGATATTCATACCAATCATCTTTGAGGGAACTGACGTGTACCAATCCTTCTACCCGCAAAGGTACACCCGGATTACTGCTGGATTCTACCTCGGCGGCTGGTACTTCAATTTCCACAAAGAAACCGTAGGATTGCACCCCGGTAATCACACCTTGAAATACCTGACCAATGCGTTGCTTCATCAGTTGGGCTTTTTGCAGTCCAGCCAAATCAGCTTCAGCTTCTTGGACTTCTTTTTCTCGGTCGTTGATTTGAACAATTACCCTAGTTAAATCGCTTTGCAGTTCTTGTTGCAACTCTGGGGGTAAAACGTTCCAGTTAATTTCCTTGTGGCTGGAGGAGTGGCGCAGGTTAACGCGTTCTCTCACACGGGTATTGCGGCGATCGCGCCCGTTTTCGAGTAGGGTGTAATACACTCTCTGCATGAGCAAATCTGGGTAACGCCGCAAGGGAGCGCTAAAGTGGACATATTGCGGTAGTGCTAGACCAAAGTGAGATCCTTTGGTAGTGCTGTACGCAGATGCCTTAAGCGTATCTTGTAATAAGTAGGTAAGAACTTGCTCAGAGGGAGATTCGGCAAAAGCTGTGGTCAAATGTTGATAATCTAAGGGTTGGATATCGACTTCTGGATCTAGTGTGAGGTCAACGCCTAAATTGACTGCCAATTTCAGCATTTCTTGGACATCTTCAACATCGGGTGTACCTTGGACTCGCCAGATAGCGGGAACCCCAAGGGCATTTAAGTGAGTTGCGAATAGTTGGTTAACTAACAGTACCAACTCCGTGAGTAGCGATCGCACGGGTAAATCATTCACCACCACAGCGCCTAAAATCCCCTCATCATAATAGGCGTTTTGGCTAGGCGGTAGATTTAACTGGAGACTACCACGAGTTAACCGCACTTGTTTCACGGCTGTTTGCAAGGCTTGGAGGTCTTGCAAGATTTGGGAAACCTGTGGAGATTTATCTTGAGATTCACCTGTAAGAATTGCTTGGGCAAGTTCAGTACTTAGTGCAGTCTCTACATTGATTACACTGGGTTGAATTTCCCACTCCAACACTTCTCCCGATTTGGGATCAATGGTAATTAAAAAAGAGATGGTTAAGCGATCGCTCCCAGGTACTAAAGAACAGCGTTCTGCCACCGTTGGGGGCAAGATTGGCAAAACTAATTCTCCCAGATACACTGATTTACCGCGTTTGAGTGCTTCTCTATCTAGGGGTTCATCAGGTTGGACATAGTGAGAAACATCAGTGATATGAACGCCTAAAAGCCAATTTCCGGCTAAGTTTTTTTCTAAACTAAAAGCGTTTTCGATAAATTTGGTGTCGCCGCCATTTACCCCTTCAACGGTGAGAGTAAACAAATTACGTAAATCTAGCCGATTTTTCAGGTCTGCTTTCAGCAGCTTTTTGGGCAACCTGGCGGCTGCTTCAACGACATTATCTGGAAAAGTCCGGGAAAGGTCGTGTTTGCACGTAACTAAATCTATATCAGCAGCAGCTTCGGCATCGCTACCAAGGATTTGCACGACTCGACCGAGGGGAGGATATTGTGCCAACGGATAACGCAAAACTTCCACATGAACCAGATGATCGATCGCTTCTTCTAACTTTGCCCCGTTAGGTTGAATCTTGAGTTCAAATAGCAATCGATCATCTAAAGGCACAGCCCGGAAACCAGTTTCCACCTGCTTAATTCGTGCCAGTAACGTGTGGTTAGAACGTTCGAGAATCAGCTTTACTTCCCCTTCAGGAGAGCGACGGCGACTGCCTTCTTTGAGAACTCTCACCAAAACGCGATCGCCATTCCAAGCATTACTCAGATGACTTTCGCGGATGTAAATATCCTCAGCGCCTTCCACATCTTGAATAGCAAAGCAAAAGCCCTTACTAGAACAACGGAGTTTTGCCTCGATTATGCCGTCTTCTGAGACACGGCGGTACTTGCCCCGTTCCTTCACTAAAATACCGATTTTTTCGAGAACATCTAAGGCGATGTGAAGTTTTTGTAAACTTTTTTCATCTTCACAGCCAAGTTTCTTTTCTAAAACCTTCCGAGCTACCAATTTATCATCGGTGAAATTGGCAAGGAGTGTAGCGATTGAAAATTCCATGCAGTGAACCGACCTTTGGTCAAAACATCATTTGTTGTTTAACAAAACAGAATTCAGGAGCCAGAATGTGCTAAACACCCTGCTACCGCAAACAGAATTTAATTCTGTGTGACTGGTGAACCAGCACTGCAAGAAGGTTTACTTCTGTAGGTGACTGGTGAAACCGAAGGGCGGTAGCGAGTCCGCAAGCGTCTGAATCAAGGGGTTTAAGTCCCCCACAAAAATTTTCTTGTTTTGTGGTCAACTTTTGTAGTGGTGGGTCTGAATTCCCTACTATCTTGATTCTGAATTCTGAATTCTGAATTCTGAATTCTTCTTTAATCTGGTTCTTTCCTGTATACCCTTACGGCTTACAGAAACAAGTTGGAAACTAATTGCCCTGAAGCAAGACTTCCTAAGTTCTAAGGAAAGGAAGCCCGACCCAGCCAAAGCGGGAAAATACTCCCACAGTTCCGAGCAAAGGAAGCCGACCCACGGACAACTCTGGGTGTCTACGAACTTCTCACTGCAAGATGCTCTCAGAATTTGCCTGCATTCAAGTCCCTTCACCTAAACCAAACTTAAGATTGCACGCTTGATTAGAATTTAGCCCCGCTAGGTAATTACGCGACGGGTTTTTGAGAAGCTGGGTTTAGAGAACTCTCCATGCTGCCCAAAAGCGCTATGCAGGGGAGCCACTGCGGTCTTCTCCCTTCTCTACGAGACGCTTCGCGTTGGCGTCAGCCTCTCGCAGAGAAGGCGTTAGCCTCTCCCTTTGGGATTCGGGGAGACGCTAAAAGCGATAGTGCAGCGTTAGCGAGTCTACGAGCGTCTGGGGTCTCCCCAAGTAGAGCAAGTGGCGTGGAAACTACAGGTGTTTGATTGTCTAGAGTGAAGGTAATTTTACGCCATTAGACTCTGATGTTTAACTAGGAGGAACTGCCGGTGAACCCAATTTTCCCACATGTAGAATCGGTAACAATTAGGTGAGCAGCTTAATAAGCAGCGAGGGTGAACCTTATCTCCATTATTGTAGATTTAGAGCGCACTTCCAGAAAATAGTTCTAGATATCGAGTTGGGTAATTAGTATAGCATTGCCAGCAAGACTACCCAGACAAGTTAGCACTAGCCAAAAGTTTCGTCAAAAAACACCTACTGCTACAATTAGGACACAAGGCAAAGCAAGAATATTACTTTAAAAGGGACTGGGCATTGGGCATGGGGCATTGGAAAAGGGAGCAACGCGAAAAAGTGAGATCATCGTGAAAAGAGCAGGGGAGGCAGGGGGATCTGAGGGAGCAGGGAAAGTGAAGAGAAAATTTTAGTATTTTTTACGACCGTTATAGTCCTAAATACACTTATTTCTTTCTCTCCCCCTGCCTCCCCTGCCTCCCCTGCTTCCCCACCTCACTGTTAGAGCATTGCTCCCTTGGAAAACTCCTAGTCCCTAGTCCCCAGTCCCTAGTCCCCATTCCCCTTTAGATTGGTAGCAGTATTATGTTGGCTCAATTCCAGAGCTTGTATCCCAAAGGTAGTCTGATTTCTGAATTAGTGCAAATTTTTCAAGGAAAATATATTGTTCGGGCAAGCGTGCAAATTGAAGGCGTAACCCGTGCTACGGGTATGGCAGCAGCCGAAACAGTAGAAGCAGCAGAAGACCAAGCCAGAACCAGGGCATTGATAGTTTTGGGTATTACAAATGCGCCACAGGAATCAGTGGCATTTACCTCAAATCCAGTTTCCCCAGCGCCGCAAAACCCTTCCTTGAATACCAAAGTAGGATTAAATGAGCCTGCTGCCTATTCCTCCGTAAAAGATGAGGAGTTTGTTAGTAATCAGTGGTCAGCAGTCAGCGACAAAGAAATATCTACGCTGCCCTCCAAAGGACTGAACATCAAACCAGAAGTAGTAACAAGCAGTAACGAACAGTATGGGTACAGCAATGCTGCGCCCCCAAGTGACGATACCTATAGCCAGGATTTAGGTCAAAACTTTCCTGTGACTGCCAACCGGGAGCTAGAATTTGATCCTCCAGTTGAAAGCTTGGAAATAACCTTTGATAACCAGTTAGAAAATCAAACCTTTCCAGCAATTTCTGCCAATAATGTCACACCATTTACACCTCGGAGTTACAGCCCTCAAGAGAATGTCACTACCCCATCAGTGACAGGAAAGAGAAAGAAGAAAGCTGAACCTGTGGATTTATCGGATGTAATTGCGAAAACAGATGTCGAACTTCAGCGTTTAGGCTGGACACCAGAACAGGGACGGGAGCATCTGATTGAAACCTACGGTAAGCGCGGGCGTACTTTGCTCACTGAAGAAGAATTACACGGATTCCTCAAATACCTCCAATCGCAGCCAGACCCAATAGCGGGGTTTTGATTAGTCATTAGTCATTAGTAAGGACTAATAACGTAGGCTATTGAAACAGTAACGAAGCTATGGAACCTGTGAATTTTTCTGAAGTAATTGCTCAAACAGATTGTGAAATGCAGCGTTTAGGGTTGACAAAAGAACAGGGACGGGGTCATCTGATTAAAACTTATGGGAAGCGATCGTTGTATCTCAACCAACACCAGCATTAGACGAAGTTTTAATTGCTGGTGATGTCACACCGTTTACTCCCCCTAATTATAGTCCGCAAGAGGATATAGTCGCCCTGACAGGGACAGGAAGGAGAAAAAAGAAAACTCAACCAGCAGATTTGTCGGATGTAATTGCTAAAACAGATGTCGAAATCCAGCGCTTAGGCTGGACACCAGAACAGGGACGAGAACATATGATTAAAGTCTACGGTAAGTGATCGCGTACTTAGACCATCATTCCAAAAATAACCCCTCTTTACTTATGAAGAGGGGTTATTTTTGCGGTTTAAGGGAATTAAAACTGGTAAATCATCATTTACCAATCGTGACTATTAATTGACAACCGCAACGGCTGGACGGCTACCGGCGGCGTGACGGTCAATCACTTGGTCAATCAAACCGTATTCCCTGGCTTCCTCTGGCGACATGAAAAAGTCACGTTCAGTATCTTCAGCAATACGCTCAATTGGTTGACCTGTATGTTCAGCTAAATAATCGTTTAGCCGCTTCTTATGGTACAGAATTTCCCGCGCCTGAATTTCAATATCAGTCGCCTGTCCTTGAGCGCCGCCTAGAGGTTGATGAATCATAATCCGAGAATGGGGTAGACTCATCCGCTTACCCTTAGCACCCGCGCTGAGGAGGAAAGCGCCCATACTCGCCGCCAATCCGGTACAAATTGTACAGACATCAGGGCGAATATGTTTCATAGTGTCAAAAATGCCCATACCAGCCGTCACCGAACCACCGGGAGAATTGATGTACATATATATGTCTTTCTCCGGGTCTTCAGCATCCAAATACAGCAGTTGGGCAACAATCAAGTTGGCAATATTGTTATCAACTTGTTGTCCCAAAAAGATGATGCGCTCACGTAACAGCCGTGAGTAGATGTCAAAGGCGCGTTCACCTCGACCCGATTGTTCAATAACGATAGGAATCATGGAAGCGTGTTTGTGGCTACTTTAAATACATTTTATCGGTGACAGCACGAAACTGGGGTTTATCTCTATTCCAGGTAGATAAAAGTAAATCTTTCCCATTCTGTCTTATCCAACAAGGAAGTAAAAGCACATTTTGCAATGGATTCAACCTTTAAGGGCACTTTTTAGCAGCAAAAGCTGTCTAAGAGAATATCCCGATTTAGGGAAGAGCAAATCAAAAAACTCCAACTATCGCCAATCTCATGTTTCGGCTTTTGCTGCACAACCTTGGCGACGTGGTGATTAAACCGATAACCGAAATCCGACTTGCTTAGGGAATTATGTTAATGTTCGGTAACATTTTAAACATTTTTTTAGGATTTCCCTCAGCAATTATCAAGTTATTTTTGTTAGATTCAGTAAGTCGATAGTATGAGGTGTATTTAGAATAACTAGTCCTAATTGAAATGCTATCCACTCACAAGAGACGTGCCATGCTGGAAAAACTTATACAAGCCGCCATCATCACCTTCTTGCTCCATCTGATAGCAGGACTTAGCCCAAATACTTTAATTCAGACAAAGACAGCATCACCTATGCAAGAAACGCCACCAAATATTGTTAGCTTGCTGTGGCGATCTTTTCAATAAGAATGTTTCATAAGTTGCACAGGTGTAAGTAAGTCGGCGCAAATCAACCCAGTTATATAAATAATAATTGCCTTGTAGTCAGTCAGCGCTGACTATAAACCTGTAATTTTTTGCATAAACTTACTTAGGCGATATCAAAACCATATACTGCTATCTTCTAACTAAGAGGTTTCTTGCTTATGTACAAGCCGTCGAGGCTAACACTCTTGGGAAAAGGGTAGACTGAGCAAAGAAGGCAACTATTTGCGTTTGATCATGACTAATCGCCTTGCTGAAGCTAAGAGCCTCTATCTCCGTAAACACGCCGAAAACCCCATTGATTGGTGGCCTTGGTGTGACGAAGCACTTGCAACTGCAAGGGCGCAAAATAAACCGATTTTTCTCTCCATTGGCTACTCTAGTTGCCACTGGTGTACTGTCATGGAAGGCGAGGCTTTTTCTGATATTGCGATCGCTGACTACATGAATGCCAATTATCTTCCCATCAAAGTAGACAGGGAAGAAAGACCTGACCTTGATAGCATCTATATGCAGGCTTTGCAGATGATGAGCGGTCAAGGCGGTTGGCCTTTAAATATTTTTCTTTCTCCAGAAGATTTAGTACCGTTTTATGCTGGTACTTATTTCCCTGTAGACCCGCGCTATGGTCGTCCAGGATTTTTGCAGGTGTTGCAAGCTCTTCGCCGTTATTACGATACAGAAAAAGAAGAATTACAGAAACGCAAAGCCTTAATTATTGAGTCTCTGCTCACATCTGCGGTATTGCAAGACGGTACAACAAATGAGCTTGAAGACCATGAATTACTCCGCCAAGGTTGGGAAACCAGTACAGGCATAATTACTCCTAGTCAATCTGGCAATAGCTTTCCGATGATTCCCTACACAGAATTAGCACTGCGGGGAACTCGATTTAATTTTGAATCTCGCTATGATGGCAAGCAAGTTTGCACCCAGCGAGGACTAGACTTAGCGCTGGGAGGTATTTATGACCATGTAGGCGGTGGTTTTCATCGCTATACTGTTGACCCGACTTGGACAGTACCGCATTTTGAAAAGATGCTCTACGACAATGGACAGATTGTGGAGTATCTGGCTTCTTTGTGGAGTGTAGGAGTACAAGAACCAGCCTTGGAAAGGGCGATTACTGGTACTGTACAATGGCTGAAGCGGGAAATGACTGCGGCTGAAGGTTACTTCTATGCTGCCCAAGATGCCGATAGCTTCACCCAAGCCACGGCAGTAGAACCAGAAGAAGGAACTTTTTACGTTTGGAGTTACAGCGAATTACAACAACTGTTAACACCTGAAGAATTAACGGAATTACAACAGCAATTTACTGTTACCCCTAACGGCAACTTTGAAGGACGTAATGTTTTGCAAAGACGCCATTCAGGTCAACTGAGTGCAACCCTGGAAACGGCACTGAGCAAGCTGTTTACCGTTCGCTATGGCGTTAGTTCTGAGTCGCTAGAAACTTTTCCCCCGGCTCGTAACAACCAGGAAGCAAAAACCACTAATTGGCTAGGTCGCATTCCTTCAGTGACAGATACGAAGATGATTGTCGCTTGGAATAGCTTGATGATTTCCGGGCTGGCTAGGGCTGCTGGGGTTTTCCGGCAACCATTATATCTACAATTAGCAGCACAAGCGGCGAATTTTATTTTGGAAAATCAGTTTGTAGATGGGCGTTTTCACCGACTCAACTATCAAGGAGAACCAAGTGTTTTAGCTCAGTCTGAAGATTACGCTTTGTTTATTAAAGCTCTCCTAGATTTACACCAAGCTTCTTTGGCAAGAAATGAAAATCAATCCTTACAAACTCAGCACTCTCTTTGGTTAGAAAAAGCGATCGCTATCCAAGATGAATTCAACGAATTTCTTTGGAGTGTAGAGTTAGCTGGCTACGATAACACATCACGCGACTCTAGTCAAGATTTAATTGTCAGAGAACGTAGTTATACTGATAATGCGACACCATCAGCCAATGGAATTGCGATCGCTAACCTTGTGCGTCTCACCCTACTCACCGATAATCTAGATTATTTAGATTTAGCGGAGCTTGGTTTAAAAGCTTTTAAGAGTGTAATGCATCGCGCTCCCCAAGCCTGTCCCAGCTTATTTACAGCTTTGGATTGGTATCGTAATTCTACCTTGATTCGCAGCACAACTGAGCAAATTAACACTTTGATTCCCAAGTATTTGCCGACGGCTGTGTTTGCCATCACATCTGATTTACCAGAGGGAAGTGTTGGTTTAGTTTGCCAAGGTTTGAAGTGTCTAGTACCAGCAGAAAGTTTAGAACGGTTATTACAGCAAGTGCAGAAAAGTCAGAATAGAGCTTTGGATTAATTCATAGCGGTTTTTAAACGCAAAGGGACGCAGAGGAAAGCGCAGAGGTACGCAGAGTTTTTTAAGAGAATTTGCTACGAACTTACGAAATTATGACGAACCGAAGCGAATTAACCGCAATTGTGTTAGCTGGGGGTAAGAGTTCTCGCATGGGTCACGATAAAGCCTTGATTCCCATTCAAGGAGTGCCGTTGTTACAGCGAGTTTGTGGGATTGCTCAAAGTTGTGCTGATGCTGTTTATATAATCACTCCCTGGCCAGAACGCTATCAAGACTTGCTTTTACCTGGTTGTCAGTTGATCCGAGAAGTACCTTTATCTGGCGAATCTCTCGCCCACGGACCTTTAGTGGGTTTTGCTCAAGGACTAGCCGAAGTAAAGACAGAATGGGTACTGTTGCTTGCCTGCGATTTACCGAGATTGCGGGTTGAGGTGTTGCAAGAATGGGTAACTAGACTTGATGGTGTAGGAGATAATGCGATCGCAGCTTTAACTCATCATCCTAAAGGTTGGGAACCTCTATGTGGTTTCTATCGCCGTGGCTGTTTGCCACAACTTTTAGAGTTTATCAACCAAGGGGGGCGATCGTTTCAGCAGTGGCTTCGGCAATATCCGGTAGAAGTTTTGCCCTTGGTAGAACCAGAAATGCTGTTTAACTGTAATACACCAGAGGACTTGGCTTTAAGTTGAGTTTGCGACTGGGGATTGAATCTTAAGAAGTAAAAAGTAAAAAGATAATCCCCATAAATAAATGATGTTGTTGGCGAATTAGTCAGGGGTCAGACCCACAAGTAGATGGTCAATTAATTTGAGAAAAGTGTGCAGCTATTGAAATAAGGAGCGTAGTATCACCAATAATAGTTAAATATTTATTATTTTTTTTATAGGAACTCCAGCCATGAGGATCGAATACTTGCTAACGTTGCGCTAACGTAATTTGTAATTGGGCATTGCTTATTGCTTTGCCTGCTCCCTCATCTCCCACTCCCGATTTTGATTTTAATTTGCTCTAGACTCGACCTTAATACACCTTTATCAGATCATTAGAAGAATGATTAAGAAAAACGAGTATAGACAAACATGATAAAAATGCTAGCTGAAAACTTGATTGGAATTGAGACAAGATTACAAATTAATTGGGTTTGGCTAAATACCAGCTTACAGTTTGCTGGTTGGGGGCTTTTTTCACTTTTACTCGCTGAAGTTTTGAGAGATACGTATCATGCTTTATGTCATCAAGTCAATTGGCTTGCTAAATGGCACAACAAGCACCACATGGCCTATCGCCGCGATTTATCGATAGTTTCCCTAAAAGTTTATCAAGAATCCCAGCTCTATCACGACATTTTAGAGTCGAGTCTACTACTGGTGGTATTGCTGGTAATCGCCTTAATCATCCAGCAAATAGGTTTATGGTTGGGAGTAGCTTATGCTTGCACCTTCTTGTATGGTGCATCTGTGCGGTATTTTCAGGGAAAAATCGATACAGACTACAACCATCTACCTGGCCCTTTAGAGACAATACCATCCATTTGGTGGGTGAATCGGTCTTACCATTGGCGGCATCATTTTGATGATGTCAATGCTTACTACAGTGGTGTCTTTCCCTTAGTGGATAAAATTCTGGGCACAGGACTGTCTCTCAAGGGAAAAACCATCGCTTTAACCGGAGCATCAGGAGCGTTGGGACAAGCATTGGCGGCTGAACTTGTCAAGAATAATGCTAAAGTCGTGGCCTTAACCACTAATCCAGAAAAATTGGTAGAGCAAGTTGGGATGAAAGTAGTTCCCTGGCAGTTGGGCAATGAAGCCAATTTGAAGGATAGTTTAGAGAAAGTAGATATTTTAATTATCAACCACGGAATCAATGTCTACAATAGCCGCACACCAGAGGCTATCAACTCCTCTTATGAAGTGAATACCTTTTCAGCATTGCGGTTGATGGATATATTTTCGACAACTGTCACAGGCCCACAAGCAAAAGCAACGAAGGAAATCTGGGTAAATACTTCTGAGGCTGAGGTTTCTCCAGCACTGAGTCCACTTTATGAACTTAGTAAAAGAGCGCTAGGAGATATTGTTACTCTCAAGCGTTTGGACGGGGATTGTGTAATTCGCAAGTTAATTCTTGGCCCATTTAAAAGTCAACTGAATCCTTATGGAGTGATGTCTGCACAGCAAGTTGCTCGTGCGATCTTATTTTGGGCGCGGCGAGACTTCCGAAATATTATTGTGGCAATAAATCCTCTCACCTATCTGCTGTTTCCCTTAAAGGAAATTAGTACATCGCTATACTATCGAGTCTTCAGCCAAACAGCGAAAAGTGAACAGGACTTACGCAAACAATAGCCGAAAAGAATGATTTTTAGCGTTTTTATACAACTTTAGCGGTTTAAAGTTGCCAGGAGATAGTAATGAAAATATTTCTTGCTCGATTTCCGCAATCGGCGGTCTGGTACATGCTTTTGCTGCCACATATCTGGGTTTCCTGTTCGCGCTGGACGTTTTCTACTCATGATGTAATCTAAGAACATCAGAATTGATGTTCTTAGATTACATCTTATGCTTGCTGTGCCCTATTGTGTATTGCATCCAAACAAGAACCGCTATAGTCCCCAGTCCCCAGTTCCCAGTCCCCAATTTAAAATTCCACAATTACCGGCGTATGGTCACTGGGTTGGGTTAATTTTCTGGGTGCGACATCGATGATGCAACTTTTAGCACGTTCATATAGCACGGGTGTCAGATAGTGATGGTCAATCCGCCAACCTAAGTTGCGACGGAAGGCGGCGGCGCGATAATCCCACCAACTATAATTTCCGCCTTCTGTGGTGAATTTGCGAAAAGCATCGGCAAATCCCAGCGTCAAAATGTCCCGTAAGGCTTGACGCTCTGTTTCTGTTGCCATGATATGATTTTCTGTACTAACTTGCTCGTGAATATCCTTGTCTTCTAGGGCAATGTTGAAGTCGCCGCACACACAAATTGCAGATTCTGACAACACCAGCAATCTTAAATACTCGTGTAACGCTGTCAACCAGCGTAGTTTGTATTCATATTTCTCGGTTCCTACCGCTGCACCATTGGGAACATATAAGTTCACAACCCGAACACCATCAATTGCACCTGTAATCACGCGCTTTTGCTCGTCCCATTCATGATGTAAATCTGGCAAAATCGCCCGAAATCCGCTACTGACATCTACAAGTGGCTGGCGGCTAATCAGGGCTACGCCATTATAAGATTTTTGTCCTGATATATAAAGGTTATAGCCTAACTGCTCAAAAGGCGATCGCGGAAATTCAGCATCCACAACTTTAGTTTCTTGCAAGCAGAGAACATCAACAGGATTCAGGGTTAACCAATCGATAACCTGTTCAAGGCGAGTGCGAATTGAGTTGACGTTCCAAGTAGCGATTTTCATTAGTTAATTATCAGAATTTTTGTAAATTACTAATTACAAATTATGTAATTATTGTACAATTACTTAATATTTATAATTTTTCTTCCTTTTACCAATTACCTTTAAAACGAAGCTTTAATGATTTGATCCCATTGAATATTTTAGTATTTTCCGCTACAAAATATTCGATTTTGTAAGTTCCGCTACAAAATATTCTACCTCATTATGATCCCCAGGACAGATGCAACAAGTAATAGATTAGTTATAGGTTAGAAGTCTAGGTCAGAGTTGACTTTTGCCGATAGTCCATTAGATTTGACGGAAGGAAATTTGCGGTGCGATTAACCTTTATTGTGCTTTTGTTAGCCTTTTAGGTTAATTTAAATGTCAAAAGAGTAAGTAGAAATGCTCTTGCCTCATAAAATAATGATGTAGCTCATTATTGAGGACAATTTCATAGACTAAACCAAAAAAACTTATGAAAATCGCTCAAGTTGCCCCCTTATGGGAAAGGGTTCCACCTCCTAATTATGGAGGAATAGAACTGGTAGTGAGTCGCTTAACTGATGAACTTGTTCGTCGTGGTCATGAGGTAACTTTATTTGCCTCTGGCGATTCTCAAACTTTGGCTCATTTAGAAGCAGTTTATCCACGTGCATTACGCCTAGACCCAAATGTGAAAGAGTATGCAGTGTACGAAATGCTAGAACTAAGCCAAGTTTACCAAGGTGCTGCCCAATTCGATATTATCCATTCTCATGTAGGGATTTCGGCATTACCTTTAGCGAGTTTGATAACAACAACTTCTACAGTCCACACCCTGCACAATAATTTTACAAAGGACAACCGTCACGCATTTAGCTACCACCAAAAGCAACTTTATATCAGCATTAGTAACTCGCAGCGTCAAATCGATCTCAATTATGTTGCCACAGTTTATAACGGAATTGAACTAACAGATTACCCATTCGTAGCCCAACCCTCAAAACCTCCATATTTGGCATTTTTAGGGCGTTTTTCGCCAGATAAAGGGCCGCAACATGCGATCGCCATTGCTAAACAAAGTGGTTGGCGCTTGAAGATGGCAGGAAAGGTTGATGCAGTACACTCTGAGTTTTTTGAACAAGAGATTGCTCCCCATATAGATGGTCAGCAAATTGAATATCTCGGCGAAATTAACCACGCCGAAAAAGCTGAACTTTTGGGCAATGCTGCTGTCACTCTTTTCCCCATTAACTGGCAAGAACCTTTTGGTTTAGTAATGATTGAATCAATGGCAACTGGTACACCAGTTATTGCCATGAATTTAGGTTCGGTACCTGAAGTTATTGCCCACGGTAAAACAGGTTTTATCTGCAATAACCACGCAGAAATGGCCGCAATGATTCCACCAGCTTTGGAACTCAATCGTCAAACCTGTCGAAAATATGTGGAAAATAACTTTAGCGTTAGCCAAATGGTTAACGGATATGAAGCTGTTTACAGACAAATTATTAAAGACCGCATAGAATCGAATGGTCGCATTCATGCTACCAAAATCCACTTTTAATCAACTGCTTTTTTTTGCTGAGTTTAAACAACAAATTTTTTTAAGGAGGATATTGGTATGAGTACGAGAGCCAACACCTGCCCATGCTGCGGTGGTTCCCTCCTACGTCATGCCCGTCATGGTGAACTATATTGGTTTTGCCTGTCGTGCCGACAAGAAGTACCGCTATTAAATGCTATTCGCTTACCTAATGTGGATACCCGGAACACTGGAGTAGTTCCCCAGCCAGCGGTGAATACCTAGTTTTTCAACATATAAAACTTACTAAAAATCAATACTGATTTAGTTTAGACCTATCAACAGGTCGCGCTCAGGATTCCCCGACTTGATGCTCTGAAGTTGGGGAATCCTGAGCGCTCCGGGACTGGGGACTGGGAAAAAGTTTTTTAATATGGTGGGTAAAAGCCCCCACCATAATTTTAAGGGTTTGGCACCCAATCCCTAATCCCCAGTCCCCAGTCACTTTTACATCTTCCCAGTCCCCAATCCCCAATTCCTAGTACCCAATTAAATTAGCTTCAACTGGTAAAATCGGATGGAGCTAATTGATAGGTTTTAAAGTTTTGTTAGCAGCATTACTTCATGGTCAAGAAGATTTACGCCTAGAGGAAGTTCCCGATCCCACTCCGGCGGCGGGCGAAGTTGTGATCCAGGTGGGGGCAGCAACAACTTGTGGTACAGATTTGAAAGTCTGGCGGCGTGGTGGTCATGCCAAAATGCTCATACCGCCGACGCTGTTTGGTCATGAAGGTGCTGGGCAAATTGTTGCCTTGGGTGCAGGGGTGACAAATTGGCAAGTAGGCGATCGCATTGTCGCCAACAATTCCGCCCCATGCATGAAGTGCTTTTTTTGTCAGCGTCAAGAATATTCCTTATGTCCAAATTTGACATGGAATAATGGTACCTTTGCCCAATACCTGAAAATTCCCGCACCGATAGTAGAGGATAATTTGTTGCAGATTCCCGATGAGTTGCCGTGGGAATTGGCAGCGATGACGGAACCTTTAGCTTGTGTATTGCATGGTGTAGCGCGTTCTCATATTAAATCTAAAGATCAAGTAGTCGTCCTGGGAGATGGGGCGATTGGGTTGATGTTTGTAGCGGCGCTGAGTGAGAAAGCTGAAGTTTTGCTGTGGGGAGGTAATAACCAGAGGCTAGAAATTGGTCAGAAATTGGGTGCAGCCCAGACCTTTAATTATCATCAAATCTCGGATATTCCCAATGTGGTGAAAGAACTTACCCAAGGGTGGGGTGCAGATGTAGTCATTGAAGCCACTGGTGTACCAAGTGTTTGGGAAACTGCGATCGCCTGCGCCCGTCCTGGTGCAACAGTCAACTTATTCGGTGGATGTCCACGGGATACCAGCATTACTGTGAATACAGAACAGCTACACTATAGCGAACTTACCATCAAAGGCGTGTTTCATAATACACCAGAGTATGTGCGATCGTCCCTTGCACTCATAGCTAGTCGTAAAATTCCCTTTGAGTTACTTATTAGCGAACAACGACCATTAAAAGATTTAGAACAGGTGTTTTCTGATATGAAGGCGCGAAAGGTGATTAAGGTAGCAATGATTCCTTAATTTTTCGCGGGATACAGCAGATGATCTCGGTCTAGCCAAACAATGTAGAAAATCTCGTTAATAAAGAACCCATGAACCCTACCATGTTCATTTGAGGAGATGGAAAACTGATATGGTATATCAACCAATTGTTCTTCATTTGGCAAACCAAATGCCCTTTCGCTGGTATCTTCCCACTTGATGGGATGACATCTGAGAGTACTACTACGATTCACTAACAACTCTTGAGCAGTTAGGCTAGATAGAGCTTTTAATCGATCAAGCAAGGTCAGCCAGTAGATTACTTCTTTTTGGCTACAAGAAAATTTGCTGTTACTGTCCTGATAATATTTAAACGAAAAGCTGATGCCTTGAGGTGGCTTCAGCTTTGTTGATTTAATTCCTGATGTGCCGTCTTTGGCAACCTCAGTCTTCTTAATCCTTTTCTTCGGCACGAGATCCGTAGTACTCCTTCATCCACTGTTTCTGAATAACTTCGCTGGAAGGTTCATCAGGTGGTAGATTTCCTCTAGCCAAATTCCAGGGTGTCTCGGTATGAGTCATCTGCTCTAGTTCATAAGCATCGCAGGCAAAGTACTCTTGTGCAACCTCATCTAGAAACTCTTGAACCTCTTGGGGTAATTCTGGGTTAGCATCTTCTAAAATTGGTTGCCATCCAAAAAGCTTGTACTTCTGGTACAACGCAGGTATCACAGGCCCATGTATCCAGGCTTGAAAATCCTCTGGGAATAGAGGAGTGTCATTGAGTGCAAGATGCCAAGCCTGAGCATAGTAAACAAGCTTTTGCAGCTTGAGATTACTGATAAAAGAGCCTGTTTCATTTGCTAACCAGATAAAGTAATCTGCTACGTTAAAACATGACAACACTACAACTACCCCCTTCAGTCTGCTAGATAATAGCTAGCCTTCATTTGCTCTAATAAATCAGCTTACAGAGTTGTCACAGCAAGAGCTAGGAAGAATTTATCTGTTTCTTATAGTTTAATTGTACTACTTTAAGCTTATACCTACTGAATCGTAAAATTCTCCATAACTTACTATCACTCTATGTATGGTTCCCAAAAAATAAATATCTCAAACATTAAAAGACAAGATTTTGTACATATCCCTCTTGCAAAGCTATGGTGTACACACAAGTCCTAAAAACTAGCTTTTTCTCTGATAGAGCGTTGATAAGTAAGATCCCTGATATCTTAAGTTAGGTTGACCTATTGAAATAGACATCTCCAGAAATTAAATATGCGTTATCCAGAGTCCTTGTAGAGACGTAGCACTGCTACGTCTCTACATTCATTTTCACCAGATGTCTAATAATCTTGCTGAAAAACGGGAAGACTATGATTACTCCCGAATGGGGAAATTTCTATCAAAATCCTGAACAACAAAATGCTCAAAAAATCTCTGCTTAACTATTTAATTTTGCCTTTTTCTCTAGTGCCCTGGCTGTGCATAGGAACGCTTTTTGATTCCCAAGCTAATGCTTTACCAGGGCAAAGTACAGAGGAAGTGGGCACTTGGATTAAAGCACATCCTACACTCCGGCCCAGGAGTGGGGAGCAATTATTTGTGCAAAAAACTGATACAGCCGCCCAACGATTCACTTTTCAAGCGTCGGTATTGCCTCCCGGTAGGGTGGAATTTTCCAAAGACCGAGGCACAATTCGCAGTGAGCGCATCGCTATGTATGATGCCATTAACGGCATGACATTTGCGCGTCTCCAAGAATCCTTGCGGGTGATTTATGGCTTAGAGATTTATCAAGACTACGATCGCGCCCAAGTCGTGTATCAATATCCCAACCAAAAGGTAGTTAATTCGGCGCGTCTAGCTAAAACTCCGATTCGGGAAGCTTTGAAGGGAGAATTACGAGTAGGCGATCGCTATGTATATTGGGTAGAAATTGCCCAACCCAAGACTGGCAAAGCTTTTACTGGTCAAATGACGGTTTTGCTCAAAACTGACCTAGACAAATTAGAAAAGGAACTGCAAATTCGTTAATGGGCATTGGGTATTGGGCATTGGGCATTGGTTATTCCCCTCATCTCCCTCATCTCCCTCATCCCTTCTCGTTGAAAGATTACTGAGTCCCTATTCTACAACTTCCCCAACTCCATCTGAGCTAGAGTTTGCCATGTACCCGAAAAGATACTTTCAGATGCTAAGGAAATTCGTAGTAAATCTTCCTTCAGCAGAGGTGGCCAATCAACTCCGGCTTTACGCCCTGCGCCAAATAGCTGTTGCGCCTTAATGCTTAACTGATAAAGGGCCAAAGCTAATTCTCGGTCTAGGCTCTTTGCATCTTTGAGGGCTTCAAACACCACTTTCAATGCCAACAAAATCGAGGTGATCTGACCGGGTACCGGCGGTTTGCCCTGTTTCATACGCGTTAACAGCGCATCTGGGTTTTCCTCGGTTGTGATTGTCTGATCTATGAGGAGTTTCCTAGCTGTTTCGTAATTCATGTAGCCAGTTTAGCTTACATTTTGCTTCAGCAGGAATACTTAATTAAAAAGTCATAAAATTGGTTTCTGGTTATTTATAGCAATCTCTTGTAATTTGTGAAAAGATAGGCGTGGAGAAAAGGATGGAGGATTTGCGATGTTCTAGGTTAACCAGATAGACTGAATATAAAATCTTTGAAAAATACACCTTACTAGGAAGCAAAAGCAAAATGATCTCACCGAATTTACTAGAAATTGAGCGCTCTATCCTTACCTTGTCTGTAGAAGAACAACTTTGGCTGTTAGAAAGTATTGTTCGAAAAATCCGAGAAAAAGAGTATGTAAAAGATAAATTAGCTGATGTCAACAATCCAGAAGAACAACTGGAAGTGACGGGTAGCGAGCCAAAAATTCAAATAGGAACTGCTGCTATAAACGATGAATTTGCAATTTCTGAAATACTCTGATATGTAGTCATAAAAATTATGAGATTGTCCGATTTAAAAAAGTCAAATATACAAGTCATCGGTGAACGATCGCTTAAAATTGCTGACTGCGATCGCAGTCTCTAAATTAATTATTTACATAGCAAAAGCACTGCTAATCAGTAATGGTGACAGCTTCTATGTAACCTAAATAGCCAAAAACTTTCTGTTTACACTGGGAAGTAACGATCGCAAAATCAGATCATCACCCAAAATTACCATAATTAAAATTAGGAGATTTCCCTATTCCCTAATCTTTTTTAATTTTGTTTCATCTATCTTTACGATTCTTTACGATTCAACCCCGTTATGGTATATCGCTGGGGTAAATACGCTCTTCTGATGTTGCTGATTAATAAGTCAATAGGGACAATCTCGCAAAAACAAATATCTTGGGTGCTTATTACATTGTTTGAAGTTATGTAGCCTTTTGATTACGGCCTATCAACCACTGCGGTAGACTATGCGTTGATTATGATTCTTTCGCAGAGAAGAACACTCGAAAGGAGCCGTTTATTCAATGTCTCATTCCGTAAAAATCTACGATACCTGCATTGGCTGCACCCAATGCGTCCGCGCTTGCCCTACTGATGTACTTGAGATGGTTCCTTGGGATGGCTGTAAAGCTGCTCAAATTGCTGCCTCACCCCGTACAGAAGACTGCGTTGGCTGTAAGCGTTGCGAAACCGCTTGTCCCACCGACTTTTTGAGCATCCGGGTTTACCTGGGCGCTGAAACAACTCGCAGTATGGGTCTAGCTTACTAAAAAGCTAAGTGCTGATCGGAGTGCTGAGTGCTGAGTGCTGGGACAAAAAGAAGTAAATCAGAAATACAATTTTTTGATTCTTCACTCGGAACTCGGAACTCAGCACTCAAAACTTTTAACATATCGCGGAAGTCCCCACCAAAAGACTCTTAGTAGGGTGGGGATTGCATCTGATATTTGTTTTTGCACAGCAAAAACAAATATTCAGATGTATGACGAATCCCCAGCATTTTCTGGTAAGATAGCCAACGTCTTGACCATCAATGCCATAAGCGAAAACCAAGCTAATAGGTATATGTTGCAAGGAAGAAATTTGGGTCTTGGGAACCAGGACTCCTGACAAGAGGAGGGAATGTAAGACTTTCTAGTACTACGCAGTTCTAGAGGCTATTCCCGATGAATTGGGAAGCCCCGTCCGTCTTAGGTTGGGGTAGTTCACGTGTCTCAATTAGGAAGCACTTTTAGCATCGTAGAGTGGACACTGCCCGCCTTACGAAATCTGAAATTTTAGATTGGGGATATAATCTCTGGGTATCTAAATCCTAGAAGCCGCATTTGTACCGTCAGGTCAAACGCTGACGGGTAATCCGTTGTAAAACCCTAAAATCCATAACAATACCTAGTGGTAGAGGGAGTAAATTACTCCCTTTTTTCTTTGCAAAATGTCAAGTTTGTGCTACACACTATACTGGATTTAATCATCCAGAAAAAAGTGGTGTGAACAATGTGCGGAATTGTTGGATATATAGGCACTCAAGGGGCGACAGACATTTTACTGGCTGGGCTGGAAAAACTAGAGTACAGGGGCTATGATTCTGCTGGAATCGCCACTATTTGGGAAGGTGAAGTAAATTGTGTGCGGGCAAAGGGTAAACTCCATAACCTGCGTTCTAAACTCGAACAAATAGAAACCCCTGCCCAAATTGGTATTGGTCACACACGCTGGGCAACTCATGGTAAACCAGAAGAGTATAATGCTCATCCCCATTTGGATACGGCAAAGCGAGTGGCGGTAGTGCAAAATGGCATTATCGAAAACTACCGCGAGTTACGCGAGGAACTCAAAGCCAAGGGACACATATTTATTTCTGAAACCGATACCGAAGTCATTCCCCATCTCATCGCCGAATTTTTAAAGAATCTTCCCCCCTCATCTTCTTCATCTCCCTTCCTAGAGGCAATTCGTCAAGCCGTTAACCACTTACGTGGGGCATTTGCGATCGCAGTTATTTCTGCTGACTACCCCGATGAATTGATTGTTGTCCGCCAACAAGCACCCTTGGTAATTGGTTTTGGGCAAGGGGAATTCTTTTGTGCGTCTGACACACCAGCGATTGTTGCCTACACCCGTGCAGTCCTACCTTTGGAAAATGGCGAAATTGCCCGCCTCACACCTTTGGGCGTTGAGATTTACAATTTTGCTGGCGACAGGCTGAAAAAACAACCCCGACTGCTCAACTTCAATCCAACAATGGTTGAAAAGCAGGGATTCAAACACTTCATGCTCAAAGAAATCCATGAGCAACCAGGGGTAGTAAGAGCTAGTTTAGAAGCATACTTTAATCCAGCCGAATCTACCGAATCGCCAATCAATCTTGGTTTACCTGGAGATTTATACAACGATTTAGAACAAATTCAGATCCTCGCTTGTGGGACTAGTTGGCACGCAGCATTAATCGGAAAATATTTACTTGAACAACTAGCAGGAATTTCAACTCAGGTACATTACGCTTCTGAGTATCGTTATGCACCATCACCTGTGACAGCTAACACGTTGATTGTTGGTGTTACCCAATCAGGTGAAACCGCCGATACCTTAGCAGCTTTGACGATGGAAAAAGAACGTCGCCAGGGGAAAGAACCCAAATATCAAGCGCGACTACTGGGTATTACCAATCGCCCTGAAAGCAGCCTCGGTCATCTAGTGCCGCATATTATCAGTACCCTAGCAGGAATTGAAATTGGGGTAGCGGCGACAAAAACTTTTACCGCCCAATTGATGGCATTTTATGCTTTGGCATTGGATTTAGCAGCTCGCCGCCAGACAGTTTCAAAAGATACATTAGAGAAAATTATTAATGGGTTGCGGCAGATTCCCAAAGAAATTGAAGCAACTTTGGAAAGTCAGGAACGTTTAACTGAACAGCTAGCCCACGAATTCGCCGAAACCAAAGATTTCATTTTTGTGGGAAGAGGAATTAACTTCCCCATTGCTTTAGAAGGGGCGTTGAAATTAAAAGAAGTCAGCTACATTCACGCCGAAGGGTATCCAGCTGGAGAGATGAAACATGGCCCGATCGCACTTTTAGATGCGAAAGTACCAGTAGTGGCGATCGCAATCCCTGGTAGTGTTTACGAAAAAGTTATTTCTAATGCCCAAGAAGCCAAAGCTAGAGATTCTCGGTTAATTGGTGTGACTCCCGTCAACGATGGTGAAGCTGCGGAAATCTTTAACGATCTTCTTCCTGTCTCTCATGTAGACGAATTACTTTCTCCCATCCTCACAGTAGTTCCTTTACAATTATTGGCTTATCATATTGCCGCCCGTCGCGGTTTAGATGTCGATCAGCCGAGGAATTTGGCTAAGTCTGTAACTGTGGAGTAATTTAATACTATTAGTGTATAACTGTTGTACAACTTGTCCTGTAGGTGAATATGTAAGCATCTACAGGAGTTTTTATGGCTAGAAGCAAGCAAGATTGGACGCAGATTCAAGAGGCGATCGCATTTTCCCAGAATCTGTTATTTCCCTAATTGCCGTAGATTTCCTAACTCCTATGTGCTTCAACTAGCAGCAAACTCAGTAAATTTTCGTTTGTATGGGGCTTTAAAAGCCAAAACTATATCTTGTTTAGGGACTCCAGCTTCTACTAATTCATTAGCCACTCCGATTTCTGTTCCATCGCGTTCGATCCAAATTTTGCCATCTTTAATTTCTACGTAAATAATACAACCAAATATTCGCGTTAGCTCCTGCCAACCAATATTTATAACTTGATAGCGATCGCCTCCCTTCATCTCCATCTCAACGAAAAAGCGATCGCCTTCCCCAAAAAATAAAAGCGATCGCCTCTTCATTCTCAAACTCGACTAACTGCGATCGCTCCCCCTGATTGCCCAACTAATCATGCTTTGGTCAGTACAATCTTTCATACTTCACTGTCGCGATAAATTATACAATTATTATACTTAAAAGGCGAGGTATGGTTGTCGCTTTTATACCAAACTTCACTATTTACGGTAAGAAGTTGATTTAGCTTTGTGCTGGGAATGCGATCGCCACTAAATCTTGGAGTAAATATTCCCAAATCCTTACAAGGAAAGCGTTTGCAAAATTATACAACTTTATTTTTTCAAAATTTCTGAGTAGCTAACGATATAATAATGCTTGTAGGCGCTTAAATTGTACAACTTTTTTATACTTCTACATTTGGTTCTGGGGTCATCGGTAGTTAAATACACTTGTCTTACTTATCCTGACTGATTTTCATCCTCTTTGCAAAAAACTGGGATGCTCCCCAAGATCGCCGACTTCTTTAAAGCAGTCAGCGATCTGCGGTTTGCAAATCTCGAAGCTATTTTGATGACAATAGATGTTGACATGTTAGTAGCTTGCTGAGAAAATTGGGTAAAAAATTAACCAGATGATTGACCATAGCGATCGCCTAGCATCTCATAGAGAAGGTAGATTCCAAGGTGTTGGAGGACTTGACCTGTATTACCAAAGCTGGCATCCAGAGAGTAAAATACGGGCAATATTAGCTATTTCGCATGGACTGGGAGCGCACAGCGATCGCTACAATAATGTCATTCAGCATTTGATACCCAAGGAATACGCTGTCTACGCCTTAGATTTGCGTGGTCATGGACGTTCACCAGGTCAGCGAGGCTATATTAGCGCTTGGAGTGAGTTTCGTGAAGACCTGGGAGCATTTTTAGAGTTAATTCAAACTCAGAATCCTGGATGCCCAATTTTTCTCTTGGGTCATAGTTTAGGCGGGGTTATTGTCTTAGATTACATTCTGCGCTATGCCCAACAAGCATCATTATTGCAGGGTGCGATCGCGATCGCGCCAACCTTGGGGAAAGTTGGAGTTTCACCGATTCGGGTACTTTTAGGAAAAATGCTCTCACGGGTATGGCCGCGTTTCACCCTGAATACAGGTATTGACATCAGCGCTGGTTCACGAGATCAACAAGTTTTAGCTGCATTTGCCCAAGATACACTGCGACATACCCGTGCGACAGCTCGCCTAGCTACAGAATTCTTTGCAACAGTTGATTGGATTAATGCTCACGCCGCTGATTGGCAATTACCATTGTTGATTCTCCACGGTGGCGCAGATCGAGTTGCTTTACCAGGGGGAAGCGAAATCTTTTACCAACGAGTAAACTACACAGATAAGCTGAGAATCGAGTATCCAGGAGCCTATCACGAACTTCAGAGTGACATCAATTACTGCGAGGTACTGGCTGATTTAGAAGATTGGTTGGAGGAGCATCTACCATCTGAGGTGGTGCAGTTGAGACGGGGAAGCACTGAGTTAGAGTTTCCTAATTCTTAACTTTCTTGATAGCGCCATAGTTTACAACTGTCGCTTCGATGTGCGAATTGTTGCATTCCTCAGCAACCCTAATACTTCAATAATTACATTAGGATAGATGAAAATACACCGTGAATTTTGGATTTTGGATTTTAGATTGAAGGAATAATCTAAAATCTATAATCTAAAATCCAAAATTGAATGCCCCACGAATTAATCGGGGGAATAATCTAAAATCTAAAATCTAAAATCTAAAATCAAGTGTCCTATGAGGGAATCAAGTAAAAATTTTGAAACCTTACTTACCAAAGAAGCCCCGCCAGTTGTTGAACGTATGGGACTTACCTGGCTAGTTGCCGCAGCGATCGCAACTGCTTTATTGTGGCAAGTACCAGGAGGTGACTATATCTTATACCCATTTACAATTCTGGCAACTTGGTTTCATGAAATGGGTCATGGCTTGATGGCACTGCTATTAGGGGGACAGTTCCAAAAATTAGAGATTTTTAGCAATGGTTCCGGTGTCGCAACTTATGGCATCCGGTCGTTATCGGGGTCAATTGTCCCAGCAATAATCGCCGCCGCAGGCCCAATGGGGCCACCTATTGCCGGCGCAGCGTTGATTCTGGCTTCCCGCAGTTTTACAGCAGCAACCCTCTGTTTAAAAATATTAGGGAGTTTTTTGCTATTTTCGACATTAATTTGGGTGCGTTCCTGGTTCGGATTGGTGGCAATTCCCTTACTGGGTTTAATAATCTTAGGTATTGCCCTGAAAGCACCTCGTTGGGCGCAAGGTTTTGCTATTCAATTTCTGGGTGTGCAAGCTTGTGTAAGTACCTACCATCAACTTGATTATCTATTTAGCAGTTCGGCTGGCCCCCTTGGAATCTCTGATACAGCGCAAATGCAGCGATATTTGCTTTTACCTTACTGGTTTTGGGGCGGGTTAATGGCGATCGCATCTCTGGTGATTTTAATCCAAAGTCTCCGTGTTGCTTATCGTTCTGAGTAAAAGATTGGGACATTGACACTCCCCTAGCCTAAAGGCTAGGGGATTCTACATTCACAGACTCGCCATTAGACGACAGGTTTACACCAATCGCCCAAGAGGGCAAATCTCCTGTAGCGTAAATTCCGGTATGCCCTACCGTACTCAGTCCTAGTCTCAAAATGTTGATGCTGGCGTTCAAATCTCTATCTGCCACATAGCCACTATTTCGAGGGTGGGTTGTGTTTCAACTTTAATCTCAACATCAATTGCAAATTGAGCATAGTATCCGTCAGCACGACGTACTAAACGAACATGCCTGAAAGTACAAGCCTTAATTAACCAGTTACAGTTAACTAGTTTAACTGCTAACCAACAAGCTGAAATTCTAGCAGAACTCCTAGCTGCTGCGGTTCATCTGTATAATCATTGTGACGAAGATTTTCAGACGCTAATTACTGAAGAAATGGAAAATTTGCCTGATGATGAGGATTAAAGAAAAATTCCGAAGTCACAATTCAGGAGTCAGAATTAAGAGTTTTTATCAGTATAATAGCCTGGATGTTGTTAAAAAATTCGCCGCTAATAACTCTTGCCTTCGCGCTTCGATACTCTAAGCATGTCCACCCAACCCACAATTCAAAGCATATACACCGATGGTGCTTGCACCGGTAATCCTGGCCCTGGCGGTTGGGGTGTAGTCGTCTACTTCAGCGATGGCTCAATCCACGAAATAGGCGATGCATCCCCTCATACCACTAATAATAAAATGGAGATGCAGGCTGCGATCGCCGCTCTGCAATTCCTGCAAACGTCTCAACAAGCAGAACCTATCACCCTTCATACCGATAGCGAATACTTGATTAACTGCGTTACCAAGTGGGTGAAAGGCTGGAAAAAGAAAGGCTGGAAAAAGTCAGATGGTAAACCCGTCCAAAACCAAGACCTTTTAGAAATCTTAGATGAACTCAATAGCCAACAGGTAAAATGGCAACATGTTCGGGGACATTCTGGTAACATAGGTAACGAACGTTGTGATGCGATCGCTCGCACCTATGCAAGTGGCAAAACCCCTTCCCTACAACAATTATCTTCCACAGATTTTTATAAATCTTTACCTAGCACAAATGAACTAAATGTAGCAAAAGTAGCTGATTATGAAAAAAACTCTAGAATAATTAACCAAAGTCCGCAAGAAATCAGTACTTCTGCACCAGAAATAACCGTTATGGAACCATCAACAGGGCCAACTGCGGCCGTAACCGATGAAAAACCGCCAGAAATGAGGGTTTCGCAACTCCGCAGCTTGGTCGAAACTCTGCGTATAGCTGACGAAATTTCTGAAAAAGGCTACTTAATCACCAGTTCTGAGTTAGCAGACTTGATGGATGTCCATGCCAGCGCCGTCACCAGTCGTGGAGATCAATGGCGCTGGCGAAACTGGATAGTGTCACGGGTACGCCGTGAAGGAAATCAAATTCTTTGGGAATTAGAACGCGGGGATAAAGTAGGAGGGGAAGAGGAGTAGGGAGTTATGAGTTATGAGTTATGAGTTATGAGTTATGAATTTTTAACTCCTCACTCCTAACTCCTCACTCCTAACTATATTTGCGTCCTCGCCACTCGCGCGGCGTATGGAATGCAGATAAGAAGATTCGCAGTACAGCTAAGGGATCGGCCAAAGGGGAAAGCCAGAACAAGCAGCCACCTTTAGCGCTTGTGCGATCGTAGGAAGGTGCGATCGCTATCAGCATAGCAAAGCGAATTACCACCAGGAATAAATTCAGTCCCAGTAGCAGCAGTGGGGGAGTGGGCAAATGTGAGAGTGGGGGAGGAATCAACAAAAAAGTAAGGACAATTAACAGGGGTAGACCTTGAACAGATGTGAGTAGCCATAAATCTCCCCACAACTGAGAACTAGAAGTCGCATCTTTGAGATCGAGACTCCGCCCCCATTCCTTCCACGTCTCCATTGCCCCTTCATACATTCTTACCTTTAGCACCTTTGCGCCGTCTAAAAAGCCGACCTTATAACCTTGAGCAGCAATATTTCGTGCCAACGTAACATCATCACAAAAAGAACTCTTCGCACTGCTATAACCACCCACAGCCGCTAAAACGGAGCGACGACACAAAAAACATTGCCCATTTGCCATTACCCTTTCTGGCTGCTCTGTATTGATCCCCGCTGGGTCAAATCGGTAAAGCAAAGTCATCAACAAAGCAGGTTGTAGCCAGCACTCCCCAGGATATTTGAGGATGAATTGGGGTGAAAGGGAAACAAGGTCATAGCCTTGTGCTTCGGCTGTCTTCACTAAACCAGCCACTAAACCAGGATGTGGTTGGATATCAGCATCCAGTCCCAGAAACCACTGACTCGCTTCTGAGCTATATAGAAAACCATTATGCAACGCCCAAGGACGCCCCACCCAACCAGAGGGTAAGGGATCATCTGTCATCAGGCGAAAGCGCGGATCTTTCTGCTGTGAGGCTTTTACCAAGTCGGGAGTACCATCACTGGACTTACTGTCTACAACCATAATTTCCCGAACTTCATAGCTTTGCTGACTTAAACCAGCCAACAGAGGGCTAATGCGAAGCGCCTCGTTGAGTGTAGGAACAACTACGCTAACCTTACCCAAAAGCTCAGGTGTAGGCTGTTGGGGTTCTATTGGAGGATGGCGTCTTGGCCCCTTTAATAGGCGCGAAAACAGAATCGCCGTTGCTGGTAATTGGATAAGTAGCAAAAAAAGAGAGATGGCGCTTTCTACTATCAAAGCGTTGTTGTTGGGCATAGGGAATTGGGCATTGGGAATTAATTGGGAATTGGGCATTGGGCATTGGGCATTGGGCATGGGGTATAAGAAAGAGACAGAGGGGAAAAACTTACTGCAACTTCTCCTCTGCTCCCCTGCTCCCTCATTTCCCCAATCCCCAATTCCCAATCCCCAGTCCCCAGTCCCCAATAGACTTATTTCAAGGCAACTTCAACCTTGGCTACTGATACTTCTTTGGTTACTGGTTCAAAAGTAACTTGAGTAGGTGTAGTTGAACTCCTTAACCACAGCACTACGGCAGGAGTTACACCTAGTAATAAACCGAGTAACACAGGGATAGAGAACCCAGCTGCCAAGCTAAGACCGGCGGCGAAGGCAAAGTTAGTTAAATAAACGACTAAGGGTAGATTAAGTTGCGATCGCTCTAATTTAATCGAGGTATTTCTCCACAATAATCCTGCCACACTCATAAACAGGGCGCTAGTACCAAACCAACCTGCATAGTTCTGGTAAGGTGTCCCAAAAAAAGCTCCTGGTTGTTCCCAATACCAGAAGGGCAGAGAAGATTGACTCATAGCTGGCTCAAGGGCAAAATCCCAGCAAGTGAAGAGCAAAGCACCAACAGCTATAGCAGCAATATGGCGTCCCCAACTGGGTTTTTGAGCCACTTTCAAACCAGTTCTAGCAATTAAGTAAGACGACAGCCCAACATAGAACCAAGATAAGGGAATTGTGAAAGGAACTAGCCCCCCAATCTTATAACCCAAGCCACTCAAGTAACTATAATCACCAAATGGAAATCCTGTACTAGTTCCCAGTAGTTCACTCCCCAAGGAGATAAAAATAGCCGGCAACATAAATGCTAGCCAAGTTCCTAATCCCAACGTCCGGTAAGCATAAATAGAGACAGCTATTGTCCCCAAGATGATATCAACTACACCACCGCCAGCCATACTTAATTCTATGGCAGTTTCTCCAACCTGCGATGAGTTTAAAATTATTTCGGCATTAGGTACGACCAGTAGCATCCCTACCAGTCCAAAGGCTTTTGACACGATATGACCAATGAGGCATACGCGTTCAGCAATAACAAGTTGTCTCATGATAATTCCTTAACAAGATGTGACACGCGGCTACTCGGCTGCTAACAGTTTACAAATCTTTAACAACATATTTAACTACTTTGTACCGCAATTATCGACAAACTTGTTTGGCTTTCTTGGGAAGAGCATAACAGCCTATTGATTGAAGCTATAAGAAAATATGATGATAGACTTACCAGTTTAAGACATATAACCAAAATCTACATAATTTCATCTGCAAAAACTTCTGGTTTCTTGTCTCATTGATACCGACATCCTAAAAAACTCCTTTTATACTGGGATATCCTTGAGGAAGGACAGCCATCATAAACTGAGCAAGCCCTCAAGCAAAATCAAGTCTTGAGTTACTACACTTAGTTATTGTTAGTTATCGAATAAAATCTTGACCCTGTACTAGGAATATTAACCCATGTCAATTTTGAAAAGAGTTCCTTGGGTCTCCCTGGCGCTAGTACTGCTTAGTTATAGTACTTTGGGCTGGGTAATATCTGAAACTCGTGCCCCTCTGTTTGTGTGGGTGGTAACTGTAGTTGCTATCTTGCTTTTAATCGTAACGTTGACCGCTCCTTGGCCGAAGATGACATACTACTACAGTATTTTACTTAAATCAAATACCAGGACTTTCGGTGTTGCCGTCTTAGCAGCTTTTTTATTTTTTATCATGATTGCCTGGTTTCGGGTATTTCTTGATACCTTACTCATCATTTCAGCGACTATATTAGTCAGGATAGACTTTCAAAGAGCGGGTCTTAGAGAAGGGTTAGCCTTTTCCACTGCGTCTATCTTTTCATTGGGAGGTTTAGCTTTGGGTGGGCTAATTTATAAGTTAATATATTCCCACATTCCGCTAACGTCATGAAGTCTACCCAAAAAAGCTAGCGATACCTGCTGTGGGCTGTGCCAACGATTCAGAATCAGTATGATAAAACTTTAAACAAAATATACTCTAACATAGTCAGGTATTACTTATCCACAACTGACTTTTTCCCTCAGATTCCCAACTTTTTTAATCAGTCGGGAATCTTGTTCTTCAAAATGCAGGCTGTTCAAACAGCAGTAGAGAGATGAAGAAATCCATGATAAAAATTGACACCCAGCTAGTAACAACTGCTTTTGTAGCAGATTCTCCTACTTCCTTTGCACCCCCTCTAGTAGTTAAACCCCAACTACAGCCAATGACGGCAACCAGCACTCCAAAAACAAACCCTTTTAGCAAAATAATAAACAAATCTGACGGTTCTAAAAAATCTCTGATTGATTCTAAAAATGTTTCGGGAATAATTTGGTAAAACTGTGAAGCGGCAAAAATTCCGCCGATGATGCCCATAACTAAAGCCAAAATCGTCATCAAAGGCACCATCAAACAACAGGCAATTACTCTCGGAAGTACTAGATAATCAATTGGATCAGTTTTGAGCATATAAAGTGCATCAATTTGCTCGGTGACTCTCATTGCACCTATTTCTGCTGCAAAAGCAGAACCTACTTGTCCTGCCATAATACTAGCGGTCAAAATTGGAGCTAATTCTCTACAAAAAGCTAAGGCAAAAGCGCCTCCCACTGCATTGACAGCCCCAAATCTCACTAATTCCCTCGCCGTCTGAATAGTAAAAATCATTCCTGCAAAACCGCTGACAAGAAGAACTGGAGAGATAGAACCTGGTCCAGCAGTCACGAGATGTTGCAGAATCTTGCGATAGTATGTTTTTCCTTGGAGTAAATGTAGCCACACCTGACCAAAGAGCAGTATTGCTGCAAAACAGCGTGTAATCCAAGATTGCTCAAAATTTCTTTTTGGTTGCAATTTGATCGTCCTTACGACTGACTTTTTTTGCACATTCTGTTATTTCAACTCTCCAAAATAAGACTACAGATACAGGTGGCCGAAACCTAGCCAGATGTAATCTGACTTTCTCAATTACGTAGTAGATGCACAAAGTACAACTTCCCGCAGGATATTACGAATTGGTATTAGGGTATGGTACATGAACAGACGCACTAGATGTCTACCCTCAAAGTAAAGGAGGTGTTTGAGCATGGTTCGATTTAGCTTAGTTAACTTGATCAAAAAATATAATTTATGGTACGATTAGACTTTTATCTAGTGCTTTCCATACTTTTAGTGCTAGGTAGCTGAAATCTCTGGTCTGTCAAACTAGGAAAAGTAATTTACTCAAAGAGTTTAAAAATTAAATAATAGTATTTCCAAATAATGTTAAATAACTTTTTATGGACAGGATTAGATACATAATATTTTTGTGTTGCTATTAATACTGCCTTTCTCCGTGGTACATCCGGCTTTTGCAGATGTATGCCGCAATTACGATGTCTACGATGGGCTACAGCTACATCACCAGATTTGCATTCTCAATATCAGCCGAAGCGCCAAAAATTATTGGGAATACAAGTCAGCTATTAGTGTAGATGGAGTAAAAAGACCTACCGAGGTTTACAATTATCGTGAACGATTCAAGGTTCAAGAAGGTGGAACTGTTTTGCCCTTTGAGCAAAAAGGCCCTGGTGAGATGATATGTAGCTTTTTTAATTCTTCTTGGCGGTAAACACGCGCCAGATAATGAAGACGGTGAAACCTAGATAGGCGAATACTGTTAGCCATTCTTGCCAGCTACCAAATGCATTGTTCATCAGCAAAAGCCGGAAAATCAATATTTTTCAATCCTACATGTTGATGCGACCAGTCGGTTGCTGTATTTTGGGAGATAAAACAAGGGTAGTCAAAAATTCTTAGCTAATTTTCCGGAATCGATCGCAACTGGGTGGTAGTACATATCAGAGCATCGATATTATACTGAACTTCTATAACAAACCTTCGGGGAATATAACCCCATTGTTTCCGCCAAAAACCCGGTCATGAAGACCGGGTTTTTGATTCATTAGACATTCAGCAACACCCCTAGAGCGCCAGTCCAGTAGAAGTACTTGACCTAAAATACAAGATATGTATGTTGTTAAAATCGTGAATTTTAGTGTTCCGTTTTTATGCTGTCGCTAAAAAACAGACCCAAATGTTTCACCTTAAATGGGCGTTTTGTCTTAATCCACATATTTGAGTTTTTGTCAATATATATTAGTGGACTGGCGCTCTAGTATATTAATGGCGTTTTCAAAGTTTGCGTTTAATTCTGGATGATAGCTAGCTTCTAGTCTATTCAGTTGGCTTTCATATAATTTTTTAGTCAGAAACCAATCTGTATCCAATGCGCGGTTTTTTCAGTATGTGTCCAATAAAACAGTTTTCCAGAAACCTTTAAGAGATTTTATCGGTCTGGTTCTTCAAATTCTGCAAAAATCAACCAATGTCATCTTCTGCTCAAGGTATTCCCGGATTACCTGATTTGACGCATCCGATTGAGCTTGTCCAATTTGGAACCCATGCGCTCAAAGCTTCATTGTTATTAGTATTTTTGATTGTAGCTTTAGGAGTTGCGATCGCTGGGTTCCTGATTCTCTATCTTATCTTCTCAGCACTAACTGAAATGGGGACTAAATTGCCTTGGAAGAAATAAGTATAGATAGATAAAAATGGGTAAATAAATTTGTTTTTGTCTGACTGATTAGGCTCTTCCATTAGTTCACTTGTCTCAATCAAGTTTGTATTGTATGTAGTTATCGAAACAGAATTCAGGAGTCAGGAGCCAGAATGGGCTAAACGCCCCGCTATCCATGTACAGAATGAATTTTGTGCGACTGGTGGATAGCGTAGCTAAGCCTTTGTCTTCTCCCTTGGCGTTAGCCTCTCCCAATGTGATTCGGGGAGACGCTAAGAGCGAACGAGCGTCGTGTCAAGATTGCTGACTCCTGAATTCAGAATAGCTGAATTCTTCTTCAACAGCATTAATTTCAAATTTATGTAAGTAGGCAAAAGTATTCGTCGAGACATTGGTTTAAAGGACAGAGACGAAATGAGTCAAGCCGATTCATCACCAAAGCTTCAGTCGTGAGAGTTTAAAACGATATTCTTTTTGTCAAATCGGATAAGTCTTAGCTTTATGACAGTTGCGTAGCAAAGAAAAGCAATCGCAAACTCTATACTTTGCGATTGCTTCTCTTCATTACGGTCGCAATGACTGTAAATATTTATATTCACCTAACTTAGCGATCCCGATCCTCGTGATGCCTCTCATGCCTCTCACGCCATTCACGTCTCTCATGTTCTCGACGCCGCCATTCACGACGCTCACGTTCTTCACGTTCTCTACGTATAAATGCTAACCTCGCTTGTTCTCGTTCCCGCCACTCATGTCGGTCATTGTTTCCAAAAATTACTTCTACTTGAGCAGATGCACGCTCTGCTAAAACACTTGAAGTTAGCAAAATGCCTAACAAACAAGATGAGAGAATTCTTTTCATGGTCATAAAGATACCTTTGATTGAACCAGAAATCTATAGTTTTAGACTGCTTTCCTTCACAAAAGGTTCATTTTTCGGTAAGTAAAAAACCGTAGCAGTATGGTGTAAGTAGACAAGAGGCATCTCGTAGAAAGGGTCAAGATGGCTCCCGAATTTATTCAGAATAGCTGAATTCTTCTTCAATTAGCGATGAAGCAAGCTAAGAATTTTACAAGGAATTGCGTAAGCCGTAACGCACCAAAAGCTTGAGATGGTGCGTGCGTTACGCTTCGCTAACACACCCTACGTCCTACGTATATTTCAAAAATCAAATACTAGTCCTATATCAGCCTAGTGATCAAAGTGTATTGTATGATTAGGCTGACTTCACCTCACACTCTGGATAGTTAAGACTAAACCTGCTGGTATCTGAACCAATTGGAATGTTAAGAATTTTAACGATACTGACGTGGCATTTTGAACTGAGAAAATAGCGATCGCTACTCCACTATAATTATGTTGCATTGCCACATATTGCAACACAACTTTTTCGAGACGATGAGCAAAGAAAATATTACGTTTCGGATAGATAGCGATCGCAATAGTTGGGCTGTCTGTTCAATCCACAAATTAAAATCTGCTTTATAAGTTGCGCTCATAGCCTTTATCGATCAGCCGCATAGCTTAGGCAAGCCAAAATATCCTCTTGTGTCAAATAAGGAAAGTCATCAAGCACTTCCTCGTAGGTCATCCCAGAGGCAAGATAAGTTGAAGAAGAATTCAGCTATTCTGAATTCAGGAGTCAGCAATCTTGACACGACGCTCGTTCGCTCTTAGCGTCTCCCCGAATCACATTGGGAGAGGCTAACGCCAAGGGAGAAGACAAAGGCTTAGCTACGCTATCCGCTTTTTCGTTCAGAATTCATTCTGAATTCTGACTCCTGACTCCTGAATTCTGTTCGATAAAACATCGTATACAGTAATTCGCATTCCTCGAATACAAGGCTTACCACCTCGTTTTCCTGGTTCGGTTGTAATAATGTTTTGGTACTGCACAGCTATCAAACCTCAAAAATCTTCATCATCAACAAAAAATTCGGCATCCTCTTCCAATCGAGAATTACCCTGCCCAATACCAGCAAGTCCCCACAGAGGTTGCAGCAGTGCCATGCCAATTAACCCAACAACGGCACTAAAAGCTAGCACTAAACCCATTGGTATCTGAATCGATTGGAATGTTAAGAATTTTAACGATACGGGTGTGGCATTTTGGACTGAAATAATTGCGATCGCGATTACCCAAACCGCTACAACTAGAGATGTCAAAAAAGGAGCGAAAGTTTTCATAGTTTGATTGAAGTTAGGAGTTAGGAGTTAGGAGTTAGGAGTTAGGAGTTAGGAGTTAGGAGTTAGGAGTTAGGAGTTTGGAGTTTGGAGTTAGGAGTTAGGAGTTTGGAGTTAGGAGTTAGGAGTTTGGAGTTTGGAGTTTGGAGTTTGGAGTTTGGAGTTTGGAGTTAGGAGTTAGGAGTTTGGAGTTTGGAGTTTGGAGTTTAGAGTTTAGAGTTTGGAGTTAGAAGTGAGGAGTTAGAAGTTTGGAGTTTAGAGTTTGGAGTTAGAAGTTAAGAATTGTTAATTTACAACTCTTAACTCCTAACTCATAACTCCTAACTTTTAATTTTTATGCCTCTAGTTTAGCAATGGCACTCTCTAACTCTTGGGCGATTTGGGTGAGTTTTTCGGGAGTGTTAGTTTCAAGGTAGACGCGCACCAGTGGTTCTGTACCAGAAGGACGCAGTAAAATCCAGCTACCTTCTTCTAAATAGAGTTTAATACCGTCTTTACGCCCCACTTCCTTGACTTTAATTCCTGCTACCTCTGTAGGTGGATTTTTGGTAAAAGAGTCAATGACGGCGGTTTTATGCGCTTCTGTGAGATGCAAGTCTAGGCGGTTGTTGTAAAGTGGCCCATCGGCTTCGGCGATCACTTCTTTGACAAGTTGACTTAAGGGTTTGCCTTCATAGGCGATCGCTTCTGCCACCAGCATATCTGCTAATATCCCGTCTTTTTCGGGAATATGCCCAATAATACTCAAACCGCCTGATTCTTCTCCACCGATTAATACAGCAGTTTCGCGCATTTTTTCGCCGATATATTTAAAACCAACTGGGGTTTCGTAAATTTGCAGCCCATTTTTAGCAGCGAAATTATCCAACAGGTGGGTTGTAGCGACGGTGCGGACTATAGCGCCAGTTTTATCTTTGTTTCTAATTAAATGACGTGCTAAAACTAACAGCACAGTATTCGGAGTGAGGACAGTTCCTTGTTCATCAACGATACCAAAGCGATCGCTATCTCCATCCGTCGCCAAACCCAAATCAGCGCGATCGCGAACTACTGCTTCTGCTAACTCAACTAATTGTTCTCCTTTGGGTTCTGGCATTCCGCCCCCAAATAAGACATCCCTCCAATCGTGAAAACTTTCTAACTGAACACTACTATGTTGTAAAACTTCATCTAAATAGCCGCGAGAGGTAGAATACAAAGCATCATACTTTACCTTTAAATTAGCGCTTTTAATCTTTTCTATATCAAGTAAAGTGTAGATAAATTGTAGGTAATTAGGTTTCGGATCGAAAATTGAAATTGAACCTGACGGGTTGCTCCCAGGCAACTCATCCAATGCACTTTTTATATTTGCCACAATAGTATCAGTAATCTCTGGAGTGGCAGGCCCAGCATAATCGGGTATATATTTAATTCCACAGTAGCATGCTGGATTATGGCTAGCAGTAAACATTAACGCCCCTGCGGAATTTAAGTAACGGGCGTTGTAAGCAATTACTGGTGTGGGGCAATCCCGATCGGTAATTTTTACATTCCAACCCAAGTCTGCTAGTACTTGGGCCGCTGTTTGGGCAAACTGGTCAGCTAAAAAGCGAGTATCGTAGGCAATAAGTACTGGTCTATCTTTTGTGTAGGCTGTTGCTAAGTAAGTGGCAATTGCCCTTGTTACTTTCCGTACATTGGGAAATGTAAAGTCATCGGCAATAATCCCTCGCCATCCATCAGTACCAAATTTTATCTTGCTGGACATTTTTGCCACTTGCTCCCGTACATATCAGTACTATAAAAGCTTCCCGCAAAGCGTGGGTGGCAGCAAGTATCCACCGAAGTTCTTTTCTAAGCAAGCCTTAGCTTAAACTTCTCCCCACCGTATTTTCTCTCACTGTTTCTGAGAAATGTCAACCCCCGATCGACCTTTTGCCAGTTATCACCTTTGGTCTCTAGTTGCCCCAGCGACCGGGCAAGAACGCTGGCATTGCCAGATGAGACGGGGGTTTATCAAAGCACGGCAACACGAACCACAAGTCAAAGCGCTGTTAGCACAAGCCACCGCACCCCAGCGGATTGGCATACTTGCCCAAAAAGGCATTTATGAGTTTCATCATCACAGGCATCTGTTGAAGCAAGCAGATGGTGTAGAAAGAGTTGCACAGCTACTAAAATTAGCCCACTCAAGCGTTCAAGTCCAGCAACGCGTGCTGCAAATTTTGCAAAAATATCATGATGCACCGTTGCTTTTAAATAAAGATATTATCCAATTAACTCCGGGTGATGAAGGCTTTCCCAAACCGATAGTAGTTGAACAAGAAGATTATTGCTTTCGCTTATACGCGGCTATGGACTGCGTTTTTATTGAGTCTGATAGCACGTTACATATTTTGGATTTCAAAACTGGTAAGTCGGCTTTTGACAAACGACAGGCATTAGTTTACTTGCTAGCGGCTCGTTATCTTTACCCTGGACGACAAGCTGTTGCATCATTTTATAATTTAGAAATATGTAAAAAGTCTGAGTTAATTAGCATTAATAATAGTGAATTAGAATCCTTAAAATTTGAGTTAGCGAACATTGCCCACAAGCATCAGCACGATTTGCAAAAATATCAGGAAGAAACTAGTAATTTCAGTAAAATCTTCCCTCCTAATCCTGGTTCTCACTGCCGTTTTTGCCCATTTAATTCCATCTGTGAATTTGCCGATTTTAAGCAGCATCAATCATATCCATTGCCCAGTTTAAGAATTAATAGTTAATTAGTTTACCAAGCCCTTTCGGGGCGGGAACAGGGAACTCTTAACAGGGAACAGAAAAAAAATTAGCCCCGAATACAGGGTTTAAAGCCCCTAAATTTATTTATGAAAAGAG
>NZ_JBALDZ010000045.1:0-1463 GCF_036917155.1 Nostoc sp. | reverse complement strand
AGTTCGCACAATACAAGCTTTGGTCGATCAACATACGGAACTTCTTACTGTGCTTGATTCTCAAGCTCTTGAATACCAATTAGATAGCTAGGGTCTAATGTTATATGAGTATCATAATAGGCTCACTTGGAAAAAATATATCCCTTTTCCGCCCGTCTCGGTGAGCGCAATTTCTAGAAGCTTTAGCAACCCTTAAAAATTAATCCGACGATAGATTTCAGTTAGGGGAATTTCCACGTTGTTTAAACTGTGCAGAACAATCGTCCGCTCAAGGTGAGAGTGAACTTGCCATAGCCAGCGATCGTTACTGTTGCGATCCCGCGTTGTGATATTGCTCAATGTAGGGTTCACTTTGGCTTACAAGCAGATATTCACAAAAGCTGGTGCTGGAAGCGATGTTTACGCATAACCCGCATTTTGATTCCGCAACTCCGATAATTTATATCAGAAGTTAAATCAGAAAATTTATGCAAAAAATTCATATTGATATACAGCAGGGAGATATTGCAGGAGTCGCACGTAAAATAGCCAATGGCGTTGATATTGAGCGCCTAGACGAGTATTCCCAGCAAACACCATTAATGTGTGCGGTTAGTAGCGCCAATGCAGGTGTTGATATGATTCGCCTCCTCTTGGAACATGGCGCGAATGTGAATGCTGTTGAACAAGAATCTCAAAATACCGTACTTGGGTTGGCTGTACAGTCAGGAAATTTAGATAAAATCCAATTGATTCTGGATGCTGGAGCGGATATTAACTATCAAAGCCCAGACGGATATGATATCTTAATTCATGCTATGCATGGTCGAGATATTTTACGAGATGAAAACTTAATATCAACTTTGAATTTACTCATCTCTAGAGGTGCTGCTGTCAATGGCATGAGTAGCTATGGTGAATCTGCAATCAAAGTAGCTGCTCATATTGGGAGATTTGATGCTGTCAAATTATTATTGAACGCGGGTGCTAACCCAGAGCAACTGGGATGGACAGAATTAATGCACGCAATAGTTTTTGGGAGCTTAGAGCAAGTATTGTTATTGCTAGAGCAAGGAGCAGATCAAGATGTGCGTGATTGTTGGAATAGAACCCCTTGGTTATTGAGTATTCAGGTGGGTGAACTTCCTAAAGCCAAATTACTCCTAGCTGCGGGAGCAAATTACAACGATGTGGGAAACTGCGGAAAAACGCCGTTAATGTATGCGATAGAAAACAATAGGCTGGAAGTCCTACAGTGGCTAATTGCAGAGAGATTTGATATTGAAGCCACTGATGACTTTAGTAACACTGCGTTAATAATCGCAGCAGAGCATGGTGCTACTGATTGCGTCAAAATTTTACTAGAAGCTGGCGCAAACCCTAGCAGAATCGAATGGCACTAAGAAAACCGGAAAGGCTTATCAATTAAGCGCTTTGCAATTGCTTACGTAATTCATGCCGTGGTTTCGTCATTAAGGGGTAAG
>NZ_JBALDZ010000044.1:0-6125 GCF_036917155.1 Nostoc sp. | reverse complement strand
ATGCAAAAAATCAATTCCAGATGCAATCCTCATCCCCCGCTCCCTATCCCCACCTTATGAGTACATTGAAGGTGGGGACTTCCGCGACACGTTAAAACTGATTCATCTCTCAAAACTTTTGCAATAGACCACTAGTTGCTGACACTCAGAGCCGCCTGCTGATCACGGAGTTCCTGGAGGGCAGAATCAATCTTGGCAAGTTCAGGCTCCAGTTTTGCCATGACGCTTACTTTCATTAACTTAGCTCGTTTTGCTGTTTCTGTAGTTTCTTGAACTAGACGTTCCCGATATTGCTCAAGTTCTGCAATCACTTCTGCTACATCTTGGGCGGTGACGTTATTGGTTGTTGTCAATTCTGAGGTTTCATCCATAAGTTTGGTTTCCTAAATGCGTGTTTATATAGACGAATAGATATATTTTGATCTTCTCAGATCGCGTAACCACTGGTAAAGCTTTTTGACAGGAATCTTCAAAAGTCGTCTAAGAGCCAGTGCGTAAGCGTAGCCCGTCGGAGATATCGCGCTAACATGGTCTGGCATCGTGCAACAGAAGAAGTCGATGTGATCGGTAGCAATCCTTGTATTCAAGCTGTGGTAGAAACTCCGTGGTATGAGGGTGAGCCATTATGTCCGTGGTCTGTTGCGGACTATAAACCGTTCTCGCACATTCAGTTAGACGATGAGATGACAGATTTGGAGGTCGGTTTAATATTTGCCCAACTGGTATAATACAACGATTTAGAAAATGGTGGCAACGCCAACGATGTTCTGTATCGAGCTATTGAGTCTGAGATACTGATTTTGCCAGGAGGTCGTCACATTCGGCTCATCACTTTCTGTCGGCGTGAATTCATAAATTGGTACTTTTTCCCTCACCAGGTTGACTAAACTAGGATGAAGCTGCTCAAAAGAATCTACTCTAAATATTGTGGTTTCAAATCTTAATTTCGCTGGATGAGCATATCCTAACTTCATCCAGGGCAACCAAGGACAGTCTCTCGCCCACTTAGCAGGAGGGACATCAGTTGCATCGGGTCGGCAAGTATTTGAGATAAAGTATTCAACTCCCTTAAACTTTTCTCCAGGGCAATAGTCTGAATATTTGCTGTCTCCTGCTAAAGGATGCGGGTATTCTAAAGGAATTTCCATGACAGAGGTAATATATCCGCTGCCTTTGGGTATGACAAATTTCTTTGGTTTGACTGAGCCTTGGACAATGCGGTTAGCAATGTGTACTACTGGTACTGGTTGACTCGCTGTTGGTGACTTCCAAAAGTGCAAAATCTCTTGGGTATCTGGGTCACAAAATAAACCCAACTCTCTATTGATGCGATACCCGACTTCGCCGTACTCAGGATCGGGCTTGAGAAATACTTTGGTAGCATTCATCCCAATAATAGAGAACAATTTTTCTTTTGATTGTTCTGGTGTTTCTTGCCACCAAATTTCCCCAGACCAGTTGTAATAAAGCTGTAAACCATGATTTTTTCTATAAAAATCCAGGTTATTAAATTCATAGTCATCTGAATAATCACTCATATTTGTTCCTATTATTCTCAAATGGCTACGTAAGTAGGTGGGCGTAAATATTTGTCGTTGAGATAAGGCAGGATAGCGCAGCGGTAGTGAGTCTGCGTTCGCTTTTAGCGTCTCGTAGAGAGCGCCGGCAGCAGGGAAGAGGGTTTTAGCCTTGTTCATCTTTGTTAACATAGTTTGGTTTTATTCTGCCTACCTACTTAGACACTTTTGATGCTTCAATCAATCCCCAAATAGATCCCAATCCCCAATCCCCAGTACCCAGTCCCTAGTACGATGGTAAAAGTGATCTCTAAAATTATCCAAGAGCAATTTACAGATCAATGGATAAACGTTTTTTTAAAATGTTTGGGCTAACAGAAGAAGAAGCGATCGCAATTATTGATACACCATTAGAACAACTCGAAGACGCTTCTGATAAGTATATTGCTGTTTCTCATCTAATTAACTTCCCCACTGAGCAATCGATCGCAGCTTTAGTACGGGCGATTGAAACCAGTAACCCTGATGAGTTAGATCACCGCATTGTCCGACGCAAAGCTGTGGAAAGTTTGGGGCGATTGCAGGCGGAATCAGCTTTACCTGTCATTCGACAGTGCCTTAAAGATGATGATATTTATACTGTTGAGAATACCGTGTGGGCGATCGGGGAAATCGGCACGAAAGATCCAGAAATTCTCGAAGAGGTGGCGCAACTGCTGGATAAGCCAGGTCAAATCTATCGGGTGATTATTCACACTTTAGCGAACGCTGATTATCAGCCTTCCCTAGAACGTGTACGGAAATTTACCCAAGTGGAGGATGAACCTACCCGTAGTGCGGCGATCGCTACAGTTTGTCGGTTCACGGGTGACTATTCCCAAATCACTGAGGTGATGGCGCTGCTGCAAAGTTCCAGTGTCAATGCACGGCGCGGTTGTATTCAAGACTTGATTGATTCCCGCTACTACAAAGCCATCCCAGAAATCGCCCGTTGTCCTGTATCTCTGGTGTTTCGCTTGCGAGGTTTGCGGATGCTTTTGGATGCAGGGGTTCCTAGTGGTGAAATTACCTTTACAGAAATTCAACCTTACTTAGAACAAATACTCTACGATCATCCCAACAACCTTGATTTAGTACATGAGTATGATGCTACCCCTGTTCTAGATTTTGTGATTAATGAACTCTATGAAACCGATTTTGGACGGTGTTATTTAGCGACAAAAACCTTACTAGATGTCTATCCGCAAGAAGCACCAGCAGCACTTCTAGTAACTTATTCGGACAAGGCATATAACGACTATGGCGCTCATTATCATGTCATGAAACTTTTCGGCTGGCTGAAATATGCTCCCGCCTACGATTTGTTGGTGGAAAACCTGCACAACCGCGAACCCCAGTTTCAGAAATCTCGTGCTGCATGTGCGATCGCTCTTGCTGAATTGGGTGATTCACGAGCAATTCCTGAACTCAAAATTTGCCTCAATACGCCGATTTGGGATTTGAAATATGCTTGTTTATTAGCACTAGACCGCTTAGGAGACTCCTCTGGTCGGGAAATTTGTGTTAGCGATCATGATTGGTTAATTAGGGCGAAAGCGACGAGTAATTAATAGTGTCAATTTCATGCCCTGGCGACTGGAAGTCGCGGCTACACAAACAAAGTCCGCCTCCGCGGACTAAGGAAAGATTGAGGTTTGAAACCCACCTCCGTGGGTTTTGCCTGTGTAGACGCGGTTTCTAACCGCCCTTTTATTTGCTACTGGTGCTAGTGACTACCTCGTTTAACACTAGCTCTGGTTGTGGAGTCTCCTCTTCTTCTTCTGGCAAACCGTAAATTGACCTGTACAACTTCACGTACTGCTTGGCAGATTGATACCAACTAAAATCTTGACTCATGCCGCGTTTTTGTAGTTCTCCCCATTGCGGTTTAAAACGGAAGCCTTCCCAAGCCCGGATCATACAGGTGAAAAGGTCTAGCGGTTCATAGCGATCAAAGCAATAACCAGTACCAGCAGCATTTTCAGGATCGTGATGGGTTACGGTGTCAACTAACCCACCTGTGCGGCGGACAATGGGTACAGAACCGTAGCGCAAAGCCATCATTTGGCTAATACCGCAAGGTTCAAAACGACTAGGCATTAAGAAAGCGTCAGTACCAGCGTAGATCCGGCGAGACAGGGCATCGTTATAAAGTAAGTAAGTTGCCATACGTCCGGGAAAACGGGATGCCAATTGCCACATCTGAGTTTCATAGTAGCGATCGCCTGTCCCCAACAGTACAAACTGGGCATCTGTGTAAGATAAGAAGCGATCGAGAATTTGCAATATCAAATCAATACCTTTTTGTTCTACTAATCGGGTAACGATCCCAATTAAAAAGGCTTTGGAGTTGACTTCTAATCCTATTTCTTGTTGCAGAGCAATTTTGTTGGCTTTGCGTTTATCTAAAGTATCAGCAGTAAAGGTTTGGGCAATGTATTTGTCATTTTCTGGATTATAAACTTCGGTATCAATACCATTGATAATCCCAGATAATTTACCGCTAATAAAGGACAGCAAACCTTCTAATGTTTCACCGTAAGTTGCTGTCTTGATTTGCTCGGCATAAGTGGGCGAAACTGTATTTACCTTATTGGCAAATTGCACCGCCGCCGCCATTACGTTGTGTCCTTGCATATACCAGGGACACCAAGTAATTTTCTCTAAATACCAACGCCACGGCCCTTGATAAGCCAAATTATGAATGGTAAATACTGTGGTGATATCAGGATCTTGGTGCATCCATACAGGAATCATACCTGTGTGCCAATCGTGACAGTGGATAATTTCTGGTTTCCAGTAATTCCAGGCAAACTCGGCTGCACCGTTGGCAAACAAGGTGAACCGCCAATCTTCACCATCTCCAGAATAAATATGGCGCGGTAGGAAGGCGGGATGTCCAAATAAGTACAAGGGAACATCAGTACCAGGCAGAATGCTTTCATAAACAGCAAATTCCTGGAACATGGCAGATCCCCGCCAGATGGGTTCTTGGGGAATTTCCATTTTGTCTGGCAGGAAGCCATAGTAAGGCAAGAATATTCGCACATCATGCCCCATTTCTCTCAGGAATTTGGGCAATGCCCCGACAACATCACCCATTCCTCCTACTTTGGCAATGGGTGCTGCCTCTGCTGCAACAAATAGAATCCGCATGGTAATTTTTGCTTCCCCGAGTCTATATTGTCAAATTAACTTTCTAAATCCCGAACAACGCGATTTGTCGCGTCTGGCACATATTTTGTGCAACGGCGATCAATTCTTATCTAATCACATTGGCTTCACCAATTGCTTAGGAACCGCGCTGAATCACCGCAAAAATTTCTGATAAAATTTCTTGCGCTCCCTGTTGCCGCAACTGTTCTGCTAGTTCTATACCTAGTGCTTCAGCATTGTTAGCTTGACCAGTGACAGCATCTTTTACGAACTTTTGACCGTCTATACTGGCGACTATTCCTGTTAAGGTCAAATTCTCACCAGATATTTCTGTATTTACACCGATAGGTACTTGACATCCGCCCTCTAAAGAGCGTAGAAAAGAGCGTTCGGCGAGACAGCGATCGCGTGTTTGGGGATGTTCGATCGCTTTGAGTAGAGATAGCAATTCACTATCATCAGCACGGCATTCTATCCCTAAAGCACCTTGTCCAACGGCGTGGAGGGAGATTTCTTTGGGGAGGATTTGATGTACGCGATCGCTCATTCCCAATCTTTCTAATCCTGCTGCTGCCAAAATCAGAGCATCATATTCGCCTGCATCCAGTTTTGCCAACCGTGTAATCAAATTTCCTCGGACATCCTTAAATGTAAAATGGGGGAAATGGTGGCGTAACTGTGCTAACCGCCGCAGCGAAGATGTACCAATTACCGCACCTTCGGGCAAGGTATCGATTTGTTTATCTTTGTGCTTTTCATGCACTACTAATGCATCTGCGGGATTTTCCCGTTCAGTAATTGCTGCCAGTGTCAACCCTTCTGGTAAATTAGTCGGCAGATCCTTGAGAGAATGAACCGCAAAGTCAATCTCCTGATTGATCATTCCGAGTTCAAGTTCTTTAGTAAAAAGTCCTTTATCGCCAATTTTAGCTAATGCGACATCCAAGATTTTATCACCTTGGGTAGACATGGTGTGGACTTCAAAAGTGATATCAGGATAGCAATTCTTGAGTTGCTCTTGTACCCAGTAGGTCTGAACGAGAGCAAGTTGGCTTTTGCGTGAACCAATCCGAATAGTGCGTGGGGGACTAGAAACAACTGATGTCATAAAACAATATAATATCGCAGGCGATAAATTCACTCTCATCTAGACTACCGTAGTCAGGGACTCATACGAATTTTGGGTTTTGGATTTTGGATTTTGGATTACAATTCTTTACTAAGAATCCCCAGAGAGTTAGACTAGGCAATTAGAAATCGCGGGTATAAAATTGATTGGTCTTCTTTGGTACAGCCAGGATGTCTTCTTTTACCCTTCCAGGACTTACGCAACTGGCACAAAGAGCGGGTAGGGCTGTGCCTTACCCCGCAACAATTCAAATCAAACCAAGCACATAAGAATACTTGGGCGTT
>NZ_JBALDZ010000043.1:0-34527 GCF_036917155.1 Nostoc sp. | reverse complement strand
TTACTATCGCTTTTTAAGCACTAACCTGTGAATATCAACCGAGGGTACGGCGAAGCCGCGCCGAGGTCAATTGTGCCAGTTGCGTAAGTCCTGTTTGCTTTCTGGATTACAACCACAGATTCAGGAGTGCATCACCACTGTACCCAACCGGGTAAATTGTACGCTAAGACTGAAACTAAGATGAGATAAGATTTTCAGCAATCGCTTTTCTCTGTAAAATTGGTGAGAAAACTATGGCTATGGTGCGAGTTTTAATCTATTTTGAACGAAAAATCATCGTTCCAGACACTTGAAAATTTCTTAGCATACAAAAAGACTTTTCTGCCACGGTGATGCCATATAGCCCAAAAAAAGTTATAGGATGTTACTTGTAATTACTCATTTCCAGTACAACCAGTACAATCAGAATGTTTAAGTTAAATTTAGAGGAAATAGGATGTTAAATACACGTAAATTAGTAGGGTTGTTGGCATTATCTGGATCGGTTTTGTGGGCTTCAAATACCACAGTTTTTGCAACATCTAAGTCAACTAGTATTATTAATAATACAGTAACCAATAATAATCGAATTTTAGCCCAAGGTTCATCGCAAAAAGTTGAGAAAAAATCAGATATTCTTTCGGTTGCTGGCATTTGGGTTGGTACATTAAGCCAAAACACAGAACCAACACTGTGGAATTTAAAAATGAATCTTTCGCAGAAGGGGCAGAAAGTCAAAGGTTTTTCTTTAAAACAGCCAGTCACCAACGTACCAGCAAGCGTAACTTTTGAACTAACAGGCACAGTTGCTGATGAAGTTTTCAACTTTCAAGAAACGCGAATTGTTGATCGAAAAGCACCTTCTGACTGGACATTTTGTAACATTAGCGGTCAATTGCAACTGATCAACAATACGCTTCAAGGTCCGTGGGAATGCTACGTCCAACAAACAAGATATTTCGGTATGGTTAATTTAAAACGGGGTTAAAGGCATCACCGTGGTTAAATGAGCATCCATTCCGAAACTTAGGCTAAGGACTTGGGGCAAAAAAGGAAAATCGCCTGTTGAAACATAAGACAAACTATTGTGAATCCCCAGCATAGCTGGGGGTTTACCGATATTATTCAAAACCGCCTCTTTCTGCTAATGTGTTAGCATCACGCGCACCATGCAAAACGCGAATAATTATGATTTCGGTTTCTGATACTGTGTAATAAATGGCATAATTTCCTTCAAATATCACACGCAGACCAGCCGCGAATTGCGATCGCACTGTTCCAGCAAAAGGGGTACTTAAGAGTAATCTTGTGGCTTTCTCTATTCTTTCAAGCAATTTGGTTGCTATCGCTTCCGAAGCCTCAGACGCTACATAATACCAGATTTCTGCTAGGTCGGCTTCTGCTTTATCGGTTAAACGGATGACGAGCGATTTTCTAATAACTTCCTCCCTCGTTGGATAATCTGCTCTATATCAAAATCCTTCACCCGACCATTCGCAACATCGGCAAGCCCCTCGTCAATATCACTTTTAAGCAAGGCGAGTTCTTCAAGCTGCAAGGCTCGTTTTATTTTCCAATCGCGCAGTGCTGCACGGATAACTTCGCTTGTGGAAGCATAATCGCCAGCTTCTACCGCTTTCTTGACTATGCTAGCCATATCGGTTGGTAATGTTATGGTGATACGTTCAATATCTGCCATGTTAATTCTGTCCTCTCTGCAAGCCCATTGCCTACTATCATCATACTTTGTCATACTTTATATGAAAATTCAAGCGCAAGGACAAAAGCCAGCCCTCCCTAATCAGAAGAAGAAACATGGGGGGAGTTACCACCATTTTGCGCTTAAAACTTCTGTGATTACAACAACTCACCTGCTGCGTCTACTTCGTCTCTATCTATATCTAGGTATAGAGCTAGGTTTTCTTAACTAATAGGGATTTTAGTTGATTGCAATGCGTTGCCAGGGAAATTGTAAAAAGCAGAGTTGAGGTTTCAATCCCTAATAGGGATTTTAGTTGATTGCAATATTACTATTCATGGAATATTGAGAAGTTTCTTAGTGTTTCAATCCCTAATAGGGATTTTAGTTGATTGCAATTAGAATTCAGCAAGATTGTGATAATGGATATTTTGTTTCAATCCCTAATAGGGATTTTAGTTGATTGCAATTTTTGAATATTCTCTTTCTTTTTAACCTCATATGTTTCAATCCCTAATAGGGATTTTAGTTGATTGCAATAGTAAGTTAGCAATTTTTAAGTTGTCAGGCGTTGTTTCAATCCCTAATAGGGATTTTAGTTGATTGCAATATTTATCTTTACTGCTAAAGAAAAGAAAATTCTTGTTTCAATCCCTAATAGGGATTTTAGTTGATTGCAATGTAATCGCTTTGGTAAATAAGAAAGCGGGAGACCGTTTCAATCCCTAATAGGGATTTTAGTTGATTGCAATGGCGGGCTTCTGAAAGCTTTGCCTTATTTGGTTTTCAAGGTTCGGTTGCGCGAATGCAGAAATCATAACATGAGGAGTTGTGATTTGGCTAGAGGCAAATGGCTGAAAACTAGTCTACATAAGGTGCGCGGATGGTTTAGAAATACTAATGCTCTCAAATTCTTACATATAGGGCAATTTAGGCATTTTTGTTGTTATCCCTTCCCCAACACCTACCTATCCGCGCATTCAGCGAAAAAAACTAATCCGATAGGAAAGCTGTTCACTATAGATATCCTACTAGATTAGGTTAGCTGAGTTATGGGCGACGCTTGGGATGAGCTACGCCTAAGCAATACCTGCACCCCCATCAACCTTATTTGGCAACGTCTTCAAAGTCTGTTATTGCACAAGCAAATTCTCTAAAAGCTGTTTTAATCAGAACCTCTTTTGTTCCCCTTTCTAGCGCAGAATTGCGTATGAGGTCTGTTAATTCTATGAATAGCAGAGAAAACATAAAACGATCTTGGCGGTCAACTTGTTTCAAGCAAGAGGATATAAACTGATAAAGCTCTGTTTTTCTAGGTTTGGTTTGTTCATCCCATATTTGCAACCCAAGCCGAAAAGTTCTCAAGCGGATTTCATTACTGTTGAAGGACGCATCTTTGTAGCGGACTGATACGCGCTGGGGTATATCCATGAGTTTTAGCTATACATATTCAATGTAAAGTAATTATTCACTTATATTTTGGCTCAACCGGAAAAATCTGATATTTTGCACCAATTCCAATAATTGCCATAGTTTATCAACGAGTGACTTGCGTGGTATATAGACAGGGACGCACGGCTGTGCGCCCCTATAATCAGAGAATACCCCAGAAATGGAGTAAGCCTTGACCAGAAAAAGCTTCAATCAAAATTGCAGATAGAAAACCAATCATCGCAAGACGACCGTTCCAATTTTCACTCTGAGGAGTGAAACCAAAGCGCACAGCATTAGGATCTTCTGAAACAATAGGCGCAGGATTCTTAAAACCTGACATGAGTAAAACTCCAAAGTTCAAGTGTTGTCGCAGTTGTAACTGTCTGTAAAGTAATGTAACAGATGTTAAAAAAAATGCAACAGTAAAAGGGATTGGGGATTGGGGACTGGGGATTGGAGACTGGGGACTGGGGATTAGACATCTGGTGAAAATGAATGTAGAGACGTAGCAGTGCTACGTCTCTACAAGGACTCTGGATAACGCATATTTAATTTCTGGAGATGTCTATTGGAGACTGGGGACTGGGAAAAGTTAGAACTCATTCATCTACCTCAGATACTCATTCATCTACCTCAGAACTCCGTTCATCCACCTCAAAATCTCCAATCCCCAGTCCCCAATCCCTTTTATTTCCACTCACCTTGTAGAGTAAAAGCTGCCCAATAATAAGGTGCGGAATACTTTTGAGTGCGCCATATTTCTATTTGGGCTGTCCGCAATGCTGCTGCTGGCTTTAATTTTTCTTGCAGCATATTTTTGTAAAATACCTTCATGAGTTCGGATGTTGCTTGATCGTCTACACTCCACAGGCTAACCACTACTCGCGGACTACCTGCATACATAAAACCTCTGGTTAATCCTACTAATCCTTCTCCCTTAACTTCCTCTCCCAGTCCGGTTTTACAAGCACTGAGTACCACTAGTTCTGCTTGCAGGTTGAGGTTGAAGATATCGTGTAAGCGCAAAAAGCCATTTTGCGGCCTTCCCTGGTCGTCAAATAGCGACAACACTACTCCTGATAATTCTGGATGCTTGCTGTTGAGAATGCCATGAGTAGCGAAATGGATGATGCGATATTGACTCAAATTTTCGCTGCTAGCAGTGGTACGACTAGCGTTAAAATCAAAGGCTTGCTTGCGATCGCTAACAGGTACAAGAGAAAGAATTTGCTCGGCTTCTTGACGTGTAAACCGCAGACGCTGAAAGCTAACATCTGAGTCTTGAGCCGATCTGGTTAAAGCTTGGCTATCTAAGTTGCTTTCTGGCACAGATGAGGGAGATACTTTGACTTTACCTTCAAGACGCTCATCATCACTACTAAAAATGGGATCTGCCAATACAACTAATGTCTTAGAGGCAGAAGATTTACGTTCTTTGTGTTCACGCCGGAGAATGGCTACTGTAGATGCTGAAGGTAGAGTATTGATTTCGTGGTTGAGCAGTAATGGTTCATAGCTGCTGCTTCCAGGTGTAGCTAGGGCGGAAAATGGCACATATTGCAAAGCACCATCGCTGGCGATCGCTAGGCGTTTCTTTCCCAATTGCTGGGCTACTGGTGCAAGTATAATCTGAGATAGAGTATCTATAGATGGGCTATTTCTAAGATAAGGAGTAGTGATTTCTTGACGAAACTTTTGGACAGTAGCTTCAATGTCTGCACGCTTGGGTAGCTCATAACTGGTAATACTCTTATTGGTAACTGCCCAAAGATAACTGCGCTTTTCCCCAAGAGAATATTCTAGAAGTAAGGTGTTGTCATCGAGTACCTGCTGCTGAATCTGGGTGAGTGAGAGAGGCTGGGGTTGAGTCAGTGCTGCATAACGCGGACTGGTAGCACGGATTTGTGCTTGGACTTTTTGATATTGTTCTAGAACAGCTTCTATTTCTTTTCCTAAAGCTTGCAACTTTGCTTCAGTGTGGTTAACATTTAATAGCTGTATTCGGCGTTTTTCTAAAGTATCAAGTTGTTCCTGCAAGTTGTGTTCTTGAGAAAGTAACTTTGGCTCCACACCTTGGCGAATATCAGCATTAGCTTCAGTAAGCAGTTCCAAAAGACTGCGGGCACGGGCGCGTTCGCTGGTTTGCAGTGCCAGAGCATCATATCCTTGGGATGGATGCTGTTTGTGTAACTGCATCAGCAAATCGATGTAAAACTCATAATAATCTTGTACAGTGGCAAAATAGGAAGTGCGGAGTTCTTGAGAGTCAATTTTAGTACGCAGGTCTTCAACAATTTTGATGACTCTTTCCATCTGAGTTAAGGAAGCCTTAAAATCGCCGCTGTCGCGTTGGACAGAAGCGATGTTATACAAAGTCCGAGCTTCCCCTGCCTTGCTCCCCATCTGTATGTATAAAGGCAGACATTGTTTCTTCCAAAAGTGGATGCTCCCCGGTAAACTCCATCCCTAGGTGGGTGGAGAGGGATAGTCGCCCCGCCGCATGGGGCATCGGGCATTGGTAACTTCTTCCCCATGCCCCATTCCCCATGCCCAAAAACTCCATCCCGCAAGTGGCGTGGAGTTTTTCATTCATGCCTACCTACTTAATTCACAGAGATTTGCTACTGTTGGGCATAGAAAAAACACTATTAAGTTGTCTGAGTCTTATGGTTGGTATTATGAGCGGAAGCTAATTATTTAAGTTTCTCATGGTTTAATTGAAGATAAATTTTATATTTTATTAGGTAAAGTATAATGAAACTATTTCAACATGGAGGTTTCAATGATTAAAAATATTGAAATTAAAAATTTTAGATGCTTTGATTATTTAAAATTATCTGGTTTTGAGAAAATAAATTTAATTAGTGGAAAGAATAATATTGGAAAAACTGCATTACTGGAGGCACTATTTATAAATAGTTCTCCACGACCAGAGACAATTATCTTACTACGACATATAAGACGTGAACAGTTAAGTTATAGTAAATCTTTACCTGAAAGAACCTGGAATAATTTCTTCTTTCATCAGAATAAGAATAGCAATCTTGTAATTGAGGCTACTCTGGAGAATCAATCTTCAAAGATAGTTGAGATATGCGTTGATGAATCTGTAGAAGATTTTTTAGAGGAAACCGATGAGCAAGATAGTGAGGATGAGATAAAAGACAACATCATAAGCCTTTTTTCGGGAAGTGAGTCTGTACGATCTGTGATGCACCTTAAAACAAGGATTAATCATGGAGAAGCTTTTAAAACTTCAATTATTTCAAGCACAAAGGGATTGCTAGCAAAAGATATCAAAATTCCTGACATTAAAAATGCTTTTTTTATACCTTCCTTCTTAAGAGTTTCTAGTAAAGACTTAACAATAGAGTTTGATAAGGCTCGGTTGAACGAAAGAGATGATGAAGTTCTAAGAGCTTTTCAGGCTATTGATCCCTCGATTGTAGAGGTGGAGAGCTTTAGTATTGGCGAACCTACTGTTTATCTTAAAAGACAGGGAGAAGGTCGGTTGCCATTGTCCTTGTTTGGTGATGCAATTAATCGCATAGCTGATATTATCTTAAGACTTGTGAATAATGAGAATAGTATTTTGCTAATTGATGAAATAGAAAATGGTATTCATCACTCTAATCAAGTCTATTTTTGGACTATTCTTTACAAATTGGCTAATGAGTTAAATGTGCAAATATTTGCCACAACACATAGTTTAGAAATGACTAAGGCTTTTATAAAAGCTGGTTTAGAATATCAAAATACATCTGCTCATTTTGAACTTACAAGACAGTTGAAGACTGAGCGGATAGTTGCTATAAGACGAGATTTAAATACTTTGGATTATGGAATAAGCCACAACAAAGAGGTGAGGGGTGAGTAGTAATATTTTGATTGTGGAAAGCAAAAATGATAAATATTTCCTTCAGGCAATTATTCGTTATCTCAACTTGAATATAGAAGTTGCATCCCCAATTATCATTTCAGAAGAAGACTATAGACCAATGGACGGGTTAAATAAAACAAAGTTAACGAATGCTCTCAAAGACTTAAAAGCTGATATACAGAAGGGTAAGATTGAAAGAGTAGGTATAATTATTGATATTGATAACGATCGAGAAAGCGATAGAATTAACTTTATTAATGAATGTGTTCAACAAGCCTTTACAGAAGCGCCATTACTTGTAAAAGTTAAAGAGTTTGTAAATTTAACTATTGATGGTCTCAATATCCAACTGGCTTGCTACTTTACCAATCTTGATGGTCAAGGGGAACTTGAAACAGTCCTAAAAAACATTAAGTCCCAAGGTTCTATTCATGCTGATTGTTTAGAGAGTTGGAAAAAGTGCTTGCAAAAGAATGGTAAAGAAATAAGTGTTAAAGACTTTAATAAATTCTGGGTTGATATGTATATCCGATTTGATACTTGCTCAAAATCTGAAAAGAAGCAAGCAGAGCGTAAATGTAGCATGAAAGGCTTTGATTATGTAATGACCAACAAAACAGCGATTTGGGATTTTGAGCATCCTGCTTTGAATGATTTGAAGGATTTTTTGCGGCTATTTTGTTGATTCCATCCTCAGAGAAAAAATATTTATTTTTAGTCTAACTAGAGCATCGCTAAAACTCAAACCCTTGCCTACTAAGGGCTTGTATCTGACCAGGCAAGGATTTTAGTACTTGTGTATGCAGAGTAGCCTAAAAAAAGAGAGGTCAGAGTGTATTTGATATCTCCAGAAATTAAGTATGCGTTATTGTTCTAACATTTGAAAGAATCGGGTAAAATAATCTGGAAAAGTCTTTGCTGTACAACCAGGATCTTTAATTACAATCCCTGGAGCCTTCAAACCTGTGACAGCAAAAGCCATTGCCATTCGATGATCGTGATAGGTTTCAATGGCCGCTGGGGTAATGGGGCTAGGCTCAATTCTCAGTTTATCGGCGAATTCTTCCACTTTAACCCCTAACCGACGCAATTCTGTGACAACAGCTTGAATCCGATCGGTTTCCTTATATCGAATATGTTCTACGTTACGAATAGTAATTGGTGAACTGGCAAAGGGTGCGATCGCTGCTAATGTTTGCACCAAATCCGATATATCATTCATATCAATGTCGATGCCTTGTAATTGCTTCGGCCCTGTGACTTCAGTATATTCATCCGAATCCTTAATTTGGCAACCCATCTGCTCTAAAACATTCAGCCACAGAATATCACCCTGACACGATTGTTTCGTCAAATGTTTGACGCGCACCCGTCCACCCGTGACGGCGGCGGCGGCAAAAAAGTAAGAAGCATTTGACGCATCGGGTTCTATTGTGTAATGTCGAGCTTGATAACGTTGACCTGCTTTAATCTGAAATTGATTATCGCCAATTTCAATCACCTCCACACCAAAATCGGCCATAAGGCTACAGGTCATTTTGATATAAGACTGAGAAACCAGTGTACCCTCAACCTCAAAAATCGTATCCTGTTGAGCGTAAGGTGCAATCATCAGCAATGCCGAAAGTTGCTGACTTGTTTGGTTGGCTTTCAAGCGAAAATTTCCGCCAGCGAATCCCTGGCTATAGAGGGTGTAGGGCATAAACCCGGAGTTTCCCTCAAAGTTAACAGTTGCTCCACCCGTTTGCAGCACCGTCAGCATGTCACCCATCGGTCGTTCTCGCATCCGAGGAACGCCATCTAGCCGATATTCGCCATTACCCAGTGCTACCAGCGCCGAAATAAACCGTGCTGTAGTACCTGATAAACCCACAAATAAATCTGCCTGTTTAGCTGGAATATCACCTCCCCTTCCGACAATCTGAATCTGAGCCAGATGAGGATTCAGAGTTATGGGAATACTCAATTGCTCTAAACATTTGGCAAAATACTCGCTGTCTTCACTAAATAAGGCATTTTCTAAAATGGAGTTACCTTGCGCCAAAGCAGCGACAAGCAACGCCCGATTGGTAAGACTTTTAGAACCAGGAATTTCTACCGTGGCATCCACTGGCCGATTTAGAGCAGGAATTTCAATGGTATCCACGTTAAACCTCTACGTAGGCGGTCAGCTACAACTTTATATATTGCCATATCTTGAGCAAAAGAAGCAGGGGGAAATCAATTCAAAATGACGCTCTCTACGTTCGCACGTGTTTTTTTTAGTATTCCCTTAGTTAACTGCTTCCCACATCTGGGAACAATAGACATAAAAGTTTTAAAGATGCAGCAGTTATGGTTAGCAATCTAATTAGTATTTCCGGTTATCATCTTACTCAAGAACTTTACAACAGTTCGAGAACATTAGTTTATCGCGGATACCGAGAAGCTGACCAAAAACCTGTAGTGATTAAACTGCTGAAAAATCTTTATCCCAGTTTTACTGAACTTGTACAGTTTCGTAATCAGTATACGATCGCCAAAAATCTCCATCAACCTGAAATTATTCAAACTTATGATTTGGAACCCTACCAACATAGTTATGCATTGGTGATGGAAGATTTTGGGGGAATTTCTCTGAAACATTGGTGGTGGATAAGTGAGCGAAGTCTTAGGGAATTTTTAGTGTTAGCGATCGCTCTATGCAATTCATTAGATACTCTCTATCGTCATCGCGTTATTCATAAGGATATTAAACCTAGTAATATTCTGATTAATCCCGAAACAAAACAAGTCAAATTAATCGATTTTAGTATTGCATCATTGTTGTCACAGGAAACTCAAACTTTAATGAGTCCTAATGTATTAGAAGGGACACTAGCCTATTTGTCGCCAGAACAAACTGGTAGAATGAATCGCGGCATTGACTACCGGACTGATTTTTATTCTTTGGGTGTCACTTTTTATGAATTACTAACAGGTGAATTACCCTTTGAGTTTAACGATCCAATGGAGTTGGTACATTGTCATATTGCGAAACAGCCGGATGAAGTAAAAATTATAAATTCAAAATTCACAAATGAGGATATTCCTCAAGTTATTTGTGGAATAGTGATGAAAATGATGGCGAAAAATGCTGAAGATCGCTATCAAAGTGCATTGGGATTGAAATATGATTTAGAAATTTGTTTATCTCAAATCCAAGAAAGTGGGAAGATTCAGAACTTCCAAATTGCTCAACGAGATGTGAGCGATCGCTTCATTATCCCTGAAAAATTGTATGGTCGTGAGCAAGAAGTTCAAACTCTGTTAGCAGCCTTTGAGCGGGTGGCAAATAATCAGCGAGAACTCATGCTAGTAGCAGGTTTCTCTGGTATTGGTAAAACTGCGATCGTTAACGAAGTCCATAAACCAATTGTTCGGCAACGAGGCTACTTCATCAAAGGTAAATTTGACCAATTTAATCGAAATATTCCTTTCTCAGCTTTTGTACAAGCATTGCGTGATTTAATGGGGCAACTAAGTCGAGAAAGTGATGTCCAATTAGAAACTTGGAAACTCAAAATTCTCGCAGCACTCGCTGATAATGGGCAAGTCATTATTGAAGTAATTCCCGAACTAGAACAAATTATTGGTCAACAATCTGCTGTCAGCGAGCTTTCTGGAACTGCGGCACAGAATCGGTTTAATTTATTATTTCAGAAGTTTATTCAGGTGTTCACTACAAAAGAACATCCTTTGGTGATTTTTTTAGATGACCTCCAATGGGCAGACTTGGCATCTTTGAAGTTAATTCAGTTGCTAATGAGTGAGTCAAAATGTAGTTATTTATTATTGATTGGAGCCTATCGCGACAATGAAGTTTCAGCAATGCACCCATTGATGTTGACTTTAGCAGATATCAGTAAAGCACAAACAATAATTAATACCATTACATTGATGCCACTAAGTCAAAGCAAGCTGAATCAATTAGTTACTGAGACACTAAAATGTACCGAAAATTTAGCCTTACCTTTGTCTCAATTGATATATCAAAAGACTCAAGGTAATCCATTTTTCATCACACAGTTTCTTAAGGCATTACATCAACATGGACTAATTCAGTTTAATTTTGAAGCAGCTTGTTGGGAATGTGATATTACACAAGTGAGTCAGCAAGCAATCACCGATGATGTTGTTGAGTTTATGGCATTGCAGTTAAAAAAGCTTTCTCAATCAACGCAAGAGATATTAAAATTAGCTGCTTGTATTGGTAATCAGTTCGATTTAGAAACATTAGCGATTATTGCCAAAAAATCACAAATAGAAACAGCCACTTGTTTGTGGAAGGCTTTGCAGGAAGGCTTGATTTTACCTCAAACTGAAGTTTATAAGTTTTATCAACAAGAGTCATTCGTCCCTAGTCATAGCCTGCGCGGAGGCGTACCCCTACGGGGAAGCAAGCTACGCGTAGCGTCTCGTAGAGAAGCGTTTATATCATTAGCAAACAGGGAAGAGATGATTGTTGGGTATAAATTTTTGCACGATCGCGTCCAACAAGCAGCTTATTCCCTAATTGCCGAAGACCAGAAACCGCAGTTTCACTACACTTTAGGACAGCTGCTACTCCAAAATACCTCAGATGCAGAACAAGAAGAAAAACTGTTTGATATTGTTAACCATTTGAATATGGGTTCGTTTCAGATTACTGAAACAATAGAACGACTAAAGATTTCCCAACTCAATTTACTAGCTGGACAAAAAGCTAAACTGTCAACAGCATACCAAGCAGGTGTATTGTATTTATCCGCAGGAATTAAATTATTACCACTTGATAGTTGGGAAAGCGATTATCATCTCACCTTTTCTTTATATCGAGAGTGCATTGAATGTCAATATCTGGCTGGGGATTTTGAAGCAGCAGAAACCTTGGTTGCAACTACGTTGAACAATGCGCGATCGCAATTAGATAAGGCCGCCATCAACGCGATTCGATTGATACAATACCAAAACAGTGCTATCTATGAAAAAGCGATTCAAATAGGATTAGACAGCTTAAAAATGTTGGGTTTGGAATTACCCATTGCACCCAATAAGCAGACGATAACATTGGCAGCACAAGCAGTAGCAAAAAATCTTGGCGATCGCCAGATTGCATCTCTTGCTGTTCTCCCTCAAATGGAGAATAACGAGCAACAAATGCTGGTATTACTATTAATTAATCTGATTCCTCCGACTTATATTGCTAATCAAGATTTGATGGTATTAGTCATTCTAAAAATGACAGATATTTGTTTGCAATATGGTAATACTCCTCTCTCTAGCTTTGTCTATCTTTGGTATGCTACTGTTCTTTGTTCAATTTTTGAAGAGTACGAAAAAGGCGATAACTTTGGTACTTTAGGTCTACAACTCAATGAGCAAGCTAACATTTTGGCGATTAAAGGCAAAGCGTATATGACCTTTGGTAGTTTTGTGAGCCACTGGCGCAGACCATTGCCAGAAGGCTTAGAAACTATCAAACAATCCTTTTATCCAGCGATGGAAGCAGGAGAACTATCTTGGTGTTTTCATGGTGGTTCATTCAATTTCTGGAAAAAGTTTTTAGTCTGTGATCGCTTAGACGATCTCGCTGAGGAACAAAAGCGATTAGTTGAATTTGCTGAAAAAATCGAACCTCCAGCCGCCTTAGCTTTAGCTATTCAACATCAAGTTCTGGCTAATTTGCAAGGAACAATTTCGGATCGGTTTAGTCTCAACGATGAAACATTTAATGAAACCTCAGCCCTAAAAGTTTTTGCAGATAGTCAATATGCTTATGGGATGAGTACCTACTATTTTGCTAAAGCTTTTCTCCACTATAGCTATGGTGATTACGCTACGGCTTACCAATTGGGATTAGAAGCAGAAAAAACTCACGGGTCACTATATGGCCAGTTTCAAATTATTCTCCATGATTTTTATCAAGCTCTCAGCATAATACAACTTTATGTTTATGGTAGTACGAGTGAAACGTTGCAGCATGAATATTTAGAAAAGCTCCAAAAATATAGTCAAAAGTTCAAAATGTGGGCAGATAATTGCCCAGAAAACTATCTAGCTTTTTCCTTGCTATTAGAGGCAGAAATTGCCCGAATTAGTGAATATTATGGTCAAGCTGTGGGATGTTACGATCGCGCTATTGCCATAGCAAAAGCCAACAAGTACCTCTACACTGAAGCCCTTGCCAATGAGCTTACGGCTCGATTATATCTGGAATGGGGTAAAGAACGGATTGCTCAAGAATATCTATTCAATGCTTACTATTGCTATGTTCGTTGGGGAGCTAAAGCCAAAGTTGATGACTTGGAAAAACGCTATCCGCAGCTTTTAGCACCGATTTTACAACAGCGAGAACAGTCCTTAAATACAACTGATAGTTTTTTGACCCTATCTTTTTATAACAATAAAACTTCCACATCAGACAGTATTTCAGAGACGCTCGATTTAGCAACAGTACTCAAAGCCTCCCAGACCCTTTCTAGCGAAATTGAATTAGAAAAATTGCTGGCGACGCTGCTTCAGGTGATGATCGAAAATGCGGGGGCAGAGAAATGCGTGTTAATGTTGCTGCGGGACGAACGCCTACTCATCAAAGGGATGGTCAGTGCTGGGATGGAACCCATTGTTCTCCCACAAATTCCCGTCGAAGAAAGCCAAGACATTCCCCTAGAACTGGTTTATAGCGTCAAACACTCCTTGGAGCCGACTGTACTGTTTGATGCAACTGCCGATCCCCGCTTTGCCAGCGACCCTTATATTCTGTGTCAACAACCAAAGAGTATTTTGTGTAGCCCGATTTTGCTCCGGGGCAGATTTGCTGGCATCGTTTATTTAGAAAATAATCTCACAACTGGAGCATTTACTAGCGATCGCGTCAATATTCTCAATCTACTCTGTACTCAAGCCGCCATTTCTTTAGAAAATGCCCGACTCTATGCTCATGAACAAGAAAAAAGCCAAGTATTCCAAGAGTCGCTGCATAGATTACAGCAATCAGAAATGCGTTTTAAAGAGTTGTTTGAAAAGTCAGCAGATGCCATTTTGCTTTTGGGCAGCGATGGATTTATCGACTGCAATCAGGCAACAGTTGAACTGTTTGGATACAGTCACAAAGGCCAGTTTTTTTCTATTCACCCGTCACATATCTCAACTGAATTTCAGCCCGATGGTCAATCTTCTTTTAATAAAGCAAATGCGATGATTTCCAAAGCGTTGCAAACTGGGTGCTATCAGTTCGAGTGGATGCATCAACGTGCCAATGGCAAAGAGTTTTGGGCAGAGGTGATGCTGACTGTAATCTCCTACGATGGTGAACAGGTACTACACAGTGTTGTGCGAGATATTAGCGAACGCAAGCAGGCTGAGGAAGAAATTAAAGAATCAAAAGCATTTCTCAACCAAGTAATTAATGTCATCTCAGACATAATTTTTGTCAAGGATGAACAACATCGTTGGGTGCTAGCTAATCAATCATTGTGTGATTTACTCGGCGTTGATTGTGAGTCAATCCTTGGTAAGTCAGACTACGATTTCTTTTTGAAAGAACATGCAGATGTTTTCTGGGAAAAAGACAACATAGTATTTCAGTCGCAGACTGAGCAGGTGAACGAGGAGCTAATTACAGACAACAAAGGTCAAATTCATTGGTTACTCACAAAAAAAAGCCGCTTTGAAAATAATCATGGCCAGGCGTTTATTGTCGGCTCAAGTCGAGACATCACTGAGCTCAAGCAAGTAGAAGCACAACTGCGGCAGCAAGAGCAGTTCCTTCGCAGTATTTATGATGGAGCCGAAATGGTGATCTTTGTCGTAGATGTTTTAGAGGATGGCAGTTTTTGTTATGCCGGATGGAATGCTGCTGCCGAGCGAGTGATTGGAATTCGCGGCGTTGATGCCGTTGGCAAAACACCAACCGAAATTATGGGGGAAGAACAGGGTGAAATTCTGCGACAACAATTTGCTGAACGCGTCAGAACAGGAATGCCCATTTCTTACGAAGAGTGTCTCACCATTAACGGTGAGAAAAGATGGTGGTGGGTAAATCTGAATCCACTCAGGAATGAAGAAGGGCGTATTTACCGGATTATTGGCACAACATTTGATATTAGCGATCGCAAACACGCTGAAACTGAACTTCAACAAGCCCAACTTCAAATCGTGCAGTCGGAAAAAATGTCGGCTCTCGGTAATTTGGTGGCTGGTGTGGCTCACGAAATTAACAACCCTGTTGGTTTTATTGCTGGCAATTTACAACCCGCCTTAGATTATATTAACGATACCTTTAAATTGATTGATTTGTATCAACAAGAATATCCCAATCCTAGTGCGGCAATTCAGGACGAGATAAAAATCATCGATCTGGAGTATGTACGAGAGGATTTACCCAAGTTAATCGCTTCAATGAAATTGGGAATTGATCGCATCTGCGAAATCAGTAACAGTCTTCGCACTTTTTCCAGAGCCGATCGCGATCGCAAAATCTCCTTCAATATTCACGAAGGCATTGATAGCACCATCCTAATTCTCAGACATCGCCTCAAAGCCAATGGCAATCGTCCAGAAATCGAGGTAGTCAAAAAATATGGTAATCTCCCCCAAATTGAATGTTTTCCAGGACAGTTAAACCAAGTGTTTATGAACATTGTGGCGAATGCGATCGATGCTTTGGAAGAATCGAATCAGGGACGCAGTGTTACCGATATTAAAACCAATCCAAATCGTATCACCATTACAACTTACAGAGGTCAACAAAAGACTATTGTGGTAAAAATTGCAGATAACGGTACTGGGATGCCAGAAGAGCGGCGAGAACGTATCTTTGACAACCTATTCACCACAAAAACCGTTGGCAAAGGAACAGGATTAGGATTAGCGATCGCTCGTCAAATTGTTGAAGACAACCACCGTGGTAACTTGAGTTGCAATTCTATACTGGGTAAAGGCACAGAATTTGTCATTGAGATTCCGGTATTTTAACTAATTCGTAATAACGCTCTCTACGTTCGCGCAGCGTGTCGCAGACAGACGCTAAAAGCGTAGCTTGCTTCCCTGCAAGGGTACGAATACTCGCTACCGCTACGCTAACGTAATTCATAATTCGTAATAACGCCCTTTACGAGACGCTGCGCGTAGCTTGCTTCTCCATAGGGGTACGCGGACTTGCCTCATACCCAATAATTCGTAGTTAAGTGGAAAATCTGACTCTGCTTTTGGGAATACTTGATTTATTCACCTGACTAATCTAGAACTCAGGCATTATCAAGATGAAATGGATTAAATCATCTCTATATTTTGTAGCTTTTTCCTTACCTTTGTATTTGCTTTCTGCCTTAACAGCACAGGTACAGGCTCAGTCATACCATTACAATCAAACTTGGCAAATTAGTCAGACATTTAAGCCACCACAGCGGGGAAAACCTCCTGCAAGTGCTGGTGGTTCTACCCGTGGTAGCTCTTGTCTAACTGGCAAACAACTAATAACTCCCTTAATCCCTCCAGATAAATTAGGGTTGACATTTGCTGAACATCCAACATTTTTCTGGTATGTACCCCCATCTCCAGTCAAAACAGCCAAGTTTCTGCTCTTGGATAAAGACCAGAACGTATTTTATGAAACATCTTTTACACTTCCAAATAAACCCGGAATTATTAGCTTCAAACTTCCTGATAGTTCTCCTGCACTCGCTGTAGGTGCAGCTTATCACTGGTATTTAATAACTGTTTGTGATGCTCAAGACTCCAGTGAAAATCCCAGTGTCGATGGTTGGGTGGAACGCACTCAACCAGAATTAGCTTTGTCGGAGGCATTAGCAAAGGCAAATTTGCATAAGTTACCCACCATCTATGCAGAAGCCGGGATTTGGCATGAAGCGCTGACTAGTTTAGTGCAGCTACGCCAGACTGAGCCGAATAATTTAAAAGTGAAGCTGGATTGGAGACAATTCTTCAAGTCAGTTGGTTTGAGTGCGATCGCTTCAGAACCATTGATTGATTGTTGCACATCTAGGAAAGAAGGGCATGGGGCATTGGGCATGGGGCATTGGGCTGAGGGAAAATTCCCAACTCCCAACTCCCAACTCCCAACTCCCAACTCCCAACTCCCAACTCCCAACTCCCAACTCCCAACTCCCAACTCCCAACTCCCAACTCCCAACTCTCAACTCCCAACTCCCAACTCCCAACTCCCAACTCCCAACTCTCAACTCCCAACTCCCAACTCCCAACTCCCAACTCTCAACTCCTAACTCCCAACTCTCAACTCCCAACTCCCAACTCCTAACTCCTAACTCTCAACTCCTAACTCCCAACTCTCAACTCCCAACTCCCAACTCCTAACTCCTAACTCCTAACTCCTAACTCCTAACTCAGCACTCAGCACTCAGCACTCAGCACTAAATATTATGTGGGCAAAGCTGAAACCGCAAATCTGGCAATGGCGTGGTGTTTTACTTGCTGTTCCCAATATTACAGCCCTGATCATTGCAATCCGCTTGACTGGATTACTGCAATTGTTGGAATTGGCAGCACTAGATCAATTTTTTCTCCTCCGTCCACAAGAGTCGGCTGATACCCGCATCGTCATAGTTGAGATTAATGAGGCAGATGTCCGCAGGCAGGGTCAGTGGCCTATGTCTGATGCAAAACTTGCTAGTTTATTAGAGAAAATCAAACAGCAAAAACCCAGAGCGATCGGTTTAGATATTTATCGTGATTTACCTGTCAATCCCGGTCATCAAGACTTACTTAAGGTGTTTAAGTCTACTCCTAATTTGATTGGGGTACAAAAAGTCTCTGATACCATTGATAGTTCGGCGGTTGATTCGTCTCCAGAATTGAAGCAACTTCATCAAGTTGGGTCGAATGATTTACCCATAGATGGAGATGGTAAAATTCGGCGAGCATTATTGTACGTAAATTTAAATAATAACGAGATTCTAGAAAGCTTTGGGTTAAAACTAGCATTGTTGTACTTGAAACCTGAAGGTATTACCGCAAAGCCATCAGCAAATAACTCTAATTACTTGCAGTTAAATCGGGGTGTTTTCCCGATTTTTGAAGCTAATGATGGGGGTTACGTCCGAGCAGATGCCGGGAGTTATCAAGTGCTGTTGAACTACCGAGGACGGATACAGCAGTTTACGAAAGTCTCTCTCACCGAAGTGCAAGAGAACCTCATCCCACAAGATTTAATGCGAAACAAGGTGGTATTAATTGGTGCTACAGCTGAGAGTTTGAAGGATCTATTCTATACGCCTTACAGCAGTAATGTATTGACTGACCCGGAACGGATGGCGGGTGTAACAATTCATGCTAATGTGACTAGTCAAATTTTAAGTGCGGCAATTGAAGGTCGTCCACCGATCAAGTGTTTACCTGACCCACTAGAATGGCTATTGATTTTGATTTGGTCAATTATTGGTGCTAGCTTGTGTTGGCTACAACGCCACAGTAGCAATCAGAAAACCCTGATGTCTGTTAGTGTTTTTCTGGCGGGTGGCGGTTTAGTTGGTGGCAGTTTTCTGGCGTTTATTGCTGGTTGGTGGATTCCTGTTGTACCTTTATTGCTGGCATTTGCAGGTTCTGCGATCGCACTCACTCAGTATATTGCTCAAAGCGCTACCGAGATGCGAAAAACCCTCGGTCGCTATCTCACTGATGAAATCGTCGCCAATATCCTAGAAACTCCTTCTGGGTTAAAGCTAGGGGGAGAACGCCGAAAAGTTACGGTTCTCGTCTCTGATTTAAGAGGATTCTCAGCTATTTCTGAACAATTGCCCCCGGAAGAAGTAGTAAAGATTTTGAATCTTTATTTGGGAACAATGACAGATGTAATTAACCAATATAAAGGCACGATTAATGAGTTTATGGGTGACGGTATTTTTGTAATATTTGGTGCGCCAATTAGTCGCACAGATGATTCTCAACGAGCGATCGCCTGTGCTATTGCCATGCAATTGGCAATGCAGAAAGTGAACAAACAAAACCAGGAAATGAATTTTCCAATCCTCGAAATGGGAATTGGAATTAATACAGGTGAAGCCGTGGCGGGAAATGTTGGTTCTCAAAAACGCGCTCAATATACAGTTATTGGCAGCCATGTTAATTTGGCTGCCCGAATTGAGTCTTATACCGTGGGAGGACAGATTTTAATTTCCGAAAACACCTGGAAAGATGCCAATGTTGACCTCAAAGTTGCTGGACAACTACAAATAGAACCCAAGGGTATGAAGCATCCTGTGACAATTTGTGAAATTCGTGGTATTGGTGGTAAATATAATTTATTCTTGCCTGAAGATGATGAAAAAATAGTCATTCTCAATCAAGAAATACCTGTGGAATACACCATTTTGCAGGGAAAATATGCAGTGGGAACAGTATTTCTGGGGAGCTTGATTAGCCTTTCAGAAAAAGGGGCGCAGCTGCAATCGCCACATTCTTTACATCTTTTGAGCAATCTCAAACTCAAGTTATTGATTGAAGCAGAAATGTCCACAGAAGAACATATCTATGCCAAGGTGATCCAACAATCTAATATTGACGAGCATCTTTTTCTGCTTCGGTTTACAGCTGTTCCTCCCAAAGCGATCGCAATTTTCAATGCACTGCGTCATCTTGAGTGAGATTAGGGCATAAATATTGAAGCGGTAACAAAGAGAGGTGTATAGAAATGGGGTAAACCGAAAAAGTAGGTAGTCGAGATTTTTTAAAACAGTAACAATTGTTGCTGATAAAACCAGGTGATCGCGGTAAGATTTTGGACTTAAGCCCAATCCAACTCTAATAACTCCTTAATAATTCGTAATGACGCTCCTACGGACGCTCGATTACTCGCTAACGTAATTCATGAAGCAACTAAGTTGAGTTATGGAGTTCAAAATATGATTTCTTCTAAAACTGAGATTGAATCACATCTAAAAGACAAATGACGAACGTAAACAACTTTCAAAGACTAGTAGAACTTGCAAACGATCATGGAATTATTTGCCAGCCAACACCAGAAGAATGTTTGATTGCATCCTTACCTGGAGACGATGACTTTTTATTAGCTTTTACTTGGTCTGGTACAGTTGAGGGAGAACCACCAGAGCATGAATTAATCGCAGTTAGTGTACAGGATATTGTCAAAGAAGTTACTGTTGCAGCTTGGCAGATTCCTATTTATTTATTCGGAAACGTTTTAAGACAAGCTCAGATGCTTGTCACTGCCCACAAAGATTTTGTTAGCTAGCAGCAAGCCCTAGTACAAGAAGGCAAAAGTAAAAAGAAAGAATGCTTATTTTGTAAGCTTTCTGGCTATTTTAAATGGGTGGTTTATTTACGCCGTGTTGTACTAGTGGTGTGCCACACAAACTCTGTATGGTGGCAAGCAGAGGTGCAGGGGAAAGAACTTTTACAAACCTCTGCTCCCCTGTCTACCTCCCCACCCAGCTTTGCCTTGCCAGTTGTTCTCTGAGAATGGATTCAGCCTTTTTAGTCACCAATTCTGAATGCTTCCACAGATACCCAGGCTTACCCTTACCAATAGCTGCCAGTTGGGTTAACAAAAATACGTGTCCCTCAACGCGCTCAGATATGCACCGCAAATCTGGTACACTGTCTTTCAGTTGGCGCTGTCGCAAAATCTCAACTCCCGCGACTGTCGCCACTCCAAAAATTCTCTCCATATACACCAATTCTGAATCTGGTTCCGCACCTTCATAACGAATATCTGCCAAATCTGCTGGCACTTCCCGACTGGTTAATAAAGTTTGTGATTGATGCTGGTAATAGACATCTCCAGAAATTAAATATGCGTTATCCAGAATCCTTGTAGAGACGTAGCAGTGCTACGTCTCTACATTCATTTTCACCAGATGTCTAATAGGCTAAAGCATTTAGTAGCTTACCCCAATCGGGTGAAACTGCGCGTCCTGCTTGCGGATGGTTGGCAGGCTGTAAAAATAAACCCAATGCCTAAAGGTGTGATCGCCTTTTCAACTTCATCATTCCACATCAGAATTTGAAACGCCAAGCTTTTTTCTCAATCCATCAAGTTAAGAGGCTGATAAATCTAAACTTTGTCGAAAAGAGATAAGAATTTCATTCAATGCAGCCATATCAATTAAAAATGCATCATGTCCGTGGGTTGACTTCAGCCACGCCAGTTGAGCATTAGGGATTAAGTTTGCCAATTCTTGTTGCTCTATTGGAGGATAGAGGATGTCAGAATCAATGGCGATAACTAAAGTCGGTTGCTGGATGCTTTGCAGAATAGATTCATAATCTAACAAATTAGCAACTGTGCGATCGCGTGCAATATCGTGGCGATCCATTATGTGGGTGAGGGTAATGTAAGTATTGGCATCAAATCGTTCTGTGAGCTTTTGACCCTGATGTTGTAAGTAACCGGCTATAGCAAACTGCTCAGATGCATCATACTCCCGTCCAAAGCGGGTTGTAAAACTATCCCAAGAACGGTAAGTAGACATCGCCATCATCCGCGCCACTGCTAATCCCTGATTTGGGGGCGCATCCAGGGTATAGTTGCCTCCTTGCCAGTTTGGATCGGCATAAATTGCCTGTCTTTGGGCTTCACTTAATCCAATACACCAAGCTGAATGCCTACCAGAAACAGCAATAGGTGCAATTCCTTTAACCTTTTCTGGATATAATAATGCCCACTCTAATGCTTGCATTCCACCAAGTGAACCGCCTATTACAAACCGCAGAGATTGAACACCCAAGTATTCTAGTAGTACAGCTTGCAGGTGAACTATATCTCGGATTGTAATCTCAGGGAAGGATACACCATAATGCTTTTCTGTTATGGGGTTGATAGTAGTTGGCCCAGTTGTACCGTAACAGCTTCCCAAGATATTGCTGCACACAATAAAATCGCGTTCTGGATTAAAAGCTTTCCCTGAACCAAACAAAGATTCCCACCAATCATCAGCGTCAGCCGAACCAGTTAAAGCATGACAAATCAGTACCCCATTATCGCCTTGAGCATTTAACTGTCCCCAGGTGCGATAAGCAACCTGAACCCCAGTTAATGTTTCGCCCCCTTCAAGTTGAAATGGCACTGTTAGCTGGTAAAACTGGGTTTCCGGTGAGATGAAGTCTGAGTAGATCATATCTATCGGGTAGTGGGTAGTGGGGAGATGGGGGAGATGGGGGAGATGGGGGAGATGGGGGAGATGGGGGAGATGGGGGAGATGAGGGGACAAGGAGATAAACAAAACTCCTAACTCTTAACTCCTAACTCAGCACTCCTAACGCCCCATGCCCAATTTATTGAGAAGTGAACTACCCACACTGACCTGACGGTACAGTGTGGGCTTCCTGTCCAGCAGAAAGCGCAGTAGTAGATTTCTTGCGTCCTCTATTACTCCGACTTACATCTGGGCGACAGGCTTTATCCCCCATTCCAGAGGTCAAAATCCGTAGTCCTTCATCTCGAAGGTTAATACTGGCGTTAATATCCCTATCATGCTTAGTTTTGCAATTCTCACAAGTCCAGAATCTTACATTAAGAGGTAAACTACCAACTTGATTTAGGCAAACATGACAGGTTTTGGAACTAGGGAAAAATCTATCTACTTCTTGGTAAATCTTTCCTTCCATTTCTGCCTTATATTTCAGCATTGTGCAAAACATTCCCCAACCAACCTGATGGATGGATTTAGCTAGGCAGTGGTTTTGCATCATGCCCTTAATATTAAGATTTTCGACCACAATTACTTGGTTGTCGTTAACTATCCTACGAGATAGTTTGTGCAGAAAATCTTCACGGCAGTTAGTAATTTTTCTGTGAACTCTAGCAACTTTCTTTCTAGATTTAATACGGTTATTTGAACCTTTCTGCTTTCTAGATAATTGCTGCTGTTTGAGTTTTAAATTTCTCTCATGTCTATTTAGTATTCTAGGGTTGTCAAACTTAGATCCATCACTGGTAATAGCAAAATGAGTCAGTCCCAAATCAACGCCTATAGCAATACCCTCCGTGCTACCAACTGGTTTATCCTTGCCGTCATCAAATAGAATAGCTGCAAAGTATTGGTTAGAACAGTTTTTAGATATAGTTACAGTCTTAACTTTTCCTTCAATAGGTCTATGAATTATTGCTGACACATCCCCTATTTTGGGGAAGGTTAAGTAACTGTCAGCAATCCTTACATTTTGAGGATACTGTATTGACTGTTTATTGTGCTTTGACTTGAAGTTCGGATATTTTGCTCTTTTTTCAAAGAAGTTATTAAAAGCCACTCCCAGATTTAAGCAGACTTGTTGTAAGCACTGCGAGTAAGTCAAAGCCAGCCAGCTATGCTCTTTTTTAAGTTGCGGAATTAGCTTTTTGACTTCATATCCAGATAGTCCAAAACCAGTTTCTTTGTATGTTTGGTTCATCAAGTTCAGGCAATAGTTCCACAGCCAACGACAAGAACCAAAAGCTTGTGCTAGTGATTGCTGTTGTTGGGCATCTGGATATAACCTGACTTTGACTACCTTTAGCATTTTAGAGTGAAATCAATTTGCTATAAATCATTTTAAAAGGGAACAGGGAACGGGCAACAGGGAACAGGGAAATCCCCATAATTAAAATTAGGGGATTTGTACAAGGACGTATTTTTTCTTGCGCTACGCGTCCCCTTAAAAAATGTTTTTATTTCTTTCATAAATAAATTTAGGGGCTTGTACCCTAAATCTTCGGGGCTAATTCTTGCACTGTTCCCTGTTCCCTCTTCCCTGTTCCCGCCCCGAAGGGGCTTGGTCACACAATATTTTGCTCGTTTCCTCCATGTCCTCTTCCTTGATTTCGCTTACGCTCAATATCAGTTAGAGGACTGTCGTCAACTCACGCGCAATTCATCTCACGCTCCCCTGACGGGTGAGACGTGAGGCTTCTTGCTATTTCAGCTAAATTCTAACTTGCCGAAATGCCTGCTGAAAATCCTCTTTGATATCGTCGATATGTTCAATTCCCACTGATACTCGCACTAAATCGGGTGTCACTCCTGCTGAAAGCTGTTCGTCATCACTTAGCTGTTGATGGGTTGTAGAAGCAGGATGAATAACGAGAGTTTTCGCATCACCAACATTTGCTAAATGACTCGCCAGCTTCACATGATTAATAAAAGCTCTACCCGCCTCCAGTCCACCTTTGATGCCGAAGTTTAAAACTCCTCCAAAGCCATGTCGGAGATATTTTTTCGCTCGTTCATGATACGGGTGATTGGGAAGTCCGGGATAATTAACCCAAGATACTTGCTCTTGTTGCTCTAACCACTGAGCCAATTCTAAAGCATTACTCACATGACGATCTACACGTAGGGAGAGAGTCTCTAATCCTTGCAGTAACAGAAAGGCGTTAAATGGACTCAAGGATGGGCCAAAATCCCGTAACCCTTCAACTCTGGCGCGAATAATAAAGGCAATGTTGCCAAAAGAACCGCTAGGGCCAAAAACTTCTTGGAAATTCAGCCCATGATAGCCGGGTGCTGGCTCAGTAAACAGAGGAAATTTGCCGCTACCCCAGTTAAATTTACCCGAATCAACAATTACGCCACCGATGGAAGTACCATGCCCACCAATCCATTTAGTTGCAGATTCCACTACGATGTCTGCACCATATTCAATTGGTCGAGCTAAATACCCACCAGCACCAAAGGTATTATCCACAATTAAAGGTATGCCGTTTTCGTGGGCAATGTGAGCTAAAGCCGCAAAGTCGGGAATGTTGAATTGAGGATTGCCAATGGTTTCAACGTATAACGCTTTCGTGCGATCGTCGATCGCCTGACGGAAACTTTCTGGCTCATCTCCCTCAATAAACTTGACATTAATACCCAAACGTGGTAGGGATACTTTAAACTGGTTATATGTTCCCCCATACAAGAAACTAGTGGAAACAATATTATCCCCAGCCTGAGCAATGGTACTGATTGCCAAGAATTGTGCCGCCTGACCACTAGCGGTTGCTAATGCTGCTACACCCCCTTCTAAGGCAGCAATCCGCTTTTCAAATACATCCGTCGTCGGGTTCATGATTCGGGTGTAAATGTTACCAAATTCCTGGAGAGCAAATAACCGCGCTCCGTGGTCGGCGTCGTCAAAAACGTAGGAAGTCGTTTGGTAAATCGGTACAGCACGAGCATTCGTTCCAGGAGCCGGCTCTTGTCCAGCATGAACTTGCAGGGTTTCAAAACGATATTGTTCTGACATAAGTAGTTATTTGAGTTTCTAATTATACAAACGATTACTGAAGGAGGCAGGGGGCAGGAGGAGGAAATCAATCGGGGATTTGACCCCGACTGATTTGGCAGCCCTGAACTGCCGTACCCTGCGGGAAGCTAACACAACAGTGGGGGTCTTAAATCCTTGCGCTATCTGTTTCCTGCCTTCCTAGATAATACTAATTGAGTGTTGTGTTGGATTAATCAACGGTAATTTGCAAGGCTTACCGTATTTTAACTGCTCACGCTCACGATTCCCCATCTCTAACGAGTCGCGGAAGTCCCCACCTTCAATGTACTCATAAGGTGGGGATTGTGAGCGGGGGATGTTCGCAAAGCGTCACGAAGTGAGGATTACATCTGGAATTGATTTTTTGATTTCTACAAGCCGCACACTCGTGACTAAGAGTCATGAGTTAGGCGCTCCATATTCTGTTAAAATTAACATATAGCGAAAACCAATTCTTACTGAATCTAAAACCTTTTGTTAAAGAGCAAATCTGGGCGATAACTTTATCAGAAAACAGAAAATCTTGATCCCTGCTTCGGACGACATTTTCGGCTTTAAGCTAATATTGATTGTTAGTTTTTCACCCATACTACCTATGCCTCAAAACCACAACAGCAATTCCCGAAGATTGCCCAAAATTAAAACCACGATTTTCTACATCTTCGGTGTCATTACTGTTTTAGTCGTAGCCTTTCCTTGGCTGTACGAAATTAAAACTAAGGCTGGGATCGACATAGCACCTGGACGCCATGCTGGAACCTTTTTTGAAAAACATACTTACGGACTTTTCAAGTGTGAGTGGCTTTATCCTTATCATTGCGATCGCCCCAAAGGTTGACTAAGGGAATTCAACCTTGCATAACCAAGTAATAGTATTAATTAATACTTTATAAACATTCTCTTAGCTTTCATTGATGTTTTGCTTCCGCAAGACTAGCCAAACAGAGAGCAGAGCGATCGCTACACCAGCGCTAAGAAAACAATAAATGTAGCCGAAGTTATCTACAATCCTACCGAATACTGCTGCACCGATTCCTTGTCCGACAAACAGGTTGAAGGCGAACAGCGAAACAGCAGTACCTCGCGCTTCCGGCGCTAACTCAGTGGCTTGGGTTTGGAGGGTGCTGTGCATCATATAAAAGCCCAATCCCATTAAAATACTCAAGGGGATAAAAAGCATCCAGTTCTGGAATAATGCGATCGCTAAGAAGCTGATACACATCAAACCTCCTCCCACGCCCATTAAACCAATTTCACCCAGTCGCCTGACTAACCATTTGACTGAGCGACTGTAAATTAGTCCACCTAATCCAAAACTACTGAGCATAAACCCGATCACTACATAACTTAGACTATAGCGATCGCGCAGAAATGCCCCAACGTAAGCAAATGCCCCAAATAGGCAAAAGCCTTCCACAAACACACCCACAATCACAGTCTGGGCGATTGGTTGGGTCAATAGTTGGTAATAAGGTCGAAATGTTATCCTACCCTGACCTTGGGAACGTTGGCTATCAGCCAGATGGCGCGTCTCACGCCATAGAAGTCCAGCAATGACAAGGGAGACGATCCCAAATAGGAGAAAGATATCACGCCAGCCGATATACTCTCCAAAGATGCCGCCCAAACTACCACCAAGAATTTGACCTAGTACTAAGGCACTTAAATACTTGCCGATCGCAGCTTGACGTTCTTCATAAGGAAAATTGTCACCAATATAAGCTAGGGTGATGGGGATTACCCCAGCAGCAGCCATCCCTGTGAGAAACCGCAGCAAGGTAAGTAAGACGATATTTGACACAAAAGCACAGACAGCCGTACCTATAGCAAATGCCGCCAATGCGACTGTAATTACCTTAAGTTTGCCGATGCGATCGCCTAGTGGCCCATAGACTAATTGAAATAGCCCGTAGGGAATCGTGTATGCCGAGATAATCACCGCAGCAATGCCAACACCGACTTTAAAATCGTCAGCAATGATGTGCAACAGGGGGTCAATTACCCGTGCATCGGCAATCACCATGAAGGCAGCAGCGCCCAACAGTCCTAATGAGACAGGGGTTTTACGTGCTATATCCTTTGCTGATCTGTCCACTTTCACTCTAGTAATTTAATCCGGGAAGTCACTCATAATACACTCTATCAGTTACAGGCTTTAAGCGTTGCCGCCAAGACGCAGAGAACGCGGAGAAAAGAAAGAAATGCTTAACCCAGCCGTATTGCACTAAAGCCAACTATGTCTTCATAATTATTATGGGCTAAGCTGCCACGCATCTAGTTTTTTAGCTGACTCTAGGCTATGGAAGGGTTTTAGACCCAAAATTATACAATTTAAATGCACGACAGCTTAACCACAACTCCCAAATAATCATGTTCTCTTTTCCAACCATAGAACTGTTATAGTACCTATTCCATAAGCAATGATATCTTTCCAATCAAATACACTTCCTAAGGCAACAGCCAAAATCTTATATTTTTGCAATCCTAAAGTATTCACAAAATTAAAATATTGAAGAATTTCTATAGTACAAGAAAATGCAAAAACTGATAAAGCGACGATGGATGAGTGTATGTTTGAAAAGGTTCTGACAAAGCAATAAATTAGGATAACTACTAAAACATCACCAATAAAAGGACGGATGAAACTCTCATTTACAAAAACAGCAATATATACCTCTATTAAAAATAGTATAGCTGTGAAGTAAAAATATTTTTTATTGAAGATCAACATGGCAATCAATAGCTCTCAAAAAACACCTATTTGACTATAACCCTCTTCATTTTTTTGGGATAAACTCTGTTGAACAGTTGGATAACTGACTGATACACTTAGAGGATGTTTGAAAAGTTTTCGGCGAATATAATTCAATACGGTTCAGTTAAGAGCTACTGACAACAATTTTGGGTTTTCGAGACGCGATAAATCGCCGTCTCTACAAGTGTTTTGTTGCTCATTCTGAACTGTATTGGAATATAATTCGCTACTACACAAACCAAGTCCACCTCCGTGGAAAGCATGAAAAATCAAGGGTTTTTAACCCACGGAGGTGGGTAAAGTCTCGTGTAGCCGCGATTTCTAATCGCCAGGGCTAGTAATAATTTAGATTTTTCAAACAACCTCTTACGATGCCCTTGGGGTATGGTTAAATCAAGAAATCTAGATGACAGCAAAGTTGCTGCGATCGCACTTCTTGGAAATACCTATACATTATGCTTCTCAGCACTCTTCATTAACCGCAGAGGCACAGAGGACACAGAGAGAAGAATGAGAAAGAAAAATTTCTTAACTGAAGTGTATTGCCGTGGGGAAGGGGTTGACTTCTTGTTCAACCTCAGAAGGCTCAAAGCTGAATAGTTTTCGCCGACTGGTTAAATAACAAATCTCGTGATTTATCTGGATCGAGCGCTTGAGTTTTCAAGGCTTCAGCTTTCTCGTAAGCGCGAATTGTTGCCGGACGGGCTTTAATTGTCTCAAACCAGCGCTTGACGTGAGAAAAATCCTCTAGATTTTGACTTTGGCGTTCATGGGGCACAATCCAGGGATAGGCGGCAATATCGGCGATGGAATAATCGCCAGCTACAAACTCTCTATCTGCTAATTGCTTATTCAGCACTGCATATAAGCGTCCTGTCTCATTCACGTAGCGGTTAATGGCATATTCAATCTTTTCGGGAGCATAGGCGCTAAAGTGATGATTTTGTCCCGCCATTGGTCCCAGTCCTGCCATTTGCCAGAACAACCATTCTAAAACTTGAGTGCGATGACGTATATCTTGGGGAATTAATTTTCCAGTTTTTTCTGCCAAATATAGCAAGATTGCCCCAGACTCAAATACCGAAATTGGCGCACCTCCATCTGCTGGTTCGTGGTCAACGATCGCCGGAATACGATTGTTAGGAGAAACTTTTAAAAACTCTGGCTTAAATTGATCCCCAGCCCCAATATTCACAGGAATTATGGTATAAGGTAAGCCGACTTCTTCCAAGAAAATCGTAATTTTATGACCGTTGGGGGTTGTCCAATAATAAAGTTCAATCATGGTTATTTTTTCTCAAATTGTGCGATTCTTTTTTAAGTGAATGGTGCGGACACCTATTTCGGATTTATCACCAAATCTGAAAACAGGAGGTAAAAGTTGCGAAAATGTATATACAGTAAGCATTTTAGCATTTAATGCCTAAAAGTATTGTCCTATGTCAGGAATGGAGCTACAGCCCCATACTTGACTATTGTGCTGCGCCATTACTGATTTTGTATTACCAAAAAAGACGAGATGGTTAAAAAAAATTAACTTTTTAGTTTCTGGATTTGATATTTTCAGGTTTTGCCTGAGAATCCTTGTTTAAAGGTCAATCTAAAATCGATAACTCAGGCTACGTGGTTAAATCTATTTTAGATCACCGTCTGAAAATGTCTAAAATGTTTGAATTTGGAATTGTTAACGATGGAGGTGTAGTCCGAAACTCATCTGTAGAGAAGAAAATGGCGCTTTTTGCAAAATTGGTGAGGTTAAATTTTAACCCCAAAACCGAGAATTTCAAATACTTAGAGAGTAACTTATGAGTGAAAAAACAGTAAAAGTGATTGAAGGAAACTTATTGCCAAAAGGAGATTATGTTTCATCAGGATTTTCCACTATCCAGCCAGATTCATATTTTCCCAATATAATTTTAGGCAATAAATATGATTCTTTTTGGCTTTACTTACGGCGGGATATTACTCATAACTGGTATGTGGATAAGCGACAGCAGAATGTAGGATTTGTCAGCAGAGATGAGGCTCATGTTATATATAATACAGCCTTAAAATTTCAGGGGAAAAAAGCTTTAGAAATAGGTTGCTGGATGGGCTGGTCAGCTTGTCATTTGGCTCTGGGAGGAGTAGAGCTAGATGTAATCGATCCGATGCTATCCCAACAATTATTTAATGAAAGTGTCACAGAGTCACTAAAGTTGGCAGGTGTGAAAGAATCTGTGAATCTAATACCAGGATATAGCCCTCAAAAAGTAGAAGAGATCGCAAATAAATTTCAACGGAAATGGTCATTGATATTTATAGATGGTAATCACGAAGCACCGGCTCCGCTCAATGATGCAATTATTTGCGAACAATTTGCAGAAGCAGATGCTTTAATTTTATTTCATGATTTGGCTTCTCCCGACGTAGGCCAAGGCTTGGACTACTTCAAAGATAAAGGATGGAATACAATGGTCTATCAAACTATGCAAATTATGGGAGTTGCATGGCGGGGAAATGTTGAGCCTGTAACACATCAGCCAGATCCTAAAATTAACTGGCGCTTACCTCCACATTTACAAGGTTATTGTGTAAGTGGTTCAGTTGAAACTGCGGCGGAAGATAAATTTGCAGAAATTCTCAGAGCAGTTCGACCATATACTTTATTGAGTGAAGGAAAGTTATTTTCACTTTATAGTCAGGCAAAACAAGTATATTGTTATCTTTTTTGGCTGCCAAAAATGTTACTACAAGCGATCGCTAGAATGAAACCTATCAAGGGCGACTAGTACAAGAAGGCAAAAGTAAAAAGAAAGAATACTTATTTTGTAAGCTTTCTGGCTATTTTAAATGGGTGGTTTATTTACGTCGTGTTGGACTAGTACCACAAGGCGGAAGTCAAAAGTCAAAAGTCAAAAGAATTGTACTCCAAGCTCTTGCGTCATTTGAAATGGTAGCTTTGTATTATCAGCCACGACTAGCGACTGGCTATGTGTCGCTAGTCATGGCTTTCTCTAGATGAAACATAGAGCTTCAATTCATCATGCCCCTGTAGCTCGTCTTGATAGAACAATTTTATTGCTTGGTAGTCCAAAAGTGCATGAGTCATTTTTGAACTGACGACTATTTCATGGAAATCGCAACGCGTGGCAAGGCTAAAATGTTCCAAAAAATTGTAGGTTGGGTGGAGGCTTTGCCAAAGCCAACATCCTGATATATGTTGGGTTGCGCTCCGCTCCACCCAACCTACCTCTAATGCACAATTTTTTTGCTTGCCACGCCACTACAAAACTGAGATTATTAGCTGAGTTGTAAAGATGGTTGGACTGGAGCGCTAAATTTGTCACTTGTTGGGGACTGCAATGGCAGTGACCATTATACTTTTTTATAGCGGTGATTTAGCGATCGCAGCCCAAACTCTATGATGAACTTCAAGAATCGGTGTAGGATATCTTGCTTCGAGTAACGTCGCCAATTCCTGGTCAAATACTTCTACCTTTTCTGGTGTCAAGCTGGCTCCCACACCAGCACTAGCACGAATTCGTCCCCGCCAAGCGACCTGTGTATAAGGTACAAATACATCGTAAGAAAATGTGCGGATTTCTCTAAATCCTCCTTCGCCAATATCTTGTAACCACAAAGGATACAAGCCATTACCGCCGCCCAGATTCCAGGCGGGATTATGAGCCTCGATCAATTGTTCTGTGGCTTCAACTACATTACCTTTTAAAGGTATCCAATCAAAATGAGCGATCGCGATCGAGCCATTTCTTCTCAATATGCGAGTAATTTCCTGGACGGCACGCGGACGATCAAACCAATGCCAACACTGTCCAGCAGTGACTACATCAGCACTAGCATCTGGTAACTCGGTATTCTCAGCAGTTGCAACTCGATAATCTACTTGGATTTGGGCAGATTCGGTTAACTGTCTGGCTTGTTCTAAAAGTGACACTGATGGGTCGATGCCGATTACATAAGCACCTCTATCAGCAAAGCCCCGCGCTAGTGTTCCTGTTCCTGTACCAAGGTCAACAATATTCTGCCCTGGTAAACCTATACCATATTCAGACAGTTTATTAAATAATGAACTGGGAAAGCCAGCGCGGTGTTTTGCATAATCAGTAGCAGTTGCACCAAAATCAATTTTCATACCTACAAAACTATTCTTGTAACAATTGTCTAGGTTAGAAGTTCTCTACCCACGGACGTAGTTCTACTTCATAAGTCCAAGCACTGCGGGGTTGGCGGAGAATGCTGAGATAAGTTTGAGCGATCGCATCCGGGTCAAGAGTACTATCAGGATTATCTACTGGATCTTGGCGAACTGCTGAACGGATTCCACCATCAATCACGAAATGCGCTACATGGATATTCTTTGGTGCTAATTCTCTAGCAATACTCTGAGCCAAACCGCGCAGTGCAAATTTACCCATTGCAAAGGGAGCAGACAGCGGATAACCCTTTACACTGGCTGAGGCTCCAGTAAAAAATATAGCACCGCCGCCAAGTTGCAAAAACCTTTTGGTAGCAGCTTGGGCTACAAGAAAGCCACCATAAGCAGTAACATCTAGGGTTTTTGCCACCTCACCAGGGTCTAGATCAACCAGAGGCCCCCGCACCCGAAAACTGGGATTGTAAATAACAACATTCGGGGAACCGACTTTTTGATCGATATCAATAAATAACTGTTCTACTTCATCTGGCTTTGAGGCATCAGCAGCGAAACTAACTGCGCCAATTTCACTGCTCAATTGAGTGAGTTTTTCAATTTGGCGAGCTGCTAAAGCTACGGTAAATCCTTCTTTGGCAAATAGGCGAGCTAAAGAAGCGCTTAGTCCATTACCTGCACCGACAATTAAAGCTGTTGTTGTCATAAATTTAATTCTCCATGACTGAAGATAGCTGTGAATTGCCCTTATTGGGACTTTGACCAATTTGCAGTACACAAACTGCGGCAATCAGACAGAGAACGCCTGATAAAATAAACGCTTGTAAATAACTACCCGTCCAAGTTCTCAAGACTCCGGCTCCGAATGCTGCTGTGGCTGCACCAAGCTGGTGTCCGGCGACAATCCAACCGAACATCACGCCGACATTTTCTTTACCGAAGACGTTGGCAACCAGACGGACTGTTGGTGGTACGGTAGCAATCCAATCAAGTCCGTAGAAGACGGCGAAAATGGAAAGCCCATAGAAGGAAAAGTTGAAACTGAAGGGCAAGAAAATCAAAGACAAACCCCGCAGTCCGTAGTACCAGCACAGTAAGTAGCGATTGTTCCAGCGGTCAGATAGCCAACCGGACATAGTAGTTCCGAAAAAATCGAATAATCCCATAATTGCCAAAAGCCCCGCCGCCTTGACTTCCGGAATACCGTGGTCAATACAAGCAGGAATCAGATGAGTACCAATTAACCCATTTGTGCTAGCACCACAGATAAAAAAGCTACCAAATAACAGCCAGAAGTCGCGATTACGCATTCCCAGCCAGAGGACGTTAAGGGTGGAGGCGATAGAATTGACTTTGGGCTGTAACACTTCTACCGTTTCGCTGTTGTCGCCAAAGGGTCGCAAACCAACATCCGCCGGGCGATCGCGCATCAAGGCTGCGATCGCTGGAATAATTAAAAGTGCTGCACCACTAAGACCTAGAGCCGCAATTCGCCACCCAAAGCGATCGGCGACTGAAGCCAGCATGGGTAAAAACACCAGTTGCCCCGTAGCTGTACTGGCGGTTAAGATGCCCAGAACTAGACCCCGCTTTTCCAAAAACCAGCGATTGACAACAATAGCACCCAAAACCAGGGCGATAACTCCGCTACCAGAACCGACTACTACACCCCACAGCAAGACTAGCTGCCAAGACGCTGACATCAAAGTGGTTAAACCGACACCAAGGGCAATGACAGCAAGCGAAAACACCATCATCCGCCGAATGCCGATCCGCTCCATAACGGTGGCAGCAAAAGGGCCAATTAATCCGTAGAGTACCAAGTTAATGGAGATTGCCAAAGATATAGTTGCTCTACTCCAGCCGAACTCCTGTTCAAGAGGCACTATAAAAACTCCAGGAGCAGAGCGAATTCCGGCTGCTACCAGCAAGGCTAAGAATGTTAAACCTGCAACAATCCAGCCATAGTGGAACGAACGACGCGCGAGGAAGGAAGCTAGGGACATGAGTGGGGATCGGGGACTGGGGACTGGGGACTGGGGATTGGGGACTGGGGATTGGGGATTGGGGAGTGGGGAGTGGGGAGTGGGGAGTGGGGACTGGGGATTGGGGATTGGGGACTGGGGATTGGGGAGTGGGGATTGGGGATTGGGGATTGGGGATTGGGGACTGGGGATTGGAGATTGGGGATTGGGGACTGGGGATTGGGGATTGGGGATTGGGGACTGGGGATTGGGGACTGGGGAGATGAGGGAGATGAGGGAGATGAGGGGGATAAACAAAACTCCAAACTCCAAACTCCTAACTCCTAACTCCAAACTCCAAACTCCTAACTCCAAACTCCAAACTCCAAACTCCAAACTCCAAACTCCAAACTCCAAACTCCAAACTCCAAACTCCAAACT
>NZ_JBALDZ010000042.1:0-12725 GCF_036917155.1 Nostoc sp. | reverse complement strand
TAGATGCTGGTTTATCATAGTCTGCTTTTACACTTTTACACTCAACCGTATTATCTCGTACTCTTTTTCAAAAATCAAATAGGAGTCCTATATATACATAATATTTTTTAAATTAGGAAAATTTTCAGTTTATCGTTAGCATTCGTGCTGCTGAAACTAGCTATTACTAATAGTTTTTCAGCACATATTCAAAAAATAATCTGAATTCTTTCCTGATAAGATTGGGTATCGGCTCAATAACAATAAATAGTTAGCTAATTTACAATCTATTTCACAGATTAGAATCTAAGAAAAGGTATTTTTTGTCTACCTGGCAGGGATAATTTAGAATTGTTATTGACAGAACAAGGTTGTATGCGGTAGACTAGTACACTGTTTAAAGCGTATTTATTGCTGCACTAGGCTACAAGTATATCAATAACATTGGTAGCTAATATTGCCTACGTGATGCCTAGTTGCTACTTTTTTGTTGTTTATTAATGAGGTGAACATGGCCAAGCGCCGTAACCCGAAAAAAGAAAAGGCGCTACGTAACCAGGCGTATGCCAGAAAGTTTCGTAAACGAACTACGACAGGAAGAATGCAGAGAAGGTTCCAACAAAGACCACCAAAGAGTGAGGAAGAAGAAGGCGCAGCAGCAGCTGACACTGAATAAGCTGCCTGCCTAAATCCTTATTGTTTGGGTTATTTAATTTTTAGGGCGTACATTTATTTGTACGCCCTTATTTATTATTGGGCATTGGGCATTGGGCAATAATCAATAGTTTTTTTCTCTGCTTCCCCTACTCCCTACTCCCTACTCCCTCTCTCTATTGCTCAATTTGAGCGCGGGCGGCTATAAGTGCTTTGCTTACCTGTACAAAGCCAGTGCCACCGTAACTATTGCGGGCTGCCACAACCTGACGGGGGGATATCGCCTCATAAATATCTGCTGCAAATGCCGGATGTAGTTGTTGCCACTCTTCCAATGTCAAATCTTTGAGGAGTTTGCCTGCGGCAATACTAGTTTTTACCACCTTACCCACGAGGTTATATGCTTCCCGGAAAGGAACGCCCCGTGCTGCCAGATAATCTGCTACATCGGTAGCATTAGAAAAATCTTCCGCCACAGATGATGCTAACCGCTCGGTACGAAATTCCAAACCTTCTCTGAGCAAAATCGTCATTGCTTCTAGAGAGGCTTTGACTGTCTTAACGCTATCAAATAAACCTTCTTTATCTTCTTGTAGGTCTTTGTTATATGCCAAGGGTAGCCCCTTCATAATCACTAACATCGCCTGGAGATGACCGAATACACGCCCCGTTTTCCCTCGTACCAATTCTGGAACATCGGGGTTTTTCTTTTGGGGCATAATACTGGAACCTGTGGCACAGCTATCTTTGAGGGTGACAAAGCGAAATTCTTCAGATGACCAAAGAATGACTTCTTCTGCAAGGCGGCTGAGGTGAACCATAATCAAACTAGCAGCACACAAGAATTCGATCGCAAAATCGCGATCGCTCACTCCATCGAGGCTGTTTGCATAAATATTGTCAAAATTCAAGAGTTTGGCTGTGTAGTGGCGATCGATGGGGAAAGTAGTTCCCGCTAAAGCACCGCACCCCAAGGGTGAAATATTCACACGGCGAGAAACGTCACTCAGACGTTCCCAGTCGCGTTGAGCCATTTGAAAGTATGCCAAGAGGTGATGAGCTAAACTCACAGGTTGGGCGCGTTGTAAATGAGTATACCCAGGAATCAGGGTTTCAACGTGCTTTTCGGCTATATCTAGTAAAACACCTTGAAATTCTCGCAATTCGCTTTGGATTTGTTGGATTTGGTCGCGGAGGTAGAGTCTAGTGTCAGTACCTACTTGGTCATTACGCGATCGCGCCGTATGCAGTTTTTTACCCACATCGCCGACAATTTCTGTCAGTCGGTGTTCAACTGCAAAATGTATGTCTTCAGCATCGACACCAGGCTGAAATTTCCCCTGGCGGTACTCTTGGCGAATTTGTTCTAAACCGGCAACCAGTTGCTCTCCTTCTTCTGGGGAGATAATGCCCGTGTGAGCGAGCATTTGGGCATGGGCTTGAGAACCAGTCAGGTCATATTCGATTAATTCAATATCAAAACCTATACTGGCATTAAAACGAGCGATCGCTGGATGCAATGCTGATTCAAACCGCTGACTCCAAGTTTCTTTTGTGGTCATAAATATTATCAGGGGAGTGGGGGAGAGTTAAGAGTTAAGAGTGAGGAGTTATGAGTTTTTGACTTCTAACTTCTCACTCCTCACTCTCAACTCCTAACTTTTAAAGTTAACCGTAGCTAGTTAGATTCCGAATGATATAGCCAATGAATAAACCAATCAACAATGCCCACACTTGACCTGTTTGTATAAAGTGGTTCCAAGCTTTTTCAATCTGACCCAAAACGTTTGGATCAGTGATTGTTTGTGCTAGTGCTGTCAAATTTACAGGCAAATACCAAAATAACTGAGATATCAAATCGCTGTTGTGGCTCATATTTGATGCTTAAGAAGTAAAGGGTGGCAAATTTCAGCATCAGTCTATTTTTTACATTAAATACTGATAGTATACTGAAATACTGGATATGACTTTAATGTCTTAACTCAAGATGTAGCCGATGCCAACCGCAATTTCTCGGCAGTTCGCAAAATCTGCCCCGCCAACACTGCTGCACCAAAACCATTATCGATATTTACTACGCCTACCCCCGCAGCACAAGAGTTGAGCATTGTCAATAAAGGTGCTAAACCGCCAAAACTTGCGCCATAGCCGATGCTGGTGGGTACAGCAATCACAGGACAACTCGCTAAACCAGCGACAACGCTGGGTAAAGCGCCTTCCATCCCCGCCACGACAATTAAGACTGATGCTGACTCAATCAAGTGGCGGTTACTTAGCAAACGGTGAATCCCCGCAACGCCAACATCCCAGAGGCGCTGGACGCGGAAACCCGAAAGTTCAGATGTGACAGCGGCTTCTTCAGCAACGGGTAAATCAGCGGTACCAGCAGAAAGAATCCCAATTTCTCCCCAGAATTGTGGTTCGATGGTAGGGGGAGCGATCGCACAAATTCGCGCCGATTGGTAATATCGCAAACCACTAACTTTTGATTGCAGTGCGGCATAAACTGCTGGTTCAATGCGCGTTGCCATCACTACCGGATTACGGAGACGCATCACCTCCATAATTTGAGCAATTTGTTCGGGAGTTTTACCAGGGCCCCAAATCACCTCAGGGAAACCAGTTCTTAGCTGGCGATGGTGGTCAATTTTAGCAAACTCACCCACAGATTCATAAGTCAAGTCTTTGAGTGAGTCTAATGCCATATCTGGGGTAACTTTACCATTGGCGACTGCTTCGAGGAGCGATCGCAAAGTTTTTTCATCGGCCATTAGTAATTAGCCCTTTGTGCCTTCTTCTTTGTCATTTATCGTAAATTAAAGGGTTTAAGATGTCTGCGACACGCTACGCGTAGCTTGCTTCTCCGTAGGAGTACGCTTGCTTAGAGCGAGTCAGACGCTCCTGCTCCTACGTCGCTTGCCGCCGGCGCTATCGAGCGTCACGAGCGTCATTTTGAATTTTGAATTTTGAATTGTTAACAAGTCGCGGAAGTCCCCACCTTCAATGTACTCATAATCCACCAGTAAGCGGAATCTTGCTGGAAGTATGCGGCAACTAGGGCAAAAGAAGCGTCAAAAATCCACGGAAGTCTCAGCTAGTAACGAACTGCGGGAAGTAGAAACCCACAGTTCAGGCGGAGCCAACTGTGGGTAGTTCATTAGTCCTCCAATGCCCAATGCCCCATGCCCCATAACTAATCAATTACTTTAATTTCATGAATGTTCCAGAATGCACCACCAAGGGCGGAGAATCTGATACCTTCAAAACGATTACGTACAGCTGACAGAGAATAGACATTAACTAAGTGAACAAACGGTAAATATTCCTGAGATAGCTGCTGCGTTTGGGCATAAATTTCTTTCCGTTTAGCGTCATCTAACTCCCTTGCTCCTTTAATATAAAGTTCACCAATTTGTGCTTCCCAAGGAGCCACTTCCCAACCTTCAATTGGCTTTTGGCCTGCTTGGGGTTTCTGATTAAATAGGTGAGATCCACCTTGAGGAGACCAAAGATTAGCACTATCATTTGGTTCTAATCCAGCACCAAATCCAATCAATCCAGCATCATATTCTAGGGTGTTAGAAATCTTATCTGTGTAAGTATTCCATGCTAGGGGTGTGAAATCTACTTGCATACCAATTTTGCTCAAGTCTTGTTTTATTTGCGAACCCATTGCTTCACGAATTTTATTCCCAGCATTTGTTAGTAAGGTGAAGCGAACACGGTTGCCTTGAGCATCTATTAGCTGACCTTGTTCATTATATTTAAATCCTACTTTCTTTAACAGTTGCTTCGCTTTTTCTGGATTGTAATCGTAGACTTTCAGTCCTTCTTTAGGCGAAATATAATAGGGACTTTGCACAGCAAGTGGTGAATTTTGTAGTAAACCTAAGCCGCGAAAAGTGTTGTTAATCATCGTCTGGCGGTCAATTGCATAAGCTACTGCTTGCCGAAATTCTACAGTATTAAACCAACGTGATTTGACTGGATCTACTAATGGCTTGCCTTCTCTTTTACCTTTATTTAAATTGAAGAACATAAAGGTTACACTAGAGTTTGGCCCGCCATTATAGATTTTAAAATTACCTTGCTTTTCTTGCACTTTTAGCAAGGAAAAATATTCTGGCGATACTCCTATATTATCTAACCCACCAGAACGAAATTGTAGTAAGGAGGTATCTGTTGATTCTACAATTTGCCAAACTATGCGTTCAATATAAGGCTGAGGATTACCTTGAGCATCCTTACGCCAGTAGTAAGGGTTGCGCCGAAACACTATACGTTGACTGGTATCGTAACGTTCTAGTTTATAAGGCCCGTTAACGATCAATTGATCTGGTGGAGTATCCACGCCCCACTTTGTTAGAAACTGTGGTTTCCCCTCATTATCTTTTGTTGTTATCGATTTTTGGAGGGCATGGGCAGGCAAAATTGCATTTGCTGTAGCGCTACTCAGAAAAGGGGCAAATGGTTCTGGAACAGTAAACTCAACTCGCCGATTATCGACTTTTCTTACAGTGGGCAACTTACCTTTTTCGCCAATCTTTAGCGTGTCTCTCACGTCGGTAGGAATCGCTTTGTTGAGATAGATATCATTGTAAGAAAATAGCACATCATCTACTGTCAATGGTTCCCCATCAGACCATTTTAGATTGTCACGCATAGTAAACACAATCTTTAATTTATCATCGGAAATTTCCCATGATTGTGCTAAGTCTGGCTCTATTTTGCCAGTTATGGGGTTTTGATTGGTTAACCCTGCATAAGTCAAACCAAAAATATTTGGTGACTCTTGGCTAAGAGGGTAGTTAAAGGTTTTGGGATCGCTGAGAATGCTACTTACCAATTGCGGTACTTGAGCGGCTGCACTTTTGAAGTTAGCTGGATTGCAGGCGGTAAGTATAAGTGCTGTTGCTGAAGTTAGAATTATTGGCAACCAAAAACTTTTTATGGTCAGAAATATTTTGCTAAAAAATTTCATACTTTCAATACGCGAGTAGTGTAATTAATTGGTTCTTCAGTACTTGCTTATGCCAAATTAACAGTCTGTAAGAGGGAACAGGGAACAGAGGAAAGAGGCAATATTAAAAAATAATGTCAGAAAATAAGCATAATTCCCTTGTATAGCAAGACTTCTGAGATTTTTAACTGGAACTTTAGCATAAAAGGTACTGAAGAACCAATTAACTTGAATGTCCAATTGCCTAATAAAATCCTGGTTATATTTGTCTTCTTGCTCTAAAGTCGCCAAAGATTCTAGATAACAAATGCTGGGTATTGCTAAGGATATTGAGGTAGGTGTATTTTCCAGAAAATTTTCTGCTAGTTCATCCTGTCCTTTAGCAATACTTATTAAAAAGTTTGTTTCTACGTAAAGTATCACTGCCAATAGTACCTAAGGTTGAGTAATTCCACCTTTTAATAGCAGTAAACAAAAGTTACTCTGAAGCAACTAGTAAGACGACAGCATAAGCACATATACCTTCTTCGCGTCCGACGGGGCCTAATTTTTCGTTGGTGGTAGCTTTGATGCCAATTTGATTTGGCTCTAATTCTAAAACCGTTGCTAGTTTATCGCGCATGTTGTGAATATGCGGTTTTAATTTTGGACGTTCTGCTACTACCACTGAGTCAATATTTCCCACCTGCCAACCTTGATCGCGAATCAGTTGATGTACTTGAGTTAATAGTACTAAACTATCTGCCCCTGCCCATTGGGGATCGCTAGGCGGAAAATAATGACCAATATCCCCCAAAGATAATGCCCCAAGCATGGCATCCATAATCGCATGGGTCAGTACGTCAGCGTCACTGTGCCCCAACAAACCCAATTCATGGGGAATTTGAATTCCACCTAAAATCAAAGCGCGATCGCTCACCAGTTGATGAATATCGTAGCCGTTACCAATACGAATTTTAGTCATTAGTCATTAGTCATTAGTCATTAGTCATTGGTCATTAGTCAAGAGTTAGAAATTATTATTCTCCCCCTGCTCCCCCTGCTCCCCCTGCTCCCCCTGCTCCCCCTGCTCCCCCTGCTCCCCCTGCTCCCCCTGCTCCCCCTGCTCCCCCTGCTCCCCCTACTTCCCCTACTCCCCCTGCTCCCCCTGCTCCCCCTACTTCCCCTGCTCCCCCTACTTCCCCTACTCCCCCTGCTCCCCCTACTTCCCCTACTCCCCCTGCTCCCATTTTTCCAGGAGATCGGGGCGGCGATCGCGGGTTCTTTGAATTTGTTGTTCGTAACGCCATCGGGCGATCGCTGCGTGATTCCCACTGAGTAAGACATCAGGCACTTTCAAGCCACGAAAATTGGCAGGACGAGTATATTGAGGATAGTCCAATAACCCTTCTTCAAAACTTTCTGCTGTGAGAGACTCCGTTTTGGCTACAGTTCCGGGTATTAGTCGCACTACGCCATTAATCAAAGCCATTGCTGGAATTTCTCCACCAGTCAGAATAAAATCGCCTAAAGATACCTCACGAGTTACCAAATGTAGCACCCTCTCATCCACTCCTTCGTAATGCCCGCAAATTACTACTAACTGGTCATAATTTGTCACCAATTCTTTCAAAAGAGGTTGATTAATTGTTTCACCTTGTGGACTCATCAAAATTACTTCTCTTCGGGGTAGAATCGGCAGCGACTCCACAGCATTAAAAAGAGGTTCTGGCTTCATTAGCATCCCAACACCGCCGCCGTAGGGTTCATCATCTACTTTTCGGTGCTTGTCAGTGGTAAAGTCCCGTGGATTAACCAGATGCACTTCGGCAATCTGTTTGGCTAAGGCTTTACCTAGCAGCCCAGAATTGAGAACAGAGTTAAAACAGTCAGGAAAAAGCGTAACTATATCAAAGCGCACAGTTATTCGTATTCGAGGACACTAATCTTAAATTTGAATGTCTAGCAAACACCAGCAAGCCAAGGTCGGGTTAAACTCCAGTTAAACTTTATCAATAGTATCTAAAACTACCAGACCTCTTGGATTTTAGATGGGATCAAAAGTTTTTCTAATTACTTAATTTATGTTTAAATGTTCTCACAACTACATTTAAATTAATAATCATATCAAGTTAACAACTTCCAGGATGCATCAAGCCGGCCTCAGAAAAAAGCGTAGTCTTAAATGCTTGTCCCCAATACAAAAGGGGGAATCTAGCCTCCAAAGACTATTTTGCCCTGCTGCAAGTGGACAGGTGAAAAACAAGGCACTGGCTTTGAGGAATGGGAACAAACACGTTTAAACTGAGATTTCGTGTGCGTTAGGCGAGAATTTGGAGAGTGGCTAACCCAGTTCCAAACTTCCAAAAAGTGTCCTCTCAAAGAAGCAAAGCGCAAAAATCATGGCTGCTTCTGAACCTTGTTAAATTCACCTGAAGTTGTTGACAGGAGAAACAAAATGCCGCAATTACAAGCTAAATCGCTAGAAATGAGGACACCCCAAGCAACTAAAACCGCCGTTCTGGTTATCGGAGGTGCAGAAGATAAAGTTCATGGGCGCGAAATCCTACGAACTTTTTTTGGACGCGCCGGTGCTAGTAAGGCTTATATTACAATTATTCCATCTGCCTCTCGCGAACCTGCCATCATCGGTGGTCGGTATATTCGCATTTTTGAAGAAATGGGTGCCCAGAAGGTAGAGATTTTAGACATCCGTGAACGAGAACAGTGTGAAGCCTCCCAGATCAAAGCATCCTTAGAAGCCTGTAGTGGGGTATTTTTGACAGGAGGAGACCAGCTGCGTCTTTGTGGCGTATTGGCAGATACGCCAGCAATGGAAATTATTCGTCAGCGGGTGAGGGCGGGGCAACTGACCTTAGCAGGCACCAGTGCAGGAGCGGCAGTGATGGGGCATCATATGATTGCTGGCGGCGGTAGTGGAGAAACGCCAAATCGTTCCTTAGTGGATATGGCAACTGGTTTGGGATTTATTCCTGAAGTAATTGTTGACCAACACTTTCACAACCGTAATCGGATGGGGCGACTGATTAGCGCGATCGCAGCTCATCCCGATCGCTTAGGTATTGGCATTGACGAAGATACTTGTGCTGTGTTTGAACGTGATGGTTGGTTACAAGTTATGGGTAAAGGCAGTGTCACTATTGTTGATCCCACTGAGCTAACCCACACCAACGAACCCCACGTCGGCGCTAATGAACCCTTAACCGTGCATAATTTACGTCTTCATATCCTCAGCTACGGCGATCGCTTCCACTTGTACCAGCGGACTGTATTGCCTGCTGTACATCGAATCTCCAGCTGACGGGATAAAGTATCTGAGGTTACACTGAGTTGACCGCAAATTTTAGATTTTGGATTTTGGATTTTAGATTAAAAGAACTTTTCGGTACATACTGCCCGAAAGTAGACAAAACCAATCTAAAAAACCCTCAATGAACCGGTTTAGCTACGCTATCGTCAATCTAAAATTCAGAGAGTTAAGTACCCTAGTAGTATCTTTACAATCCAAAATTGGTTGGCCGCACCTTGATTATTTCTTACCGTAAAAAAATGATAAGAATACCATGTAAAAAGAAAAAACTGTTTTTCATGAACAGTTTAGCGGTCAATTCCAGTAAGAAACTAGAATTTTGGTTCCGAATCTCCATCTACCTATTCCCATGAGAATCCTCAAGATCCAGACCTTACGCGGCCCAAACTATTGGAGCATTCGACGCCACAAACTGATCGTCATGCGCCTCGATTTAGAAACCCTTGGCGAGACGCCCTCGAATGAAATCCCTGGCTTTTATGAAGGATTAGTTGAGGCGCTGCCGAGTCTGGAGGGTCATTATTGTTCGCCTGGCTGTCGTGGTGGTTTTTTGATGCGAGTCAAAGAAGGCACTATGATAGGTCATATCGTGGAACACGTAGCCCTAGAACTCCAAGAATTAGCAGGTATGCATGTCGGCTTTGGTCGCACCCGCGAAACAGCCACACCCGGAATTTATCAAGTAGTAATCGAGTACCTGAATGAGGAAGCGGGACGCTACGCTGGACGAGCCGCAGTACGGCTATGCCAGAGTATCGTTGATCGAGGCCGTTATCCTAAGGCAGAACTAGAGCAAGATATCCAAGACCTGAAAGACTTCACCCGTGATGCTTCCTTAGGCCCCTCCACAGAAGCGATCGTCAAAGAAGCAGAAAAAAGAGGTATCCCCTGGATGTCCCTGGAAGCGCGCTTTTTGATTCAGCTAGGCTATGGCGTGAACCAAAAGCGAATGCAGGCCACAATGACTGATAACACCAGCATTCTGGGTGTAGAACTAGCTTGCGATAAAGAAGCCACTAAACGCATCCTCGCTGCCGCTGGTGCGCCAGTACCCAGAGGTACAGTAATCAACTTTTTAGACGACTTAGAACAAGCCATTGAATTCGTGGGTGGCTATCCCATCGTCATCAAGCCCCTAGATGGCAATCATGGACGTGGGATCACCATTGATATCAGAACTTGGGAAGAAGCTGAAGCTGGATATGAAGCTGCCAGACAGGTTTCTCGGTCAATTATTGTCGAAAGATATTATGTTGGGCGTGACCACAGGGTATTAGTGGTAAATGGCAAAGTCGTCGCAGTCGCCGAGCGCGTTCCGGCTCATGTCATTGGCAACGGCAGATCCACCATCGCCGAACTCATCGAAGAAACCAACCTTGACCCAAATCGCGGCGAAGGACACGATAACGTCCTCACCAAGATTGAACTAGACCGCACTAGCTACCAATTGCTAGAAAGGCAAGGTTACACCCTAAACAGCGTGCCACCCAAGGGTACTATTTGTTATCTCAGAGCAACAGCCAACTTAAGTACAGGTGGTAGTGCTGTAGACCGCACCGATGAAATTCACCCCGAAAATCTTTGGTTAGCACAACGGGTAGTCAAGATTATCGGTTTAGATATCGCTGGACTCGATATCGTCACCTCGGATATTAGCCGTCCGCTGCGGGAAGTAGATGGCGTGATTGTCGAAGTTAATGCCGCTCCCGGCTTCAGAATGCACGTTGCCCCAAGTGTTGGCATTCCCCGCAATGTCGCCGGCGCAGTGATGGATATGTTGTTTCCTAACGAGCAATCTAGCCAAATTCCCATCCTCAGCGTCACGGGTACTAATGGCAAAACCACCACTACCCGCCTACTAGCACATATTTATAAACAGACTGGTAAAGTAGTAGGTTATACTACTACCGATGGAACATATATCGGTGATTACTTAGTAGAAGCAGGTGATAACACCGGCCCCCAAAGTGCCCATGTCATCCTCCAAGATCCCACAGTAGAAGTAGCGGTACTGGAAACGGCTCGCGGCGGCATTCTCCGCTCTGGATTAGGCTTTGAAGCCGCAAATGTGGGTGTTGTATTAAATGTAGCCTCAGACCACTTAGGAATAGGCGATATAGATACCATTGAGCAGTTAGCTAACCTCAAGAGTGTAGTAGCGGAAGCCGTATTCCCGGATGGCTATGCGGTACTCAACGCCGACGATCGCCGCGTCGCCGCCATGTCAGAAAAAACTAAGGCTAATATTGCTTACTTCACCATGAACCCCGACTCGGAGCTAGTGCGGAAGCACATCCAAAAGGGCGGAGTAGCGGCAGTGTATGAAAATGGCTATTTGTCAATTGTTAAAGGTGATTGGACACACCGAATAGAAAGAGCAGAAAATATACCTTTAACAATGGGCGGACGTGCGCCGTTTATGATTGCTAATGCTTTAGCTGCAAGTTTGGCAGCATTCGTGCAAAACGTCACTATTGAGCAGATTCGTGCTGGTTTGAAGACCTTCCGGGCTTCAGTTAGCCAAACACCAGGACGGATGAATCTATTTAATTTAGGCAATTACCACGCTTTGGTAGACTATGCCCACAACGCAGCCAGTTACGAAGCTGTCGGTTCCTTTGTGCGGAACTGGACTACAGGACAACGGATTGGCGTAATTGGTGGGCCAGGCGATCGCCGCGACGAAGATTTTGTTACTTTGGGTAAACTAGCAGCACAAATTTTTGATTACATCATCATCAAAGAAGACGATGATACACGGGGAAGAGTACGGGGATCAGCCGCCCAGTTGATTATTCAAGGCATCATCGAAGTTAAGCCTGATAGCCGCTATGAATCAATTTTGGATGAAACCCAAGCGATAAATAAAGGCTTAGACATGGCTCCTGATAACAGTCTGGTGGTAATTTTGCCAGAAAGCGTTACTCGGGCGATTAAATTAATTAAGCTGCGTGGTCTAGCGAAAGAAGAGACACACCAACAAAATGCTGGCACAACTGTCATCGATTCCCAAAATGGGATCGCACCTTCTTCTGTTGTTAATACCTTGCTGTAGTCAGAAGGAGTCAGTACGCTGACTCCTCCTGACTACTTTTATTATTGTTTTTCTTCTTCCTGATTGGTTTCCTCGCTGGGAGTTTTCATCTCCTCCTTAAAACCTCGTAGGGTTTTCCCCAGTGCGGTTCCCAGTTCGGGAATTTTTTTTGGGCCGAAAATTAGAATAGCGACTATGCTAATTACAGCTATTTCTGGCCATCCCAGTCCAAACATATAAATTTCCTCTAAGGCATCTGTAATTAAATATAGACATTGATGGCTCAAATCCAATGAGTTTGCTACTGGTAAGTGTTCGACACTCGTGCAGAAACAGGGTATTAATAAAATCTATGTATTACAGCACTTCCGGCAGCTATCAGGTACATCCTCATAGCTGAAAGCTATGATAGGAGAGGGGCAAGAGGAAAACTGTATTGCATAATAGCCGGAAGCGCTGTATGTATCCCGCATTTTTACATATAGCAATACCAGTATCACTAAAGAGATGTCTCAACTGTTATCATCTATTTCATCTTCAATTGCTTCAGCCATCAAATCTTCTTCCTGTTCAATTTCATTTAACTCTTCGTCAGAGACATCGAGTTCTTTCTTGGCAAAGACGCGCCTAGCCTTTCTGTCGAAAATTTCAACAATATTCGTCTTATCCCTTTTAATTGCTTCAATATCATCTTTTGTAACCGTTCACAGGGGTAATTAGTTGCTGAAATCAGGCAAAATAGAATGGGTGAAGGGGTTACAGCAATTAAAGGCAGAAGTTAATCCATG
>NZ_JBALDZ010000041.1:0-27745 GCF_036917155.1 Nostoc sp. | reverse complement strand
ATTACCGCAATACAAGGTTTAGTCAATCAACATACCGAACTTCTCTCTGTGCTTGAGTCTCAAGCCCTGAAATACCAATTAGATAGCTAGGGGTTGGAAAGCCAGTGGTGTAGTTAATGTAGGTGGTTGGTTTGGTTATACCCTTGCCCATCAAGAAGGTACTAATAACGATGCAACCATAATTAATGGTGCCCTTACCTTGGCTTTTCCAGACTTATTTAAAAAAGCAAATCTAGGTGGGTTAGTCTTTGGTATACCGCCTAAAGTTACTAGCAATGACGTCACAGCTCGCGTCAATAAAGATACTTCCTTACATTTAGAAGGTTTTTATACTTATCGGGTAAATGACAACATTAGTGTTACCCCAACTTTGTTTGTAATTCTCAACCCCCAAGGAGATGCTGGCAATGATCCAATTTGGGTAGGTGCTATACGTAGTACATTTAATTTCTAACTGGTGGCAAAAATCTAGCTGTCAACCTGTTGTCTCAAGAGAATACTGCAAAAGGCGGCATCCATGCCAAGCGACTCAAGGCAGTCCCAATGAAACGAGTTTCACTACCAAGCATGAAAATGTTCTAGGGACTGGGATTTTTACTCAGCACGGGCTAAACCGCCCCGCTATCCATGTACAGCACTCAGTACTTTCAAGTCAGGGTGGGATGATGATTATCTAGCAAAGGTATTGGCTCTGCTTTCTGAATATATCTCCAAAATTGTAAAGAAACGTGTGCGTTTGCCCTGCCATTAGAGTCGCGATACTTGCATTTTACAAATCTCTATGCAAAGATAAGTTTACAGAAAATACCGTAAGTCGATGTGTTTACAGTATTTAAATAAATACTTAATAGTATTTCTAGTTATTTGAGTGCAAATTATGATATCTAGTCATATCAGTTTGTCCAGAAATAACCAGAATACAAATCGGTTTTTAGTCGTTGAAGTAGCCAATGATTGTTTTTGTGTGCCATAACCAGTAGAACAGTATGTCAGAAGATGTTTCAGAAATCTTTGCTCACATAGCATTTGCTTGATATTATTTTCTTTGACTATAGAAAAATAGTTTTAAGAAGGTATTCAATAAAACAACATCATCAGCAAGATGTTTCAAGTATTCTTGAATGAGTTCAGAAATCAGAATTTCTAGGATTTTCTGGATTCTATTAATGTATTGTTGGTTTGAGAATCTGATATTTCAGATATGTAGCCACTAAAATCCTTGCTATTAATGTCCTCTGGAATTTTAGCAGAAGTATTGTAATAAATATTTCTGCTGCTTTTTCCGTTCAATTTCTAGTCAGTTCTTTCGCTTTTAAGGTTGAGGAGTCATGTCGATTGTTCGCTGGGATTCTAGATTTGCATTCTGCTTACTTTTTTTGCTAGATATCTCAATTATCTTAGTTCTGAATCCGGCAAAAAGTCAGGCTAATATACCTGCATCTATTGTGAGTAATAGTAACGCTGTTCCTGCTTCTAGGCAGTTGCCTGTATTTTATGCCGATCGCAACAATACTGTAGTCGAGCAAGTTACACCTGTTTCCCAATTACTCTCACCAGTACCGAAAAGATTACCTACTCCTTTGAGTAGCGATCGCCCAGTCAGCAATCCAGCAATCGAGCAGGTAACTTCTGTATCGCAGTTATCAGACATCAAACCTACCGATTGGGCATTTCAAGCCTTGCAATCTTTAGTGGAACGGTATGGGGTGATTGCAGGCTACCCCAACCAAACCTTTCAGGGGAATCGAGCAATGACTCGTTACGAGTTTGCAGCCGGACTAAATGCAGCCCTGGCTCGAATCAATGAACTGGTGAGTGCGGGAACTAGCGATCTACTCCGAAAAGAAGATTTAGAAACATTACAAAAACTCCAAAATCAATTTGCGCCAGAACTAGCCCAACTGCGAGGAAGAGTGGATTCCTTGGAGACACGAACAGCAGTTCTTCAAGCACAGCAGTTTTCCACCACAACCAAACTCGTTGGTCAAGTTGAGACTGTGATTGGAGGTGTTGTGGCAGGCAATAACGTCGTCACCAAGCAACCCGCACCTCACAACTTCACATTTCAGGACGCGGTTACTTTAAAGTTAAACACCAGTTTCAACGGTACAGATCAACTGCGAGTAACCTTGGGGGCAGGAAATATTACCTCTTTAGGGGGAACAAGAAGTGGATTACTTGGAACCAGTGATGGCAAAACTTCTGATAATGCCAGTCCATCATTCCCCAACAATCAACTTTATGTCAGTGGCGTCCGCTATCGTTATTTACTTGGTAGTGATACTGCAATTAACGTTTTTGCTCAGTCTGATGGAGCCTTTGAACTAGGCTTGAGTGGAACTATCAACCCGTATTTTGAAGGGTCAGCAGCGAATGGGATCTCACGATACTCGCGGCGAAATATGGTCTATGACTATGGAGATACTGGAGCCGGAGTCGCCATCCTTCATAACTTTGGTAAACAGCTGGAATTGGGGTTGGAGTACACCTCGATTAACGGTAACAATCCGACAGATAATAATGGCTTATTTGAAGGTAGGTATGTAGCTCTAGGACAATTACTATACAGCAGCCCCAAGAAAAATTTACGCCTAGCTTTGACTTACGCCAATACTTATAGTCCAGCAAATACGACAGGTCTCAGTGGCACAAACTTCGGCCCAGTTATCGGTAGTAACTTAGCAAACAGCACCGTTGCGGGAAAAGGAACTTTAGCAAATACCTATGGTGCAGAAGCGTTTTATCGGATTACTCCATCTCTGGCAATAAATGGATGGGTTGGTTATTCCGCGCACCGTTACTTGGGGAGCGGTGATGCAGATGTCTGGGACTGGGGTGCCGGACTAGCATTTCCTGATTTATTCCAAAAAGGTAGTTTGGGAGGTATTTTTGTGGGGATGGAGCCAAAGTTAACTAGTCTGAGTCCGAATGTGAATTTAGGTAATGGCAATGGCATAGCAGACAAAGATACCTCCTTACACATTGAGGGCTTTTATCAATATCAAGTCAATGATAATATTGCGATCACGCCCGGTGTCATCTGGATTACTGCACCTGACTTTAATGCTAGTAATCCTGATAGTGTAGTTGTGTGGCTCCGCACTACCTTCAAGTTTTAAGCAACGAGAGAAAAATTCATCCCACACTGCCTACGGGTAGAATGTGGGACTTCTTTTTGCTCAAGCTAAATTATCTAGTTTGTCAGAATTATTCGTTGAGTTGGAAGATTTGTGATAGAAACCCCCTACCTCTGCCAAAGTATAGAGGGGTCTGGCTTTAACTTCTTCGTAGATGCGCCCAATATATTCACCTAAGATGCCAACACTGACTAACTGGACAGATCCGAGAAAGAAAATTGCCATCAAAATAATCGTAAACCCGGTTAAAGGCGAATGGGGGACAAAAACACGCCAATACAAGACTAATAAAGCCATGAAGATAGCTGCCGCCGCCGCTATTAACCCTAAGTACGTTGATAACCGCAGTGGCACTATTGAAAAGGACACTAGACCATTAATGGCAAGGGCTAAGGATTTGCTAAAAGTGTATTTAACTTCCCCAGCAAAGCGGGGGTCGCGCTCAAACCTAATTGCTGTTTGCTGAAAGCCAACCCAAGAACGTAGACCACGAATATAACGGGTGCGTTCAGGCATAGAATTGAGAACATCTACGATCTGCCGATCCATTAAACAAAAATCACCAGTATCAGTAGGAATCTCCACATCTGCCAGCTTCTTAAGGACGCGATAAAAAGAATAGGCAGTAAAACGCTTAAACCATCCTTCCTGAAGGCGTTGAGTGCGTTGAGCGTAGACGACCTGATAGCCCTGTCGCCATTTTTCGACCATGTCGGGAATTAGTTCTGGTGGATCTTGTAGGTCAGCATCAAGGATGACGATAACTTGACCTCGGACAAAATTAAGACCAGCAGTAACTGCAATTTGATGACCAAAGTTACGAGCAAAGCTCAAGTAGCAAATGCGCGGGTCTTTTTGATGGAGGTCTCGCAGTAGTTGTAGGGAGCGATCGCGGCTACCATCATTGATCAATATTAATTCGACAAGACCATCCATCCGATCCATTACTGCACTCAGTCGGCGGTATAGTTCAGGAATAATTTCTTCTTCGTTATAAATTGGAACAATGAATGAATACTTTGGTAGCATTTAAAAATATTGTTTAATTTTTGAACAGCCAAGCTGACAGACTGCTTGCGATCGCAAAGATTTGGTTCTCAGTATACTTAGTAAAATTCAAGTCAGATTGTTATAGTTTATTTATTCTTTGGGTTAATGTCATTTGGAGAGTCTGATTCTTTAAGCCTTTCTACAGCTTTTTGAGGAAAAGTCCGACGATGGCGATACCAAGTAGAACCTGCTACCAGCGTTCCCGTTAAGCCTAAGGCAAGTACTAGCGGCAAAAAATCGCCTGTATGAACTGCTTTCAAACCAGAACTACCTAGTAATACAAAAGGCAAGACACTAGGAATAGTACCAAGTGTTGTACCTAGAACATAATCTTTAAAGCTGATCGAAGTCAGTCCCGCAACAAAGTTGACTAAGCCGTAGGGCATAATCGGTACTAGTCGGATGGCAAACATATAAAAAAGTCCTCCCCGCCGTACCTCAGCATCCATAGCTTGCCAGCGTCCTGCTAGTCGTTTTGCGACTGTTTGGCGTCCAATAGTCCGAGTAAAAATAAAGGCAATTATTGCCGCAATTATTGCTCCAATACTAGTCCAGACAGTACCTAGCCAAGGCCCAAAAATTGCACCTCCAGTCAAATTTAGCACCGTTGAGGGCAAAACTAACATAGTTGCGAAAACGTATAAAGCAATATAAATAATGGGTGCCCAAATACCAGAAGATTTTAGCAATGCTTGGATTTGTGCTGGTTCAATACCGCCAAGAAGATATACTGCTATACCAGTTGCAATTATGCAACTCAGTGTAAGTAGCAAAATACCAGCTTTCAAGTTCCACACTAAAACTCTACTCCTACTTTTTTTGTAACCCAACCCATCTTTCTCAAACTTCCCCTTTAATTAATTCTTGAAAGTTTTGGTTCTGGAAACTAGTACAACACGGCGTAAATAAACCACCCATTTAAAATAGCCAGAAAGCTCACAAAATAAGCATTCTTTCTTTTTACTTTTGCCTTTTCACTTTTGCCTTCTTGTACTAGTCCTTTGCCACATTAATTCTGATAAATTCGTAGTGTGTAGCTTTAGCCGTCATTTAAAGAGTCTAGTTATCAGCGATCATAACCTTTATTCCAGCACAGACCAAAAAACCACAAGTTAGCAAGGGTTCTGTCAATGAAACCAGAAGTGAAAACTTCCAAGCCGCAAAAAAATGTGGGTAATTAACACAAAACTTGTATTCTTCACGACAGCCATTTTGGCAACAAAAGTGTCATGATTATCACAACTGTCTGTGAGAAAGTCAATTTTTTTATGAATCGTTAATCTATACTGGCATTTTAAAAAATTTACTGTAAAATGCTGACTATAAACTACGGCAATTCGGTCGAGCTACCGTAGAACTCTATCCTCATACCCTGCCTGACACAGATGCAAATTCTTTGGTTTATTCCTACTGGATCTCATGACGGACGCTATTTAGGCACAGATATAGGCTCTCGTGTTGCGACACCTGATTATTTGCAGCAAATTGCCCAAGCTGTAGATAGTTTAGGCTATACGGGCGCATTATTACCCACAGGAAGTTCTTGTGAAGATGCTTGGATCACTGCCGCTGCTTTTATATCTGTCACCAAGCAGATGAAATTTTTGGTGGCAATTCGTCCAGGAATTACCTCCCCTGGTGCTGCTGCAGGGATGGCAGCAACATTTGACCGAATTTCTAAAGGAAGATTGTTGATTAATGTGGTGACAGGTGGAGATCCTGTACAACTGGCTGGGGATGGCTTGCATCTTAGTCATGACGATCGCTATGATTTAACCGACGAATTTCTGACAGTTTGGCGGGGTATCGTCAGCGGGGAAACAGTCGATTTTCAGGGAAAATACCTGGATATCAAGGGCGGTAAACTCTTATTCCCACCAGTGCAAAAACCCTATCCACCTTTGTGGTTTGGTGGTTCATCTGCTGCTGCCAAGCGGGTTGCTGCTAAACACATAGATGTTTACCTGACTTGGGGCGAACCTCCACAACAAGTGGCCCAAAAGATTGCCGAAGTCCGAAAATTAGCGGCTGAACAAGGTAGAACAGTCCGTTTTGGGATTCGCCTGCATGTAATTGTGCGAGAAACCGAGTCAGCTGCTTGGGATGCGGCCAATGAGCTAATTAAGTATGTTGATGAGGATGCGATCGCAAAAGCCCAAAAAGACCTTGCTAGTTCTGATTCTGAAGGACAGCGGCGCATGAGTCAACTACATAGCGGTAGTCGAAAAACCTTAGAGATTAGCCCTAACCTGTGGACAGGAATTGGATTGGTGCGGGGTGGCGCTGGTACGGCCCTAGTTGGAGATCCCGACACTGTTGCCGCTAGGATGCTGGAATATCGCAATTTGGGGATAGAAAATTTCATTTTCTCTGGATATCCCCATTTAGAAGAAGCGTATCGCACCGCCGAATTATTATTTCCACGCCTACCTTTGCAGAACGAACCTGCGCCTTTAACACCAGCAGTTTTGAGTCCTGTTGGCGAAATCATCGCCAATGAAAAATTTTCTAAACAACTAACGAGTGCTTCATGATGCCAATTTTAGATTTTGGATTTGGGATTTTGGATTAAGCAAAAACACCAAATTTAAAGTCTAAAATCCGAAATTTGCTGCTTCTAGATTCATCCCTGTGGACAATCTAAAATCTAAAATCCCAAATTCCATGACTATTACCCTTAAACGCACCAAAAGCAATAACAACAATCCAATATTCCTGAACGAATTGTGGGAAAACCAACAATTCCAGCAGATAGTTCCTTGGATTGTGCCTGTTACCGTATTAATTCTTTGGGAACTTGCTTCCAGAACTGGTTTACTTTCAACCAGAATTTTACCAGCGCCAAGTGGTGTAATCGCTACTGCAATTAAGCTAGGATCAACTGGAGAACTGTTCCAAAATATAGGAATTAGTGCTGGGCGGGCGATATCTGGTTTTATCGTTGGTGGCAGTATTGGCTTTGGTTTGGGATTACTCAATGGCTTTTCCCACGTAGCAGAAAAGTTATTGGATAGTTCCTTACAAATGCTCCGTACCATCCCCAATTTGGCATTAATTCCCCTAGTGATTCTCTGGTTTGGTATTGGCGATCAAGCTAGATTATTTCTAGTGTCTATGGGGGTATTTTTTCCGTTATATCTCAATACATTTCATGGCATCCGTAGTGTTGATCCTGGACTGATTGAAATGGGAAAAGTTTATGGATTAAAAACACCACAACTTCTGTGGCAAATTATTTTTCCAGGAGCGTTGTCTTCAATTCTTGTTGGTGTCCGTTTTTCCTTGGGGATTATGTGGCTGACACTAATTGTGGCAGAAACGATCGCGGCAGATTCCGGTCTTGGTTATATGGCAATGAATGCCCGTGAGTTTATGCAAACCGATGTTGTGGTTTTAAGTATTGTAATCTATGCACTGCTGGGTAAATTAGCGGATGCTGTTGCCAGAGGATTAGAAACAAAATTCTTGGCTTGGAACCCCAATTATCAAAAGTCATAAATGCTAAAGTCACCAAAGTCGTTGAAAGCTCTTGATTTTAACTTTTGAACAACAATTTTAGATTTTTTAGTTCACGCACGAATACCACTTATTTTATGCCGAAGAACTCGGCTAACTCAGTGGCTCTACCTTGTGGGTGAAATAAATCCAAAATCTAAAATCTAAAATCGATTGACTTTTATTCATTTTGAGTGTGATTTGCTTTCTTGAACGTCTTATCAAATAATTAATTTCCAATTGTTCTAAAAAAGGAGGTTTTGCAAGTGAGTTCAAATGTACAGGGTACACAACTAAGTATTTTGGATTTGACGAAAGCTTTTAGCAAGAAAACTGTTTTAAACTCGTTGAATTTAGAAGTTGAAGCAGGTGAGTTTGTCGCTATTGTCGGACGAAGTGGTTGTGGTAAGAGTACCTTATTGCGTCTTGTGTCAGGATTAGATAAAGCAACTTCCGGCGGAATACTACTCGATGGAGAACCACTGCGTAGACTCAGCGGCTCTGTAAGAGTGATGTTTCAAGACCCCCGTTTGTTACCGTGGAAGCGCGTTATCCAAAACGTAGGGTTAGGCTTGCAAGGTGATTGGCGTGAAAAAGCTTTGTGGGCACTCGATAAAGTCGGACTCAAAGATCGGGCTGATGAGTGGCCTTATGTTTTGTCTGGTGGACAACGGCAACGGGTATCATTGGCAAGAGCATTAGTTAGTCAACCCCATTTGTTATTGTTAGATGAACCTTTGGGAGCTTTGGATGCTCTAACTCGATTAGAGATGCAGAATTTGATTGAAAATTTGTGGCAAGAGCGGAGATTTACTGCCTTTTTGGTTACTCATGATGTGGAAGAGGCTGTGGCGTTGGCAGACCGAGTGATAGTGATTGATGAAGGGCAGATTTCTGTAGATTTACCTGTGAGACTTTCACGCCCGCGAGATCGAAGTAGCGAAGTGTTTATCAATATCAGAGAAGCAGTTTTAGAGCGAGTCATGAGCAATGAAAGTTCTCAGCCAAATAATCAATTGTTGCAGTTGAGTAGTTGAGATTTAGCTTTCGTTACTTGATTCATCTAATGCTTGAGGTAGCTGCGGTAAAATAGGCTACTTCGAGATTAAAATTTACTCTTAAAAAGCAGCTATATTAACTATCCTCTCTGCGGTTATTGGTGATTTTTTCTATATTCACAAACTAGACAAAGTAAAAGATAGTAATTATTAACTTATATAGCTTTATTGAAAATAATACATAAATATCTATTATTTATATTCAATCTAATGATAATCAGAAAAATAACAAAGTATGATGCAGAAGATTATAGACAGATCAGATTAGAAGCTTTATATAAAAATCCAGATTCATTTGGTACATCGTATCATGAAGAAACAATTAAGACGATAGAAAAATTTCGGGATAGAATACCAGAAAATAACAATAACTTTATTTTGGGCTGCTTTGAGGATAAAACGTTAATTGGAATAGTCGCGTTTCACCAAGAATCAAGAATAAAACTCAGGCATAAAGCATATATTAGTAGTATGTATGTTAAACAAGAATATCGAGGAAAAGGCATAGCTAAATTATTACTAAATGAATTAATTGAAAAAGCAAAAGCTATTAATGAGGTAGAAATATTATTACTTGATATTGTTAGAAATAATTTATTAGCAAAACAACTTTATTTATCATTGGGTTTTCAAATATATGGAATAGAGGAAATGGCATATAAATCTAATCATCAATATTTTGATCTGGAGTTTATGCGCTTACAGATTAAATAAAAATAAAATATCTTAATTCTTCCTAAATATCATAATTTAGACGAAGAGAAAAAGGTATTTATTAATCAAACAGAGACATTTTCTAAAGATAGCTCTGTAAAGAAATTAAGAGGTAATCTACAATGAAGCTGATTTTACCGCTCGATCTCGTTGCTGATATTGAGCCTCATCTACCGCCTGATACAGAGGTTGTCAGGGTAGATGTTGAAGGAAATTTAGACGGCGATGCTAGCGATGCTGAAGTTTATTTCAGTTGGTTTTTATCCAGAAGTCCGACGTTGCATAAAATAATAGAAGCAGCACCTGCATTACGTTGGCATCATGCACCAAATGCAGGGGTGAATCACATCCTGACACCAACTTATTTGAAGAGAGATATTATTCTCACAAATGGGGCGGGAGTGCATGGAATTCCGATCGCAGAATTTGTGATCACTTATATACTGGCTCATGCCAAACACCTGCCAGAATTATATGCTTTACAGGCGGAACGTCACTGGAAAAGAGGCTTTGCCATCCAAGAGTTGACAGATGCAACCTTGCTAATTATTGGCGCTGGTGGTATTGGCCAAGAAATTGCCGCCCGTGCTAAACCCTTCGGTTTAAAAATTATTGGCAGTCGCCGTCATCCCCAAGAGTTACCAAATTTTGATAAAGTAGTGGGTGCTGATGAATGGCGATCGCTCCTACCAGGGGTTGATTATGTAGTTATTGCAACACCCCTAACTCCTGAAACCAAAGAATTTATTGATGAATCTGTATTGCGTTGGCGTAGCCCGCCGAAGGCATCGCTACCAAATCATGCTTACCTAATTAATATTGCTCGTGGTGGCGTAGTTGATGAATCGGCATTAATCAAAGCGCTTACCGAAGGTTGGATTGCAGGTGCAGCATTAGACACAGTTAACTCTGAACCGTTACCACCAGAAAGTCCTTTGTGGTCACTTCCTAACATTTTTATCACACCCCACACCTCCGGTCATTCCCCAAAAAGTAAACAGCGTTCAATAGCACTATTTATTGATAATCTCAAGCGTTACCAAGCTGGTCAACCGTTACGAAATGTAGTAGACAAAGAAGCAGGATATTAGGGACTGGGGACTGGGGACTGGGAATTGGGGACTGGGGACTGGGAATTGGGGACTGGGGACTGGGAATTGGGGACTGGGGACTGGGATGGTCTTATTTTCAACCTCGAAATGTAGGTTGAGTTAAGCGTTCGAGTAGCTTCCCTATGGGAAGCTAAACCCAGTAAAGCAGCGTCAAGGTTGGGTTTTGTCTCTCAATCAAGTCTACAATCAAGTCTAATTTGGGGTTTGAAAACACGCCCTAGAGACTGGGGATTAGTTTTTCTAATATTTCTAATAAGAATACCCAGTCCCTAATCCCCAGTCCCTAATCCCCAGTCCCTAATCCCCAGTCCCCAATCACTTTGAAAATCCAAAATGAAATCAGGGAGTATCAAATGGTGAAACTAATATTACCAGATCATCTAATTGCAGATATTGAGCCACACCTACCATCTAATATAGATGTTGTGGAGGTGGATAGTGAAGGTAATCTTGATGGTGATGCCAGTGATGCCGAAGTTTATGTCAACGGATTTTACCTAAAAACTTCTACCCTTGACAAAGTACTGACAGCAGCACCCGCGCTACGTTGGCAACAGTCACCGAGTGCTGGCGTGAATCATATCCTCACACCAACTTTTTTGCAAAAGGATATTATCCTCACTAATGGCGCAGGGGTTCACGCAATTCCAATTGCAGAATTTGTATTGGCATTCATGCTGTATCACGCCAAAAATCTGCGAAAATTGCAAACTTTGCAAGATGAACACACTTGGGTAAGAGGAGTATTTCTCGAAGAGTTGGCAGACGCAACTTTATTAGTTCTTGGCACTGGGAATATTGGTCAAGCGATCGCATCTCGTGCTAAAGCTTTTGGAGTCACGGTTTGGGGTAGTCGCCGCCATCCCGAACCCCTACCGAATTTTGATCGGGTTGTGGGTGCTGATGAGTGGCGATCGCTCCTCCCGGCAGCAGACTATGTAGTTCTTGCTACACCATTAACTCCAGAAACTAAAGGTTTGATTGATGAAGCTGCATTGCGCTCTATGCGTCAGTCTGCTTACCTAATTAATATTGCTCGTGGTGCGATCGTAGATGAAGCTGCATTAATCACCGCATTACGTGAAGGATGGATTGCTGGCGCTGGATTAGACACAGTTGCAATCGAACCTCTGCCGCCAGAAAGTCCCTTATGGTCGCTACCAAATGCCTTTATTACACCCCATTGTTCAGCCTTATCGCCACGTCTGAGAGAGCGCATAGCACAACTGTTTATCGACAATCTCAAACGCTACCAAACTGGTCAGCCCTTGCGGAATGTCGTAGATAAGCAAGCTGGATACTAGTACCCGCATTTCTCACTCTTCAGTAGGGGCGGGTTAACAGATATGATCCATCATTCATGAATGTCTCGCTTAACCCGCCCCTACGACCTCTGCACTTCAGTTTGATAAATCTGGTGAGAAATCCGGGTAATACTGTTAGAGACGTTGCATTGCAACGTCTCTACTACAGCGATCTATAGCAGTGAAGCTACTTGAGTCAGATTTCTGATGTCAAAGGCAAGCAGGTTGTGAAACAAGTTCTACTTGGCTGCGATTCAAATGAGAGTGTACCGTGATGGCGATTTTCTACAATCCGGCGAGCGGTTTCTAAACCCAATCCCGATCCATGCCCTACTGATTTGGTGGTGAAGAAGGGTTCAAAAATACGCGTTTTAATTTCAAGTGGAATTCCACTACCAGAGTCGATGATGTCAATATGGGCAAAGCGATCGCAATGCCAAGTTGTAATTTCCAGTAATCCCTTACCATCCATTGCATCAATGGCGTTGTCTATTAAGTTCGTCCACACTTGATTTAGTTCACTGCCATAGGCCAGAATTTTCGGCAGACGTTGATCGTAATTGCGTTGCACTTGGATACCGCTCTTGAGTTTATGAGCAAACAATCGCAAGGTATCTTCCAAGCCTTGATGTATATTTACTTCTTGCTGAATGCCTTGATCGAGATAAGAATAAGACTTCATCGCTTGCACAAGTTCGGAAATCCTCTCAGATCCTCGCAAACCATGTTTAATCATTGACATGACTTCAAAGGAAAGCGCTAGCCAGTGCAATCCCATTTCTCGCAATTCCGTGTCATCGTTGCGCCAACGTTTCATGAGTTGCTCTAAGGTTTCAACCTCAACACCACCTTCCGCTAAAGGTTCTGCTAATTTCCATGCTTGGTTTACACCATAGTCTTCTAACCATTCCAGTAATATGGCTTCGCGATCGCTTAGTGTTACCGGATCTAGGCGATTATTCAAAATCGCATCATAGCCTTGATCGCGTACTCTCAACCAGTGTTGAGTATGGGCTTCGTCAACATTGCGTTGCCCATAAACTAAATTCATTCGTTGTAACTCTAAGATAGCGGCGGGCATTTCTCCTAAAGTCCGAACCAGGGCTGCGGCTGGGTTGTTGAGTTCATGAGCTAAACCGGCGGCAAGTGTCCCTAAAGCTGCCATCTTTTCTCGCCCACGAATAAAAGACTCTAGCCCCCGGACACGACGCTGCATAATTCGGAAGACCATCCGCTCAAAATCACGACATTCATGCAGCAGTTTACGGAAGTCTTCTCCCTTCATTTCATAGAGATGGCAATTTGTCAATGCCCTCATTGTCACAGGTGCAGGTTCATCCGTGAGTACGGGAATTTCACCAAAAAAGGATGGGGCTTCGTGTTGCCCAATGGGGATTTCAACTCCTTCACTGCGGCGGGTGATGTTGATTTTACCTTTGACTAAGATAAATAAGCGACATGCAGAGTCTCCCTCATGAGACAATACTTCTCCGGCAATAAGTTCAACTGTTTGAGCGCGATCGCAAACCCACTGCAACCGCTCTTGAGGAAGCTGCTGAAATGCGTCTAAGTTGATTAATTCTTCAATACATAACATTGATGAACCCCCTATACTAATTCGTAATTCGTAATTAAAACTCCTTATACTAATTCGTAATTCGTAAGTAAGTCGGTGCTAATATTTCCAGCTATGTTAAGGAATTTAATGTAGGGTGTGTTGTCGCCAAGCGCCGCACCGTCAACAATCTCAGGTGCGTTGCTATAAGGCATAACACACCCTACAGCTAATTTATATTTCTTCATATACATTGAATTTTTCTTACCGACTTACTTAATTCGTAATTAATAACAAACTACACAAAGAGGTTTTCCATCTTTTAGCCTACTCTTGAAACAATACTTTCTTTCACATTTGGTATTTAGATCAATTCACCAAAAGAATACTACAGGTGCAAGCTACAAAGCTCAAGTTACATCTAACTCTCTTAGGAACATGGATTAAATAAGATGTAAAACTTCATTCTGTCTCTAGCTTCCCTCTCCAATATATCGGCTACGGTGTATACACAAGTCGAATTACCCCCCTTAATCCCCCCGATGTATTAGACATCTGGTGAAAATGAATGTAGAGACGTAGCAGTGCTACGTCTCTACAAGGATTCTGGATAACGCATATTTAATTTCTGGAGATGTCTATTGGGGGGGAAACCGGAAAATCTAGTTCCCTCCCCTTTATAAGGGGAGGGTTAGGGTGGGGTAAAAGAATATTTGATACATCAAATACGCGTAATCTATTTTATATTTTCATTCAAAAACTATCGGCGATCGCACCACTGAATCCGATCGCAAATGCTATCATGAATTGTATGTTATTTAATTCTTATTCCTTAATTACGAATTACGAATTAGCTAAACATTACTCAAGTAACGATGAACGAATTGAATAGCGATGGAACCTTCTCCCACACCGGATGCCACGCGCTTAATTGAGCCGTAGCGGACATCTCCAGCTGCGAAGATACCTGGAATGTTGGTTTCTAGCAAAAAAGGAGAGCGTTCCAAATTCCAACCTGGGGCAGATTTAGCATTATGCATTAAGTCTGGCCCTGTGATGACAAACCCCTGAGCATCGCGTTGAATAACGCCATCAAGCCAATCTGTTTTAGGGCTAGCACCGATGAAAATAAAGAGCGATCGCGCTGACACAGTTTCGGTTTGTCCAGTTTTGGCGTGGGCAATCACAATTGCTTCTAAATGTTCCTCTCCCTTCACTTCCACAATGCTGCAATCTGTGCAAACTTTGATATTTTCAGTAGCAGCAATCTGGTCAATCAAGTATTGGGACATACTCGATGACAGTGACTCTCCCCGCACCAACATAATCACTTTGCTGGCATACTTACAAAAGTGCATTGCTGCCTGTCCAGCAGAGTTTGCCCCGCCTACTAAGTAAACCTCTTCGTTGCTACAGGCGATCGCCTCAGTCATAGCAGCACCATAGTAAATTCCTGCCCCTGTCAGCTTTTCGGCTCCCGGTACATTTAACCAGCGATAGGAAACGCCAGTTGCAACTAAAAGCGCATGGCAACTAATTTCGCTACCATCCGCCAATTGCAGAATCCGATAAGGATCTTCCAGCCTAACCCCAGTTACTACTTGAGGTGTAAGAATCTCTACCCCAAATCGCCGCGCTTGGGTGACTCCCCGCCTTGCCAAATCACTACCGCTCAAGCCAACAGGAAACCCCAAATAGTTCTCAATCCGCGAACTCGTGCCGGCTTGTCCTCCTGGCGCTTCCCGCTCAATTAAAACAGTACTCAATCCTTCAGAAGCGCCATAGACTGCGGCAGCCAGTCCGGCAGGGCCAGCACCCACGATCGCCAAATCATAAAAGGGTCGCTCTGCCTGAGTTTGCAGTCCAATTTTGGCAGCAATCTCTAAATTAGATGGTTGAATTAACCGGGAACCATCGGGAAACAGCACCAAGGGCAATTGTCGTCTACAATCAGCTTGGGCATATTCCACCAATTTTGCCGCCTCCGGTTCCAGTTCAATATCTAACCACTTAAATGGAATCTGGTTACGTGCTAGGAAATCTTTCACCTGATGTGAAAAAGGCGACCAGCGATTACCAATGACTCGAATGCCTCCAAGGGGTGGGCGGAATCCAGCTAGCCAGTCATCGAGCAAATCATCTAAAACCGGATATAACTTCTCTTCTGGTGGATTCCAGGGCTTGAGTAAGTAATAATCAAGTCTGGCACTATTAATTGATTTAATGGCAGCATCTGTATCTGCATAGGCTGTCAACAAGGCACGTTTTGCATCGGGAAAGATGTCTTTTGCCTGTTCGAGGAACTCCACACCTCCCATCTGGGGCATACGTTGATCTACCAAGAATAGGGCAACAGGTTCATTCCGTAATTTGAGTTGCTGCACCACATCCAGAGCGCTAATACCTGAATCTGCCCGAACAATGCGGAAGCGATCGCCATACTGATGCCGTAAGTCTCGTGACACTGCTTGCAGCACCTCTGGATCATCATCGACGGTTAAAATTGCTGGTTTCGCCATAATTACTGTTACTCAACAATTGCAGTGCCTAGCCGTTGTCTTCTTTCAGGAGACAGGGGGCAGGAGGCTTTTATGAACCCACATTTAAAAACGTGGGATTGATCTTGGAGCGCTTTTTCTTTTAAACGTGGCTCTTGACCCAGAATTCAAGTAATCATCAATAATCATAAAACCTCGCGGGATGCGGGAAACTCAGCGGCTTTAGCCCTGAGAGGTAAGCGGCACGAGCGACTTTAGTCGCCGTGGTATTTTTTTAGCTTGAGTAGCCATAACCATCTTTTTTGTGGATAGTTTTACAGGCTTTATAACTAATTCCTTGAACTAATCCATTTCTAGTTGAGATATTGAAACTTCCAGTTACACGGGTTGCAATTCTTCCAATATGTCCACCAACTTTCTTGCCAGTTTTGACAACTGCTTTAACAATATCCCCGGTCTGAAAACCAAAGTGAAATTTAGTTCTAGAACAGTGACGATTTGGAAAACCATATTTGTCAGTTCTGCATGACTGTCTAGTGCCGTGTCCATTTGCAATGATTAACAATGGTTTCACACCTTTAATATTCAGAATTGGCGTTGATTTACCAACACAAGCCGCATCAATCCAGTGAGTTTTTTCTAGTATTTGTTGACTACGATTAAACTTTGTTAAACCACCGGAGCCTGTTTCTACAGGTAATCCAGTTTCTTTTAATGCGTTCAACAATGTGAATCTCGTTGTATTTACGGCTGCTGCGTCAGCCAAAGGTCTTTTAGCTTGGCTCAAGATTCTTTCTAGCCTAATTGAGTCTTTTTTGAGAAATTCTTTCAGAGCTTTCGTTCCTTTTTTGGTATTACATTTTTCGCAACTTAGGGTTAAGTTTGTTATTGAATTTGAACCTCCTTTAGCACGGGACAGAATATGTTCTATCTGAAATGGAACATCTTTTGCTCCACAATAAGCACATTCTCTGCCCCATTTCTCTAATAGATATTCTCTTGTTTCGTAACCAGCAAGTGTACCTTGTTGATACTCGTTTCCCTGGATATTGCGGTTGCGTATTAGTTGCATATCAAAGCGAACTAACTCTTGACTAATAGCTTGAATCGGTGCAAGTCGGCGTAATTTATCAACCCAAGTTTTGATGTTCTCAACCCGACTTTGTAAGCTAGGTGCTAACCATCCTTCTGGACGAGGGCGGTTTTGGAATCTTGGTTTTCTGTAACGAGTAATTCTTGCCCGTCTACTACGTCTTAATTGTCGCCTAGAGGTCAATGAATCCCTAATTGCAAACCCGCGATGTTTTAGCTCGAAAGCATTTACAACTTCTCCTGTCACATCGTTGACTAATGCTATTCCTGTGAACTTAGCACCAGGGTCTATTTTTAATCTGAGCGCTGATATCGGAAGTTCCAGATGAGATTCCTTTAAGATAATAGTGAAAGGAAAGCGTCTAAAAACTCCTGCCTTTCTGTTCCGTAATAATTGCCTTGCTTGTGCTGAATGAATTGGGTCTAATGGTCTTTTTTTGGTATCTAATACGAATATTTTGGACATGAAGTCCCTCCTTTCGGGTAATGTTAGCTTCGTCAATGTTTTAAGAGCTTTTTAGACTTGCAACACTGTTTCAGTGACTTTAAAACTGTTTAATTGCAAATGACAGAGCAAGGAACTAGCTACGCATTCCGGGGTGTCGTGACTCAAAAAACGTAGTCAAGTTTTGACTTAGACTGGTCAACACAGCTTGCTTGATTTCTCTTGCAAGCTCAGTGGCTTTAGCCCTGAGTTATTGACACTTCTTTCCGCAAGCTCAAACTGCCCTCTAGCTTGAAAGTGCTGAGTGCTGTTAGCGATAGCGGGGCGTTTAGCCCGTGCTGAGTGCTGAGTAAAAATACTAATCCCCAGTCCCCAGTCCCCAGTCCCCAGTCCCCAGTTATTCTTTCATTCAAGGCTGTAAAATTTGTTTCATCGGGACTGTCTTTTCTTGTAAAAATTTGTGTCAAAATATCTACTGTTTAACCAGTTGCTTTAAACGAAAGTATGCCTCTTCTGGTGTAAGTGGTTCAGATTGACTTTCATTAGGGATATAAAATACCCAGGTATCGGGAAAGTAATGCACCACAAAGCTGGGAATCAAACCCAAGCTTAATGCTTGTTTTGCGAGTTTTTCAGTTTGTTCCTCTAAACTCAGTTGGTCATGAAATACGTGTTCAGGCATACTTGTTCATCTCCCTGCACTTTATTTGACCCTAGAAAAAGGTTCAACACCAGCATTGCACAATTCCTGGATTTCTCACCAGATTTATCAAACCGAAGTGCAGAGGTCGTAGGGGCGGGTTAAGCGAGACATTCATGAATGATGGATCATATCTGTTAACCCGGCCCTACTGAAGAGTGAGAAATACGGGAATTGCATCACTTTAAAACGCTCCTGGAAAAACGTAAGCACATTATCAGGGCATCTTAGCGCAAACCGCATTTAGAGCCTACAACTTCTCCCACCCTCAGACCGTGATAAAACATCATCAGCAGAGCGTGTATAATCACGGTGAGAATAATGAGCATTGCACGCTAATTAACTAGTACAACACGGCGTAAATAAACCACCCATTTAAAATAGCCAGAAAGCCTACAAAATAAGCATTATTTCTTTTTACTTTTGCCTTTTTACTTTTGCCTTCTTGTACTAGCAGGAGCTATTTAAAAGGTTTCCAGCCTGTCTCGGTGAACCCAACGTCTAAGGGATTCACCAGTAATCTTATGTACCTGAATTTGGACTTGTTTTTGACTGAATTTGATGATTTGAGCAGGGATTTTATGAGTACAGGTGTGCCTTCCACAAGACTTGTAGTTCCAGATCACCTGCTGTCCTAGTTCAAATTCCATCTAAACCTCCGGGGTACTCCCGCCACATTAAGGGATTTCGTCTTGGAATCGAGCGTGAATCTCATCAATGGAGCGTTCCATTTTCTTCACCATTTTGGGATAACGCAGTTTTTGAATGACAAGCCATCCAAACCCCGCAATAAAGTAGAGTAAGACCAAGTAAGGGAAGGTATTGTAAGGTGCTGCTGGCACTGGAAATAGACTACTACCGGGAATTCCGACAGTACCAAGAACAGGAATCATCATAAAAACTACGCCTAAGACTGAAAACAAGATATCCATTGAGCGGAGTTTTTTGATGCGATACAAGTAAATTGGAGCAGCAATTGAAACTAAGATATATACGACTAAAAAACCATAAGTGCAAAGTGTTCCTGTGTAACCCAAAATTTCAAAAGGCTTGATGCTAAACAGGTTCAACGCACTAGGGACTATAAATGTAATCAAGGAACACAGGGCAATTGCTGTGTGGGGTGTCAGGTTAGAATCATGGGCTTTACCCAGAGAATTATGAAACAAACCATCCCGTGCCATCATGAACACTATCCTGGCTGCTGGATTGATACAAGCAAGAGTACAAGCGAAGAAACTCAATAATGCACCAATACTAATTAACGTTCCCAATAAGCCCACACCTGCTTGATTTGCTAAAAATGTCAGTGGCTCCTCAGTTTTGCCCAAGTCTACAGAGCTACCACTAAAGCCCAGCACTTCCACATACGCCATGAACATGAAAAATACACCAGACCACATCGTGCTTTGAATCAAAGATTTGGGAATATTTTTCAGTGGTTTTTTCGCTTCATCTCCTAAAGATGTAGCGCTTTCAAAACCCGAAAAACCAAACACAACCAGGACAATTCCTAGCGAGATGCCACCTGGGGTAGCTCCTTTGAGGGTTAGTTGGGACAGATCAATTGCAAAGCCCTTGTGCGCCCAAACAATCATCCCTAACAACAAAATTGAAACTACAGAGATGCCTTCAAGTACCAGCATCATTTTTGCTGATAACTGAATGTCTTTATAACCCACATACCAAGCCAGAATTGTTCCCAGTGCGAACAATGTTAAAGTATGGGTGTGTATACCAATATGACTCAGCAAAGATTCACCAAAAATTGCAAAGCCAGATAAGGTTGACATCCCCGTAAATAAATAACCCAGAATCAGACCCCAGGCAGACATAACACCTGCTGTAGAACCCAAACCTTTGACAATATAGGAGTATAGCGAACCTGGAGAAGCAGAACGCCGTGCAAATTGGTTAATGTTGACAGCAACAAACAACAGCCCAATCATCCCTAATAAGAAACTCAGCCAAGTGCCGTTACCTGAACTGGCGAAGATTAAACCTAAATTAGCTGCGGGTGTTGTTGTGGGTGCAATAACTGCAACTGATTGTGCAAAAACTTCCCCGTATGAAAGACATTCTTTTTTTAAGCCATGAGCGCTCTGATTGATTTTTAGCTCGATTTCTTGAGTCATGTACCATCTCTCCTCACTATATATTTGAATGCAGTAGGCACGGGATTAAAACTAACTTCAATAGGTACTGACTACAAAATGCTGATTTAACCTTATAAAATCTCACTCATAAGAGCAAATATTCTTAGTTATCGATTAGATAAATAAATATTATTAACTACTCATTAGCTGGCTACCTTTTGTCAAAATCATCGCCTAAGGGACTTCCAGAGAATAAAATATACAGTCAATAAAAATGATAATCATTTTAATGGGGGAGAACTAGGGTAGATATTTGCAATAACCGAAAAATTTTTTGCCGCTAATTATTTTTCCCATTTTTGCTGCCAAGACTAGAATTAGAATTGATGTGACATTCTCCTAGTAGCCAAAGTGCCAGACTCTCTGCCATTAAGCGATCGCTATCTTGCCTTAATCGATGAAATTGTCGAAACCACCCTCAAGGGCAAAATTAGCTCTGTAGAACAGGTGTATCAAATGCTGCTAAAAGGTATCACTTCCGGGACAGGGGAAGTCTTTGAGCTAGCTTTGAGCGATCGCCTGAATGCCTTCCAAAGCCAAGTCGATAGCGAAAAAGACGAACTCAAGAAAGCCAAGGCGACTCGCAGTTTGAGAGCTATTAAGACGATTCAAAGTCAATGGCAACGCTGGCAAGAGCAAAATAAAGCCACAGAAGCGATCGCCTCCGCAGTTACAGAAATTACTACAGCTACCGCTAACGAGCGTCTGGCGACATTTATCCGGGTTACTGACCCCAATCAGAAGTATCCGCTAAATTTGCAACAGCTACAGCAGTTGTCAAAAGCATTGCAGCAATTTGCTCAAGCTGATTCTGATTTACAACAATTTTCCGAAGGAATTACCCGTGGTTTAGCTTCTTGGCAGCGATTGCAAGACAACTTGCTCAGTTGGATGTACGAGCAAAAAGAATCTCTGGGATTTGGCGGCGTACCAGGAGAACGTGGCCCTTGGGCAAGTTGGGCTAAACAACTCAGTAGTGAGTTACCCCAAACACTGCTTCGCACCTTAGCTAGAGAAGAATCAGCAATTGAGTTTGCCCAGCGACAACGGGGTATCACCCTCAGAGATTGGGTGGAAATGGCATTGATTTTACAGTTCTTGCAACGGGGACTAATTAACTGGTTTGACCAACAAGCTTACGATGTGAAAGCTGGGCCAAAGTTGTCCATTTCCACTTTTTTGACCTTTGCAGTGATTTGGAGTCAGTTAGCAAGTGGTTTTAGCAGCATTGGGACAGTATATAGCGATGCCTGTTCTCAAATCATGCTCCAGATTTTGCGAACCTTTGCCCAGCGTCCGTATTTTCCCTTTTACGGCGGGATTTTTGCCTCTTTTACTGGCACTTATTTACGAGATGCCCTAGATTATTTGGATGAACCGCTGCGACGAGGCGAGGGAACCCAAGAAAAGGCACGTATTTTGACACTTTTAGGCTATTCTCAACGTGCTTTGGGACAATACCAGCGCTCTATTGATTTTCATCAGCAGGCACTAGAGATCGCCAGGAATGCAGGCGATCGCGCCTGTGAAATTGCTAATCTCAACCACCTCAGCCGTACCTACGTGCAACAGCAAAATTATGCTGAGGCAATTAACTACAGTCAACGAGCATTAATACTGAGTCGGCAAGCAGGCGATAGGACAGGAGAAGCAAACGCGCTGGTAAATTTAGGTTACAGCGAAGTTATGCAGGCTCAGGAACTAGAAAACTTAGAACCTGAAACTTATGAAGCCGCAATTAATTATTTGGAACAAGGTTTAAAATTATCAGAAAAATTAGGCGATATTCAAAGTAAAGCCTTATGTGTCAGCAGTTTAGGAATTGCTTATCTAGTAATTAGACAACACCAAACGGCAATTAAATATCTTGAAGATGGCTTTAAAACAGCACAAGTTTCTGGTGATTTGTATTTGCAAGGGCGGAACTTGGCTTATTTAGCAGAAGCTTATTATCATCTGCAAAATTCCGAAAAAACTGTTTATACAGGCTGCTTGGGAATGTATCTTTTACAGCAAATTGCTTCTCGTGAGTGGCGTCAACCGGCAGGGTTACTGACAATTTTACAAGGACAAATAGGAGCAGAAGCTTTCCAGAAGTTATTACAGCAACATCGCCCGAAAATGATTGCAGTTATCGGTGTAGATGGGTACGATCACATTCCACAATTGTTAGAAGAATATAAGCAAGATATGTAAGCAAGTAATTTGATGAGCAAATTCATCGAAAGCGACGGGAAACTCCATCCCGCAAGTGGCGTGGAGAGTAAAACTAGGGACAAAATCATTAATATTTTTCAATCAGAATATTCTGGCTGGAGTTTATACCAATTCTATCAGGTTACTGTTTACAAAATAGAAGTGGCTTTAAAAGGTAACAGGGAACGGGCAACAGGCAACAGGGAAATCCCCATAATTAAAATCAGGGGATTTGTACAAGGACACATTGAAACATCGTGGCTGACGCCATCTCGTTTCAAATATTTTTATCTCTTTTCATAAATAAATTTAGGGGCTTTAAACCCTGTATTCGGGGCTAATTTTTTTTCTGTTCCCTGTTAAGAGTTCCCTGTTCCCGCCCCGAAGGGGCTGTAAGCGAAGATAAAGAGAAGGTAAGGATGAGCCAGCGAAAGCAGATAATTATCTTCGATTCCTTCTAAAGATAATGAGTAGTTAATAGCCAATTATTATGTACTAAAAGATACTTAAAAGAGATGATTTGTACACAAACATAGTGGTTTGAGCATTGAATGAGTATTTTAGGGCAAACAAAGGCTGGAAACATTGGTATTAGTCAACTTAACTCTGTGATGGAAAATAACCGTTGTCGGTCTATTTTCTGAAGCTTGATTTTTTCAGCGTAGAAAGCCTGATAATATGATTGATACCGCTCTGGTTCAGCTTCTGGATCGGTTTGTTGCCATAGTTCCAAAAAGTGACGATAACGCTTTTCAAGCATTACCAAATCCATGCAAGCGATCGCAGCTTGAACTACTTGCGGAGTCCGAAGTATTTCTTTCTGGTTTTTTTCATCCACATGAAATAAATGGGAAATTAACCCGATCTCGCTCTCAAATTCTAAGAACTGGTCTTGCAGGCGGGAAATTAAATTTGGTGGAGACGCAAAATTTTTCGTATCTCCATCACCGGATGAAATTTCTAAAATCTGTTGCCATAAAAATCGGTGGTGGGAAAGACTAAATTGCAAATCTCGCTCCTCTAATTCGGCAATAATCGTTTGATGCTGTTCAGGACAATGCAAGTAAATCCTTAGTAATAATGCCTCTGCGTGTTCTAAAAGACTGCGTTCTGTGGGGAGTGGGGAGTGGGGAGTGGGGAGTGGGGAAAGTTTGTTAGTTCCCCATACTTTCTTTGCCGATACAGGTTTAGAGTATGTAGCCGCAGCCGGAGCAATTTGAGTTAGCAGATTTTCGACTCGTAGGGGTATGAGTCTGGTATCTCCCAAGCTGAGTATTTCTGCACAGTAGGAAACATAATAATTTCGTGTATCGCTGTTAGCTATATTTTTAAGTAATTTGACTAATTGCTGAGTTACTTGCTGAAAATCAGTAGCCTGTTTTAAGTCGCGGTCTTGGATAATTTGCTGAATCTGCCAATCTAGCCAAAGTGGCGCATTTTTTAGCAGTTCTCCATAATCTTCGGGAGTGTGGCTATGCAAATATTCATCAGCATCTTTACCATCGGGTAAATTGAGAATTTTTAGCTGAACTTCGCCTTTATATGCTAACTCGGCAATTTCACCGATCGCCCGTTCGGTTGCATTGGTTCCAGCTTTATCGGCATCAAAATTGAGTACTAATTGTTTCGATTCTGTGTAGCGTAATATTAACCGGACTTGTTCTAAGCTTAAGGCTGTACCGAGTGAGGCGACGGCATTATTAATACCAGCAGCATGGAGAGCGATCGCATCAAAATATCCCTCTACTACCACCGCTTGATCGAGTTGGGAAATTCCACCTTTGGCTTGATCGAGGGCAAATAAGGTTTTACCTTTACTAAAAAGTTCGGTTTCTGGTGAATTTAGATATTTAGGCTGCTCATCAGTCAGAGTTCTACCGCCAAAGGCAATAACGCGCCCTTGGACATCGCGGATGGGAATCATCAAGCGATCGCGAAACACATCATAATAACCGCCTCCTTCGCGGCGTGGCTTAATCAATCCCGCTTTTTCTAGTATTTGCACTGGGTAATGTTTATCTTCCACTAAATAACGATAGAGAGTTTCCCAACCTGCGGGTGCGTAACCTAAACCAAATTGCTGTATGGTTTCTTCTTTGAATTGGCGGTTAGATTGCAAATATTGAAGTGCCTTTTGCCCTTGGGATTGTCTCAGGGCGTGTTGATAAAACTGTGCTGATGAAGCCAGAACTTCATACAACTGCTCACGCAAAGATAGCTGACGCTGTAATTCTTGGCGTTGTTCGGGTTCGAGAGTTTGTACAGGTACTTGGTAACGCCGTGCTAAATCCAGCACCACGTCAGCAAAAGAACGTTTTCCCAACTCCATGACAAACTTAATGGCATTTCCTCCAGCTTGACAGCCAAAGCAATAGTACATTTGCTTGGTTTGGCTGACGGTGAAACTGGGGGATTTCTCGTCATGGAAGGGGCACAAACCGACAAAATCCTTTCCACGTTTGCGTAAAACTACGTATTCCGAGACGACATCGACAATATCAGCCCGTAGTTTAACTTCCTCAATTGTGTCTGGGTGCAAGCGGGGGATTTGCATGGGATTAGGGATTGGGAACTGGGGACTGGGGATTGGGGATTAGAGATGAGGCATTGGGTGTTGGGGATTGAAAGTTTACCTATTACCCAGTCCCTAGTCCCCAGTCCCCAATCCCTCGCCATCAACTTTAGAGAAATAACAAAGGATAAATGACTTGAGACTTCTGATAGCTATTATATTCTTGTTGCTAGACCAAGAATGATGTATAGAATTGCTTAGACTTAATTTTATCAGAGGAAATACTGAAAATGGGGCGTATTTTTATATCAGCGGCTCATGGAGGCAAAGAAGCGGGAGGAATTGATCCAGGTGCGATCGCAGGTGGTACAACTGAAGCGAAAGAAATGATTCTGTTGCGGGATTTGATTGTCACGGAACTGAGGGCGCGGAGTTTGGAAATTTTGGCGGTTCCTGATGACTTGAGTGCCGCCCAAACTATCACCTGGATCAATTCCCGCAGCCGTCGGGGTGATGTCGCCCTAGAAATTGAATCTAATGCGGCTAATAGCCCTTCTGTGCGGGGGGCTAGCGTCTTCTACATTGCTAATAATAGCGATCGCAAAAGTAATGCTGAACAGTTACTAGTAGGGTTGTTGCGCCGTGTACCCCAATTACCAAATCGGGGAGTCAAGCCAGACACAGATAGTGGATTGGGTAGTTTAGCATTCTGTCGCCAGACAACACTTGCAGCTTTGGTGATGCAAGTGGGTTTTCTCAGCAATCCAGAGGATCGGGCTTTGCTGCAAACTCGCCGCCGTGATTTTGCTTTGGGAATTGCCGATGGACTAGTAACTTGGAGTCGTGTGATTGACCCCAGTCCTGGAACTCCGACTGAAGCAAATTATCTAGCAATTAATATTAATATTAATGGGCAAAGTTACTCAGAGCAAGGAGTTTTAGTTAATGGCAATGCTTATATTCCCATTGATTTAGTAGACCTTCTGCGGATTGACCTTTCAAAAGCGACTAATGTCAATCGGATTACCTATCACAAAATAGTTTATGTCAAAGCGATTGAACTGCGAGATTTTAATGTTGCAGTTAGTTGGGATGCGGCAACACGTACTGTTAGCTTGCGATCGAATTTGGTGGTTTGCCCTGGTCAATTTTCGCGGTTGATGTCAAATGGTACTACTTCCGAAATACAGTTACAATTATTCCTGAGAAATAATAATCAAAATGCTTTAGCACAGTTTCCTGATATCCCAAAACTTTATCGCGAAGAAGCAGGTATAGAAGGAGTGAACTATGATATTGCCTTTTGTCAAATGTGTGTAGAAACTGGATTTTTACAGTTTGGTGGTGATATTAAACCTGAGCAAAATAACTTTGCAGGCTTAGGTGCGATCGGTGGCGGTTCTGAGGCTGCATCTTTTCCAAGTGCCAGAATTGGAGTGAGGGCGCACATCCAACATTTGAAAGCTTACGCTAGTTTAGAACCTTTGGTACAAGAAGTAGTAGATCCAAGATTTCGCTTTGTCACACGGGGGATTGCGCCATTAATTGATCAGCTATCAGGGCGGTGGTCAGCAGATTTAGATTATGGTACAAAGATTTCAGCAATGCTCAAACGATTATATGAATCAGCAGGACATCTTTGAGTTACGCAAGAGTTTTCAAGTTCATCAATTCTGATGTTGTCAGTACGTGAGTTATTAAAGCAGTTGTACTAAGATTTTGCACAACGCGATCGCAAAGGGTGAGCATCCCAAATGTGTAAAAACATAATTTTTCATTGCGTACTCCTTCGGATAACCCATTAGCATTCGCGTAGCGTGTCGTAGACAAGCATCTCGTAGAGAAGGGTACGGAACGCAGTGAAGCAAAGCAATTGCAACATCTGTACTTTGTGATTGCTACCCTACTGGTTCTCCGAAGGCGCAACTCTTGGAGACGCTACTGCGTAGCTTACTTCCACGAAGTGGTACGCGACCTTCGCAATTGACTTGTAACAATCTCGGTAATTGCTGGTCAGCATCACTGTCACCAGTAATGATATGTATTGCGATCCGACCGTTGGTCAAATAGTCAAGGGTAGCTGCCTTGCAAACTGCCAGAGTTGGTGCCTTGAAGAAGAATTCAGGAGTCAGAATTCAGGAGTCAGAATCAATCAGTGGGGGATTCAGACCCGCCACTGATTGAAGACCACTAAATCGAAGATTTAGTGGGGGTCTTAAACCCCTTGATTCATCCGCCAGTCGCACAAAAAACATTGCTGAATTCTGGCTCCTGACTCCTGAATTCTGTTTTGATAAAATAGGATGTCAGAAGATGTTTCAGAAATCTTTGTTTACATAGCATCTACTTGATATTATTTTCTTTAGCCTAGAAAAAATGGCTTGCAGAAGATATCCGATAAAGCAGCATCATACACAAGATGTTTAAAGTATTCTCGAATGAATTCAGAAATCAGAATTTAGGCGATTTTCTGGATTTCATATTTAATCACTGTATTGCTGCTTTGAAAACCTGAAATTTTACCTCTCTAGCTAGTTCAATCTTTGCTAGTAATTTCATATTGCATTTTAGCAGAAGTATTGTAATAAATATTTCTGTGACTTTTTCTGTTCAATTCCTAAAGCGTCGGTCGAGTAAAAGTAGTTGACAAAAGATACAATATTTGTTGTGTCCAATCTTCGAGGTTAAAGGCATAAGGGGTATAAAATGCGTCCACCAATC
>NZ_JBALDZ010000040.1:0-3922 GCF_036917155.1 Nostoc sp. | reverse complement strand
GCATATAGCCCTCCTAATTTTCTTCTTGGAGGGCATTTTATTGCTTAACACACCCATTGCGATCGCCCTTGACTAGTAACTAGCAACTTGGGTTACTATATTTTTCCAGAAGCTATTAATAATGGGCTGTACCAGAATTTCGATTGCTATCAACTACTGTTAGAAGATTCACCATTGTGTGCAGTTGTGAATCTGGCTTCTACCATACAACATAAAACTGCCCTAGACGTAAGCTAGAGCAGTTTTTGATAGAAGTAAATTATATAGGAGACTTTTAATGTTGTCCCCATTTTATCCATAATAGATACCGTTATATAATACTATTCACCTCAATTTTCGTACTTTACGCAAAAAAGGAATAATCTTAAAGTTGGCATTACAAAGGTTAAAAGTTAGTACAAGCGAGTGTATTACAGACATCATCCGTGACTTTGAGCTTTTTCCTTAATGGATCACAGAACATGGTTGCTGGTAATGGGGTGCTGAGTAAGGAAATCTGGGGATGGAGAAAGTAGCGACACCGGACAGCCCGTCGTAGACATCGCTCTTAAAGCAAAGCGTAGCCAATGGATTTTCTTAAGGCTGCCGAAAGCCCTGCTGATATAGGCTATTTATTGCAATGATGAGCGGTGTGTTGGTGGGAAATCTTGGATCAAGATTCGTTTTACAAGCTTTTTTAGGCTGATCCCTACTAAGACAGTTAGGTTAAATTGCAAATGAAATCATATCTCTGCCTAATTCCCCAATTTAGGTGTAAATCTAGGTTAAGACTGCGGATTTTGCCTAAGTCCTAACAAATTTCCGTCAATATCCTTGAAAGTGGATAATTGCACTCCATGACCGACATCTGTAATTGGCCCAACTGAGACTCCTTTTTCAGTCAGGCTTTGACGAGCAGTAACTATATCATTGACAACAAAGGTACTAACAGTATTACCTGGTTCAACTGAGTTACTCAAGTTCAATCCGATTGCAAAGCGTGGAATATCAGGAAAACTAAACTGTCTCCAACTAGGTGTGTCATATTTTTCTTCAGGAACTAACCCAAGCTTGGACTTGTACCACTCGGCACTTGCTTCGAGATTAGTAACGTCTAGTTTAGTGACAAAACTATATTCACCAAAAGTATTTCTCAATGTCATATTCTACTGTGCTAATCCAGAACTTTTGTAATATAGCTAATTATAAGCTTTTTAGCATAAAATACTGCAAGCTTACCGATGAATAGTAGTTTATTTTGGCTGGTATACTTTTACTCTAAAAGCCGCGCTGTTACATCTATGCACTCCAATGGCGCTTTCATTTTCATTCGTTTTTTCATTAGCGCAATCGCTTTCAACATGAGCCTAATTCCGCAACCAATTGCCCAACTCATTGCACCGAAGAATATTGAAAGAGTTGCTGATGCTGGCTATGGAATTCCTATTGGTCGCTCCCGTAGTAAATAAACCTTGTGCAAAGCCGGAGAAATCGCCTGAAAAAGGTGCAAACTTTAGATTGGCTCTTTGAATACGGTAGATGCTCTCCTAAAACTCAACTGGCTGTACCCTGAATAAGTCGCCACAGGAGTAGCCGTGTATTGTTAATTTTCGCGTTTTGCTAGAAAATTACTCCTTTTCCCCCTTTACTGACAAGAGTTATTAATGCTACATTTCCTTTACTTATAATGCTCCAAGGTGATTTATGAACAAAGGCGAATTAGTGGATGCTGTAGCAGCAAAGGCCAACATCACGAAAAAGCAAGCTGATGAAGTCATTAGTGCTTTTTTGTCAGTTGTTACCGAAGCTGTAGCCAATGGTGAAAAGGTAACGCTCATAGGGTTTGGGTCATTCGAGCGACGCGAACGCTCAGAACGTGAGGGACGTAATCCGAAAACCAATGAGCCAATGACAATTCCAGCGACCAAAGTGCCTGCGTTTTCTGCTGGGAAACAGTTTAAAGAAAAAGTAGCGCCGTAGATGAATTGCTTTACCACTGGCTATCCAATCACTGCAAAGCCATAATCGATTAATTCAAGTATCGAATCGACTGTGAAACTTTGACTGCTTCTTGGGGAGTAACGTTATTGCAATTAGACAATTCTGGCATTAGTCCCGTAGCAACAAATCTGCTTCTGTTAAATCGCAGTGCTTAGGGGTAAGGTCAAATAACGCAAGAGCTTAATCCCACAATCCAGGAGATAATGACAATTCGGGCAACCATTGTGCCTGTATCTTCTACTTGTTGCAGTTTCGGACAAAAGTTGCACATTTTGCATTACAGATGCGTTGACTTTATCGAAATAGGAATGCTGTTTAAATACGGTTAGTAAATTCAAAAACCCGCTCGCAGTTGCAAGGAATGGCCTCACTGAACTATTTATGGAATTACTAAAACAGGTAGAGAAAAATTATATTAGCGCTGACAACTTCTTAAGAGCAGAACTATCAGAGAAAATTCAATGGTCTTTAACACAGCGAGATGTTAATTTGATTGAATTACTGATGCCTGTATGGTCATGGCTTTACCGTTACTATTTCCAAGTAAAAACTGATGGATGGCATCACATACCAATAGAAGGAAAAGTGCTACTGGTTGGTTCCCATAATGGTGGAATGGCTTCGCCAGATTTAGTAATGATGATGTATGATTGGTTTTCTAGATTTGGAACAGAGCGTTTGGTGTATGGTCTAATGCATCCTTATGCTTGGAAAGTGAGTCCAGAGATAGCCCAATTAGCTCAGAAAGTTGGAGCAATTGTTGCACATCCAAAGATGGCCAGTGCAGCTTTTGAGATGGGGGCTAGCGTTCTGGTATATCCGGGAGGACAATATGATATGTTTCGGAATCATAGCGAACGCCATAAAATTCATTTTGCTGGTAATCACGGCTTTGTCAAGCTGGCTTTAAAACAAGAAGTTCCAATTATTCCAGTTATTTCGGTTGGCGCTCATGATACGTTGATTGTTTTATGTGATTGCTATGATTTAGTCAAACAATTACATCAGTTGGGATTGCCGTGGCTTTATCAAATAGACCCAGGAATTTTCCCAATTTATTTAGGTTTCCCTTGGGGTTTGTCTATTGGTCCTCTGCCTAATATTCCTTTACCTGTGCAGATTCATACTCGTGTATGCCATCCAATTACTTTTGAAAGATATGGTCAAGATGCAGCTAAGGATCGTAATTATGTGAATGATTGTTATGAATTAGTTCATCATCAAATGCAAGAAGAGTTAAATCAATTGGTTATAGATACTCAAAAATATCCCTAAAATCAAAACAATGGAAAAAAACTCGTAGAAAAATATTTAATCCCTTTATTTTCTCAATTTGCATTGTTATAGTTAAAAATAACGGCTAACCTATCAACTAGGGTGATAATGATTGATTTTGAACCTTGGGACAGATTGTTGCGTCAGTATGTTGATCAGCAGGGTCGTGTAGACTATGTAGCTTGGAAAAAAGAGCAACCCCAAGCAATTGCAGATTGGTTAGCCAGCCCAAAAAATCTGGCTTTTAAATCTAATAGCAATAATCTCGAACAATTGGCATTGTGGATCAACCTTTACAATGCGTTCACCATTTCGACAATTTTGGAGAGATACCCAATAGAATCGATTCGTCCGCGAATTTTAGGGATTCCCAACTGGATAGCTTTTTTGTGGTTCTTCCAACGTCGCGCTTATTATATGTTTGGGGAAAGTTATAGTTTAGCTAAAATTGAGAACTCTATTCTACGGGACAAATTGCAGGAGCCACGAATTCATTTTGCTATAGTCTGTGCTTCGGTTGGTTGTCCTTTACTACGTTCGGGAGCCTACTTTGGTGAGCAAGTCAGTCAGCAATTAACCCAAGTTGCTAGTTACTAGTCAAGGGCGATCGCAATGGGTGTGTTAAGCAATAAAATGCCCTCCAAGAAGAAAATTAGGAGGGCTATAT
>NZ_JBALDZ010000039.1:0-46220 GCF_036917155.1 Nostoc sp. | reverse complement strand
AAAGAACCTCAAGTGGGTGTTAGCCAACCAGGTGAGTTAGTTATCAAGGTCAGTTATTTTTTTAAATAAAAAAACCCCAGTTGGTGTTAACCTACTAGGGGAGTGAGTTATCAGGGTGCATCTACCAATAATCTTTTCTAGGGGCAGCTAGTATCTTCCGGAGAAAATGAACTAAATTAGGATTGATGGTGATGTCTAGGATCGGCTACACTTACGAAACGAGAAAGAACCTCAAGTGGGTGTTAGCCAACCAGGTGAGTTAGTTATCAAGGTCAGTTATTTTTTTAAATAAAAAAACCCCAGTTGGTGTTAACCTACAGGGGAGTGAGTTATCAGGGTGCATCTACCAATAATCTTTTCTAAAGTAAATGGGTCGCTACCGGATAAATTAGCAGAGGTTGAAGTTTTTACTATTTGGCGGTCAGAGAAAACCTCAGAAGGGTTAGTTATCAGGACAGACCTACCAATTAAATATCGGTGCGCTACCTTAAAAAATGGGTGTATCAGGGCACGCAACAGGTTAACCAATAGCACTCTATCTTCATAAAAAAACCCCCAGTGGGCGTTAGCCAACCAGGGGAGCTAGTTATCAGGGTGCATCTACCACTTAAATGTTCTAGGTTTAACTACCATACTCCGGATAAATTTATTAGAAAATTGATTCTTGTCATGTGTCAAAAAAAACAAGAGTGAATATTAACTAAATTAGGGGAGTTAAAGATCAAGGGACATCCATGTACTAATCAAGTATTCTAGGATTAAGCACTATTTTCTGGTAGAGAATATCTGCGTCAGAAGTTGCTGTTGTTTGCCAAAATAAAAAAACCCCCAGTGGGTGTTAGCCAACTAGGGGAGTTGAAGATCAAGGTGCATCTACCAATTAAGTGTTCTAGACCCAAGTAATCCGATCCGGATAAAGTTGTCAGGGCAGAAAAACCAAAACGGCACTGAATTAGAAACATTCAGGGGCAGGATGCATCTAAGTTATTAGAGGGAGCGAAAAATCGACTTGAAACTTTCGCGTTTCAAACCAGATTTAGGAGGCAAGCAGGAGAAGTTGTGACCCAGGAATTCCATATTTCCGTAACCCCGGTAGGGCAGAATGACTACTTGGTGCGGACGGAACAAGTCGCGCCTGGGGTACCATTGGCAGAAGAATTGGTGACTTGGCCCATAGCTGATTGGTTGATGGCTGCTGGACATTTGATGAATGACCCGTTGAAGTCGGTGTTACAAGGAGATCCATTCACTTCTGGCGGGCATGAAAGCGATATCGCCAGGAACTCTGTTAATTTGGTGGCATTGGGTCAACAATTCTATAACGCCTTATTTCAAGGTACTCTCAGAGATAGTTGGATTACTGCCCAAGGTATTGCCCAGAATCACCAACAAGTACTACGCTTACGTTTGGGGCTAAAAGACACTAGGTTAGCTCGTTTGCCTTGGGAAGTGATGCACGCAGGCGATCGCCCTCTGGCTACTGGGCCTTATGTGGCTTTTTCTCGCTTCCAAAGTGGAATTTCAGGGGCTTCTCCTTTGCGAGCGCAAAATATGCCCACACCGCTAGAACAAGGTGGTGTCAAAGTATTGATGGTAATTGCTTCTCCCTCAGATCAAGTCCGTCTTGATTTACAGAAACAGGAAGCGATTAAATTACAGGCGGAACTTCAGCGCCAAACATCACGACTGCCTGAAGGTAGCAAGCGTTTGCCAGAAATTGAACTGACTGTATTAGACCAACCAGGACGGGAAGAACTGACACAAGCGCTAGAACAAGGCAGATACCACGTTCTACACTACTCTGGTCATAGTAACTTAGGCTCCAATGGTGGAGAAATTTATCTTGTTAGTCGCAGAACTGGCTTAACCGAAATCTTGACTGGGGACGATTTAGCAGGTTTGCTCGTCAACAATAACATTCAAATGGCAGTGTTTAATTCCTGCTTGGGGGCATATACCCCTGCGTCCAATCCTTCTGGAGATACTGGCGAACGTAACCTAGCAGAAAGTCTGGTGAAGCGGGGAATTAGAAGCGTTTTGGCGATGTCAGAACGAATTCCTGATGAAGTGGCGTTGACACTCACACAATTGTTTTACCGCAACTTGAGTCAGGGATATCCAGTAGATTTGTGCGTCAGTCGGGTGCGCCAAGGATTAATTTCTGCTTATGGTTCTCACCAGATGTACTGGGCATTACCGATTTTATATCTCCAGCCAGAATTTGACGGTTTTCTGAGTCAGGAAACTGAGTTATCCGCAAGTACGGAGTCGCTGAATCAGTATAGTTCGCCTTTAGGGGCAACTTCGACGATGTACTCTGCTATGGCTGATGATAGCGAGATATCTTTAGGAATAGAAGACATGATTCCTTCTGGTTTGACGCGTGACTCTTCTGGGTTGGACTGGCTGGGTGAAGATACTTGGGGCGATCTGGTTGATGAAATTGAGTATGATGATCCAAGTTATGAAGAAGATTCTGCGATCGTTTCGGATTTGTTTCGTCAGCTAGATAACCAAAAAGCTGCAATTGAACCGGATCAAAAAATTCGCGAAAATGGTCTTCACCAAAGCCAGATTTCAGAGGAAATGACTTCTTTGCAAGAGGAAGCAGATTTGTGGGGAGAAGTTCCACCGCCGCCACCTGCAACTGCTGGGAACCTGGAAGGAAATTGGCAAAATTCTAATTTTTTGCCGCAACCACTTTCACCAAAAAATCGTACCCGTCGCCGCAGGCTGTGGCCGATTGTGGGTGTTGTGGGAATCAGTGCGTTAGCAGTTGTGATCGGTTTCAATTGGTGGTGGCAAAATCGACCCCAAGCAACCCTGCCTAATATACCAGCAATTCCCACCCAGTCTCTACCTGATTCTCGACCGATTCAAAAACAGCCGAACATTGATTTAGGAATAGAAGCGACTGGGATTGTCACCGCTACTGCTACGGAAAAATTGAGCCAGGGTGACTTGCAAGGTGGGTTATTGGCTGTAGAAGAACTACTTAATCGGGGCGCACTGGCTGCGGCTGAAACTGCTCTGAAACTAATTCCCAGTAAGCAAGCTGACGATCCATCTGTAAACTTTTACAGGGGACGATTGGCGTGGCAGTCCATCCAAACTGGAGACAATAATTATAGTGTCGATGATGCCCGTCGTTACTGGGAAATTGCTGCCAAAGCTAAACCTGAATCGCTTTTGTATAATAACGCTTTGGGATTTGCCTACTACACAGAAGGCAATCTGAATCGCGCCAATGATTCTTGGTTCAAGGCTTTGAATTTGGCTCTCAAAGAACAGAACACAGACTCAACATCCACAAAGACGGTAGTGCCTCAAGACGCTTTAACTTCTTATGCTGGGTTAGCTCTGGGATTGTATAAATCTGCACTTAGTCAATCTAGTGGTAAGCAGACACAGTATCTCAATGAAGCGATGAAGTTGCGGCAAATGGTTCTCAAGTCCGATCGAGAAAATTTCCAGGTAGATAAATTAGCTAAAAATTGGTTGTGGACGGAGAAGGCGATTGAAGATTGGCGATCGCTTCTTCAAGAAAAAGGTGAAGGAAATTGACATAATTCCCCGAATGTGCATCGCTAAATTCGGGGGATTCTGGGCTAGTTCTAACATCCTCTTAAACCTTCTTAAATTTTTCTCGGCGATACCAGCGACGAATTCGCTCAGGTGAAACGCCGAGTAAATAAGCAGTAATTACTATTTGATTAAGTAGCGTCGTTTTGAATACTCCCTTTTGTAACCATCTACGGGCTGAGGTGACAACTGGTGTAGGGATAATTACAATGCGTCCGATGCGTTTTAAACGACGCATGAGTTCAAAGTCTTCCATGATAACTAATTCGGGAAAGCCGCCTATTTGCTGAAATACTTCCTTGGTTAAAAAAATTGCCTGGTCGCCATAAGGCATTTGGTAAAAATGCGATCGCACATTTACCCCCCACTCTACCCATCGTAAACTGAAAAGTGAGGCATCAATCCGCAACTTAAAAGCACCAGCCACAATTCCCGGCTGTTGTAGTGCTGTGCGAATCATGTCATCAAACCCCGTTGGCAAACGAGTATCTGCATGAAGAAATAACAGAATTTCACCGCTAGCCGCTACAGCACCCGTGTTCATTTGCACAGCACGACCGGGAGATGATGAGATAACTTTGACATTTAAAGACTGAGCTATTTCTACCGTGTTATCCTTTGAGCCACCATCTACTACTATGACTTCTATATTTGTACTAGGTTGGGTGGTTGTAATTGCTTCTTTAATATTGACCGCTTCATTAATAGCCGGAATAATAATCGAAATTTTGGCTGCGTCAATACTCTCACTCATGATTGCGGTGTTTTCTTTTCCGGTTGGTCAGGAAATGAACACTCTACCGTTACCTTCAGATTGCTTTCAGCCGTGCCTTTAGTCACGTAAGGTATACCTGCTTCACCGCCAACTTTGATGCCAAATTCAAGAGTGACTTTATCAATATTAGCAACAGGGATTTTCTTAAAAGCATTGAGTGAATAAACAGTGTAAGCCCGAATTGTACCTTCAATTGCTTGGAAATTTTGCACTATCTGTTTTTGTGCAGCATCAGCATCCCATCCCTTATCAATTAGCGCTTCTTCTTCTCCCTCCGGGGAAACTTCGATGCTGACTGGTGGTGCATCTACGTTATTTGTGGCTTCAATGTAAATAATCGTGCCATCTTCTAACTGAATAGGTGTGAGTTGAGTCATGGGATAAAATCTCGCCTAAAAGAATTGCGTTTAGGGTAGTCTAGCTGTGCTTATCTACAAAATTTTACGGAAAATGCGGTAAATTTCTTGTAGAAGCTGGAAATAATTCGGCACAACTATCATAGGGCTTTGCAGGATGAGTCGAGACGCTTTGGTGGTGGGAATTAATACGTATGACCGCTTAAAATGTCTCAACGCACCAGCTGCCGATGGTGAAGCGATCGCTCAAATCTTACAACAATATGGTGAATTTCGGGTAACGCGGCTACCAGCAGTCAAAGACAAGGAAAATGAGACAATTCGCATTGGTAAGCAAACTAAAGTTAGTTTAACTCAGTTAGAAAGAGCGATCGTCCAATTGTTTAAGCCAGATGGGAAGCCGCCAGACACAGCACTGCTGTATTTTTCTGGTCATGGATTGCGGAAAAATCTAGGGATTCAGGAAGGTTTTTTAGCGACAAGTGAAGTCAACCCTGACGCGGGTAATTGGGGATTATCTTTGCAATGGCTGCGGCGACTGCTGCAAGAAAGTGAAGTAAGACAACAAATTGTGATTTTGGATTGCTGCTATAGCGGAGAAGTGCTAAATTTTGCAGAGGCAGATCCAGGCGATCGCGGTAAAGGTAGAGACAGGTGTTTTATTGCGGCTTCTCGTGATTTTGAAGTTGCTTTTGAAGATATTAACAGCCAACACAGCGTTCTTACCGCCGCACTGCTCAAAGGTTTGGAACCAAAACAAGACCGTTGGGTGAGTAACTACACTTTAGTAGACTTGCTCAATCAAGAACATCACCCGTTTCCCCAGCGTCCAATTTTTGCTAACTCTGGTGAAGCAATTAATCTCACCCGCAAATGGAATTCCTCTCCTCTTAACTCCACAGTAAAAGTATCAGCTATTTGTCCTTACAAAGGATTGTCTTATTTTGATTGTACAGAAGCAGATGCCAACTTATTTTATGGCAGAACAGCGTTAACTGATGAATTATTAGAAAAAGTGCGATCGGGTAATTTCCTGGCTGTGTTGGGAGCATCAGGAAGTGGCAAATCTAGTGTTGTCAGAGCAGGTTTATTTTATCAATTAAAGTTAGGACGTAGATTATCAGGTAGCGATACTTGGCAGTTGAAAATATTTCGACCAGGGATTAACCCCTTACAAAATTTAGCACTGGCATTTGTAGAATCAGAATTATCAGATATTGAACGAGCCTCACAGTTGGCTCAAGCTGAAGAATTAATTGCTAAAGGCGCAGTTGGTTTAGGACAATTGATTACAGTTATCCAAACTCAGCACCTTGTGTTAGTAGTAGACCAATTTGAAGAAACTTTTACCCTGTGTCAAGACATTACAGAACGACAAAAGTTTTTTGAATCTTTGTTAAGTGCTTTACAACGCGATGACAATAAACTCTGCTTAGTAATCATAATGCGAGCCGATTTCTTTGGTAAATGCTTAGAACAAGAGTATGGCGGACTTGCTAAGAAAATTCAAGAGCATTTAGTAACAGTAACACCGATGAATCGAGAGGAATTAGAAACGGCAATTATCAAACCTGCGGAACAGGTAAACTTAAATGTCGAACCGGAATTAGTTTCTCAAATGATTTTAGATATAGAAGGTTCACCAGGGAGTTTACCGTTATTGCAATACACGTTAACAGAACTATGGAAGCAAAAGACCGCAGAACAGTTAACACTTAACGCGTATACCCGATTGGGTGGAGTCAGGGGAACATTACAAAAACGCGCGACAGAAGTTTATGAATCATTATCACCAGAAGAACAGCAAGCAACAAAGCGCATTTTTCTAGAACTAACGCAGTTAGGAGAAGGAACAGCAGATACGCGCAGACAAGTTTTTCAACAGGATTTAGTTAGCTCACAGCATCCAAAAAGCTTGATTAATAACTTAATTCAACGTTTAGCTGATGAGAATTTAGTTGTCACTAGTACTTTAATTGAAAAAGGGTCAGGTTCTGGCCAAATTGCTGTGGTTGATGTGGCTCATGAAGCACTGATTCGACATTGGTCGCTATTATGCAAATGGATTGAAGAAAGTCGGGATATACTGCGACAAAAGCGGAAAATTGAAGCGGCGGCTGTTGAATGGCGAGATAGAGGAAAGGTGAAAGATTATCTGTTTCAGGGAAAACGTTTGACAGATGCCAAGCTTTTCCAGAAGGCACAAGCTAACAACTTGAGATTATCAAACTTGGCTATTGAATTGATTCAGACAAGTATCAGATACAAACAGACTAATCGCTTTAAATCAATAGTTTTTTTCTTCATAGCGCTGGTTTTATCTGTATATCTGAGTTTTGCAGTTGAAAAACAGTTAAGGATAATAAATCTTTGGCGAACCGTTGATGATGCTAAGGGAAAAAAGTATGTCAGAGCAAAAATTAAAGCTCTTGAAAAGTTGGTAGAAGCTGGTGAGAGCTTATCTAACAAAGATTTTAGCAGTGCTGAACTCAACGGTGCCGACCTCAGTAATGGCAACCTCAGCCGTGCTTACCTTAGCAATATTAAACTCAGTGGTGCTTTTCTCATCAGTGCTAACCTTACTCGTGCCAACCTCATCGGTGCTAACCTCACCGATGCTGACCTTAGTAATGCCAACCTAAGTGACGCTTACCTCAATGGTGCTTATCTTAGGGGTGCTAATCTTGGCAGTATTAACATTAGCAATGCCAACCTCATCGGTGCTAACCTCACCGATGCTGACCTCAGTAGTGCCAATCTCAGCCGTGCCAACCTCAGCAATGCCAACCTCAGCAATGCCAACCTCAGCAATGCCAACCTCAAACGTGTCAACCTCAGCCATGCCGACCTCAGCAGTGCCAACCTCAGCAGTACCGACCTTAGTTATGCAGTTTACACCAAGGAAACTAAGTTTCCTCAGAAGATAAATCCTGCTGACAAACAAATGTATATGATTGGTTCTAAAGCCAAGCTCAGCGGTGTTAACCTCAGCGGTGTTAACCTCAGCGGTGCCGACCTCAGCGGTGCCGACCTCAGCAGTGCCGACCTCAGCAGTGCCGACCTCAGCGGTGCCAACCTCAACGGTGCTAACCTCAGCGGTGTTAACCTCAGCGGTGTTAACCTCAGCGGTGTTAACCTCAGCGGTGTTAACCTCAGCGGTGTTAACCTCAGCGGTGCCAACCTTAGCGGTGTTAACCTTAGCGGTGTTAACCTTAGCGGTGTTAACCTTAGCGGTGTTAACCTTAGCGGTGCTAACCTTAGCGGTGTTAACCTTAGCGGTGTTAACCTTAGCGGTGTTAACCTTAGCGGTGTTAACCTTAGTGGTGTTAACCTCAGCGGTGTTAACCTCAGCGGTGCTAACCTTACCGGTGCTAATCTCAGCGGTACTAACTTCAGGCTTGCTAACCTTCGCGGTGCTAAATTTCAGAGTGCCGACCTAAAGGGCACCAACTTCAATGGTGCTGACCTTAGCGATGCTAACTTCAAAGGTGCCGACCTAAAGGGCACCAACTTCAGCGGTGCTGACCTCAGCGATGCCAATTTTAAATCTGATGTTTTTGGCAGTGTCAAAAACCTGACTCCTGAGCAAGTCAAATCTGCAAAAAATTGGAATAAGGCGAAATACGATTGAGATTTTCGTATTAAGCTTGGTTCATCACTAGTTTAGGTGTTCCTGCCAGTTATATTGTCTTGGCTTTTCAGCCTCCAGAAGTGAGGAAATACACTGAGTTTGCAACGGTTTAAAGCAGCAAAGCGGATTCCAATTTCAGGAGAGTTAGGGATAATCAAGCCTTAACCCAAGTGTATTTGCAGATAATTAACTGCGGTTATCTATCTGAGCGCGTTGCAAACTTCCAGAAAAGTCAACATAGACACTTTTCCACTCTGTAAAAACATCTAAAGCAGTAGTTCCAGCTTCGCGGTGTCCGTTACCGGTTTGTTTCACACCACCAAAGGGCAAGTGTACCTCTGCGCCAATAGTGGGGCCGTTAATATAGGTGATACCTGCTTCAATGTCGCGCATGGCAGTAAAAGCCCGATTGATATCGCGGGTGTAAACTGAAGAAGAAAGACCATAATTGCTATCGTTGAGAATTGCGATCGCATCTTCAAAGGAGCTAACCTCAATCAATACCACCACTGGCCCAAATATCTCTTCACGGGCAACTCGCATATCAGGAGTTACATCATCCAAAATAGTTGGTTGAAAGAAGTAACCGTTTTTCAGTGAGCCTTCACTAGCAATTTCTCCACCAATTAAAATCTTTGCTCCTTCTTCACGGGCGATATCCAAATACTTGCTCACCTGCTGGAGTTGCTTTTCATTGACAATCGGGCCAATATCTGTGTTCGGGTCAGTGCCAGCACCCAAGCGTAATTTACTGGTACGTTCATAAAGCATAGTGGTGAATTTTTCTTTGATATCACGATGCAAAATCAGCCGACTGGTAGCCGTACACCGTTGCCCAGTTGTCCCAAATGCTCCCCACACTGCACCATCGAGAGCAAGTTCTAAATCGGCATCTTCCATCACCACTTGAGCGTTTTTACCACCCATTTCCAAACAGACACGCTTGTGAGTGCGTCCGCAAGTTGCGCCGACAAAAGCACCCGTTTCTGAAGAACCGGTAAAGGATACCAAATCCACATGGGGATGCTCAACTAAAGCTTTCCCCGCCTCCTCTCCCACACCATGCACCAAGTTAATTACTCCTGGTGGTAAACCTGCTTGTTGAAAAATCTCAATCAATTTAGTTGCACAGGCGGAAGTATCTTCAGCAGGTTTAAGAATAACTGTATTGCCACATACCAAGGCTGGCATAGCTTTCCAGCAAGGAATTGCCACAGGGAAATTCCAAGGAGTAATTAAGGCACAGACTCCGATGGGCATTCGCACAGTCATGGCGAATTTATTGGACATTTCTGAGGGTGTGGTTTGCCCAAATAGTCGCCGTCCTTCGCCAGCACTGTAAAAGGCACAGTCAATACCTTCTTGGACATCTCCCCTGGCTTCCGTCAAGGGTTTACCCATTTCTCGACTGATTAATTGGGCAAGTTCTTCTTTATGCTGGAGTAATATTTCCCCGACGCGAAAGATGTATTCTGCCCTAGCTGGGGCGGGGACTGTGCGCCAACTGCGGTAAGCTTTACGGGCGGCGGCTACTGCTGTGTCTACATCTTTAACTTGGGAACGGGGAAATGTGGCCACCACTTCGGTTTTGTCAGCAGGGTTGCGACTTTCTAGGGTTGCTTCTCCTACTGCACTCAACCATTGACCGTCTATATAATTGCGGCAAGATAGCGGAGTTGTCATTTTGAAAATCTCCGATGATCCACTGAAACTTGTGTATTAACTTTGCTTGCTTTCTAGGTTATCCTCAAGTTTAGGAAATTGGCGCGATAAGCAAATATCGATATAAAAATTAAGGCACTAACGCCAATACTCCAACAGGAGAACCAGAACCACCACGTAATCTCAGAACTGCGATCGCTAGAGTAGTACCTTTAGGTGGCAATTGATCCAAATTCGTCAGATTCTCCAACACAATGCGCGGTTGTTCTAATACCAGGCGGTTAATCGCAAAACTGTTATCCTGTCCAGGATCTACACCATGAGTATCAATTCCTATCCCAATTATTTGCCGTTCATCAAGTAAAAATTGAGTTGCATCGCTGCCAAATCCTGGAAAGTGGGGAATCCCTTGAGCATCATGATTGAGGAATGCACTTTTATCAAACCACTTTTTTTCCCAACCAGTATTCAGTAAAACTACGCAACCAGGAGAAATTTCACCGTGTTCTTCTTCCCAAGCCAAAACATCAGCAATAGTTAGGGCATAATCAGAATTATCTGCTGTGGCTTGGCAAATATTTATGACCACCGCAGGTACAACTAAAGACTGGGCGGGGTATTGGTCAATTCCCAGAGCAGAACTATGAAAACTATTAGGAGCGTTGATATGGGTAGCGCTATGTTCCCCCAAGGAGAAACGCCGCAGGTAATAGCCATCATTATTTAGTTCAGCCACAGTTTCAAACTCTACTGTGGGATCTCCAGACCATTGGGGAATATCTACGTCAATGACATGACTTAGGTGGATAACGCGTGTGTAGGTGATACTATTTTGACTTTGGGGTTGTATCATCCCAGCCTTCTATTTTATTTGTACTCAGGGATTTTTTTAATCAGGTGCGATGCCTGGTTTGGGCTACACCTACGAAAAGATAGTACTACAATTAGAACGTTTGTGAACTACCCAACACTAATTGCTAAGAGCAATATATAGCGGTTCTCATTTACGTGAGGTACACCCATAGGGGCACGGCATGCTGTGCCCCTACACCTTGCAATATAACGTTGTACCCCATCTGAATGGGAAACGCTATAGTGTGGGCTTCCAACTTCATAGACAGTCACCTCTACAGATGTCTTGCGACCCCGTTTTGGTCTTACACTCTCTCCACTGGCAGTAGCGCTAGTCCCTAACACTAGTAAACGCATCCCTTCATCTCGAATATTAGTAGCTGCATTTACCATACTCAGTACTGAGTGCTGAGTGCTGAGTGCTGAGTAAAGACGATTGAATACTCAGTACTTTTGCACTATGGTAAAAGCCCCGCCCGAAGTCAAGCGGAATCAACAATTCGTTTGGAGGTTGATACCCCGCCCCTTGTGGGCGGTCTTTCATCTCAGCACTCAGCACTTGGAACTCAGCACTCTTCATGTCATTGTGTGATGTCTACGTTGAGGGTTCTTGCTTTAGTGGAATCATCACAACAAACTCAGCACCTTCTCCTGGTGCTGAACTACAATCGATCTTTCCACTGTGTTTTTGAACGATAATTTGGTAGCTAATTGATAGTCCCATACCTGTGCCTTTACCCACAGCTTTTGTCGTAAAGAAGGGGTCAAATAGGCGTTTGCGTACTTCCTCAGTCATACCTAGGCCATTATCGGCAATGCTAATGATTACATAGTCTTCTTGGATGAGAGTGCGAATGCGAATTTGTGGAAAAGTCATTTGTCCTTGGTCATTTGTCCTTTGTTCAGTGTTATTTACTAATGACATAGGCGCAACTCTTGGAGACGCTACGCGTAGCTTGCTTCCCCGTAGGGGTACGCCTTCCCGCAGGGTATGACTAATGACAAATGACTCTTCTAAAACATCGATCGCATTTGTCAACAGATTCATAAACACCTGATTCATCTGTCCAGCATGGCACACTACTGGTGGTAGGTTGCCGTAGTCTCGGATTACTTGGATTTCGGGATGTCCTGGTTTAGCTTTTAGACGATTTTGCAACAACAGCAAGGTGTTATTCATACCTTCATGAATATCTACTGCTTTTGTACCGTCTTCATCAAGACGAGAAAAATTGCGTAAAGATAGGACAATCTGCCGAATGCGTTCGGCTCCCATTTTCATAGACTCCAGGATTTTGGGTAAATCTTGCCGGAGAAAGTCTAAATCAATGGTATTGATTTGTTGGTTAATCTCTGGTGTTGGTGGGCAGTAACTCTGTTGATAAAGTTCTACTAAGTGCAGCAAATCCTTAGTATATTCTCTGGCGTGGTTAATATTGCCGTAGATGAAATTGACGGGATTATTAATTTCGTGGGCAATACCTGCAACCAATTGTCCTAAACTGGACATTTTTTCAGTTTGAATCAGTTGCGCTTGAGTCTGTTGAAGTTCTAGCAGTGCTGCTTCTAGTTGCTGGGCTTTATCTTGGGCAGTTTGGGCAGTGATGCGACTTTGGGTATAAAGTTTAGCTTGGTCAATGGCGATCGCTAGTTGAACTGTAACTGCTTGTAGTAATTCTACTTCGTTGTTCAACCAAGGGCGAAAGCCACTACAATAACCACAGCTAAATGCACCAATTTCGCCAGACTGGGTATGTACAGGCAACGACATAAAAGCAGTGAAACCAAAATCCTGCAAAAACTTCTGTGCTATGGAATCGCTCACAGTTTCAGCATCATTAATACGGATGATTTCTCCGTTCAAGGTTTTGGCTGCAATTAGTTTGATTTCTCCATTAGTTGCTTCTTGTTGGTTAAGCAGACAGGGTAAAAAGGAACTTTTCGCCTCATATACTTTTTCCCAGTAGGGTACATCAGCATCTTGCCGATACCAAAAGAAGACGCAGCGATCGATCTCGAATAAGTTGTGAATTTCTTGCACTGCGGTTTCCACAATGTAATTGAGATCCAAAGAAGCTCGAATCTGATTAGAAAGACGATTAAGTAGCGCTTCTCGCTGGGCGCTTTCTCTGAGTGCAATTTCTGCTTGTTTGCGCTTGATGCCAATGGCAATCTCCTGGGCAGCAAATTCTAATGCTGTGAAAGCCGATTCTGTCACTGTTTGGCGGGCAAACATCGCAATCACCCCTACAGTTTCATCTTCAACAATTAAGGGATAGCCAGCAAAGGCGACCATACCCTCTTGCTGTGCCCATTCTTTGTTACCGACGCGGGGATCTGTCTCCACAGAATTAGTTAAGTGAGGTTTGCCCTCTTCAGCAATCAAACCAATTTTGAATTGACCGACTGGCACATATTTATGGGGCCCATTGATATGGGTGTACATCCCCGAACTGACTTGCAACTCCAATACATTATTTTGTTTGTTCAGCGTCCAGATGCGAGCAAAGGCTGCATCAAGATGTTCAACTAAAGCGTCAGTGCAGCAGCGCATCATGTTCTGTAAGCTGTCACTCTGGGTCAATGCCGCATCTACATCAGCACGAAAATTTGCTAACTGCGCTCGTTCTGCTAGAGCTACTTCTGCTTCTTTGCGGTCAGTGGTGTCATAGCAAATACCAACGAAGTACAAAACATTACCATTGGCGTCTCTAATCGCAGATGAGTTGCTTGTATGCCATCGCCAACTACCATTTTTGTGTTTGATTCGATATTCAATTGCTTTTTGTTTCTCGCCTGTTGTCAAAATTCTTTGGAAATAATCGGTACAGATATGCACATCGTCAGGATGTATAAAGGGAATAAAGGATTTGCCTTCAACCTCTGCAATCTCATGCCCAAAAATTTCAGTCCAGTTAGGAGAAATGTAGGAAAATATTCCTTCAAGTGTCAACGCAAAAATAACGTTGTTGGCGTTTTCCACAATGCTGCGGAACTTGGCATCACTTTCGATCAATGCTGCTTGGATATTCTCGCTGGTGTCGCGGACAAGAACGATAATTTGCTGGTCTGGTAATGGTAATAACCTAGCTTCAAAATGATTTTTCCCTTCTGGTAGCGGTAAGGTATATTCAAAACTGACTTCATATTGAGTTTCAAGTACTTGAGTTATTGCTTGGTAGAAGCGATCGCCTACACCAGTCGGTAAGCATTCTCGCAAACTCTTGCCCTGATAATCTCCTGATGGAATATACATACTCTGCATCAATCCTTGCTTGTAATCCAGAATACTTCCATCAGCCTCAAGCCGAAAGTACAAATCAGGAAGCACTTGCAAAATCGCTGCAAATTCTGATGTTTTTTGGCGCAACTGTGCTTCAACTGCTTGGCGTTTCGTAATTTCAGCTTGCAGTTGCTCTAATGCTTTTGCTAACTCTGTTGCCCGGTTTTTATCTGTAATTTTACGTAGGTGACGAGAAGAATTTGTAGATAGTGAGTAGCTTTCCGCTATCAGCACTCCTGTTAGATCGATACAATAACCGATGTAACCAACAAAGCTACCATCTGCTGCAAATCGTGGCGCAGCTGTATCTAAAATCCAGCGATATTCGCCATCAGTACCACGCAGGCGATATTTCCTCTGGAAGGAATTATGTGTCGCAAATGCTCTCAGGTATATATCTTCACATCGCTGTCTATCTTCTGGATGAACACTGCAAGTCCAAATATTGCCTATCTCCTCTTCTCGCGCAGATGCAGACGTGGCTGTTGTTAGATGTGTTCCAGTAAATTTCAGCCAATTGGAATTGAAGTAACAGTAAAGTGCATTGCATCCAGACATCCAAATCATCAGAGGAGTAGTATCCGCTTGCTGACAAAATACTTTTTCATTCTGTTGTCTTTCTTCCTCTTCAACGATGATTTGGTTAACGTAGCTCTGCACCTTTTTAGAAAACACTTTTGCCTGCCTGCTCTGCCTAAATTATTAAGGTAATAGTCTGAAAATATGATTTGTTAATACATGGATATAATCTTTTTCATGCCAACATGCTAACGATCTTAATACTTTATTCATTTTTATATATGCGCGAATTCCTCTTTTACTGTAAATAAATTGAAAAAATTCTGAAGTTATCATTAAGATTAACTTCGGCATTTTTTGTGAAATTTAAACTATCTATATATCAGAGAACTTGTTTGACTTTCTTTCTTCTTTAAATCACTGAGAAATTCATCTTAGCTATGTAATTGAATTGCTCAAAAACCTGATTGAGCTTTACAGAAGCTATATGATTTTCTGTGGAGTGTTTACATCTTTATCAGAAATTTACAATCATCAAGAATTTTATCCAAAATAAATATTGATTTTTCATCAAGAAGAATTCAGCATGAATTAGAATCTGGCTGATGGATCTAGCTATCCTTAAAATCAGGGGTATAAAAGAGTTTGAAAACTACATATATACTAAGCAGTCTTCAGTTAAGTAGTGGTATAAAACCCAACTTTATTCGTAATCCTGGATGATGACGAATGTATTCTTTTTTATTGTTCTCAACAAAACCCAATTTTCAAAATTGTCTTGACTATTCAAAATTCCTTATATAGCAATCCTATCTGAGTTATCAGAAATCTGGGTGATGACGAACTGCCAAGGAAAAGAGAACAAAAATAGAATTCACAAATCTCACTAATGATTTAGGATTGCTATAAGCTGTCGTGCATTTAAATTGTATAATATTGGGTCTAAAACCCTTCCATAGCCTAGAGTCAGCTAAAAAACTAGATGCGTGGCAGCTTAGCAAAATCGCAAATTAAATGAGAGAAATGCTAAATGTGATATCAACACGTTGCAACAATGGCTGATAATCGCATTTTTTATGTTATAAAGCTCACAGAAATTAATGTTAGGCGGAAACTACTTTATGGAACCAGATAAACTTGGCCGTTTTAAGGAGTACGGCGAATTCATCCTCCGAAAGATAGATTCTGTGCCCCAGTACCCTTCTAAACAAGAAGATTGGGTTCCAGCTAGTCTTGATGACTGTCTTCTTCGTTTGCGTTCAGCTGCCCAGAAAACTGTAGACCTGGCAACTTCGCCTGTAAAAATTGGGGTGATGGGGGAATTCAGTAGTGGAAAAACTTTACTTTTAGGCAGTCTAATTGGATATGCAGATGCTTTGCCTGTCAGTGAAAACCCCACTACTGGTAATGTTACTGCCATCCATATTATCCCGCAAGACGATTTCGCAACGACACAACTAAGTAACTTTACGGTAGAGTATCTTTCTCATGAGGGAGTACATGAGTGTCTACGCTTCATGCTAGGGGAAGCCAATAAACGAACAACAGCAGCGGGGCTTCCTCCGATACCAGTATCGAAACTCAACTCTGGGACAGATATTATTGGCTGGTGTGAAGAAGCATGGAATAGCAGTAACAATTTAGAGCTACGTTATTTACTCCGAGAGTTGGTATTATTCCTGCGGGCTTATCAAGCTTATGGGGAAGTTATGTGTGGTGGGCACTACCAAATTGATGCGGTGACTGCCCGTGAGGGTCTACAGCTGGTCGAACAGCCAATGGCAATCCAAACTCTGACATTTGAGGATCTACCCCCAGCGCACATCAGATTACCGAGTCCACCCCAGAGGCTACCAACAAAGTTATTGCAAAACAGTTTCCCACTGATCCGCCGCGTCGATATCGATGTGAAAATCTCACGGGAAATTTGGGATTTTGCAGATGCAGCTAAATTTATTCTTATCGACTTTCCGGGATTGGGGGCTGCTAATTCGGGGGCTAGGGATACCTTTTTGTCATTGCGAGAACTGGCAGAAGTACAGACAATTTTGGTATTGCTAAATGGTAAATCTCCTGGAAGCGATCGCGCCAATAAAATCTTCACGATGATGCAACAGCAGCGACCTGGACAAGACCTGAAAGATTTAATTCTCGTCGGTGTGGGTCGCTTCGATCAACTACCTCTAGATAGCGAGGGTGGCGAAAGAGAACTTGACCATCTGATTGAAGATAGCCATTTAGAAGAGGAAACGGTTCTCCAAAAACTCAAAGTTCTGCAAACTACCATTGACGGTGCAGCAGCATTTACAAGCCAAAAAGACCGCATCGTTTTACTGTCGCCACTGTTGGGATTGGCTGAATTGGCAAAGCGTTCTAGTAAAGTCAAAGCAGGCTCACCAGAGTTTTTAGCTAACCTAGACTATCCTGATTACCTAGACAGGTCTAAACGGCTACAACAGAAATGGGAGCTATTAAGTGAACGGCTGATAGAATCTAATACCCGTAGCTATTTAGGCAGACAGCTAGGTTACTTTAGTCAAGATGGCGGACTTAGTAAGCTGCGCGAATTGATTCAAACCCATGTAGCTACTCATGGTCTGAAGCAACTACATGAAGATACCAAAAGAGCTGCTGATGTGGTGAGTCAGCAACAAGATCACTTGAAAGACATCATAGATGAAATTCACGAGCAAGGTATCCCCACAGGCGATAGTCCCGCTTTTATCGAATTGCGCTTTGTGGTCGAAAGCTTAGATAAAATTTACAGAAATTTTCAAAAAGATATCGGCAAAGAACCACTTAAAGACCGACGCGGTGTTGTTGTCAGCGATGTAGTAAAAGACGAACTCACCTTTAGAATCCTTAATTGGAACCAGTGGACTTTACTCTTCAACAAAGCCAATAATGGAGCGATCGCTCTGGCAGAATCTAAAGGTGCAGCTGGGAAATTATTCGATCGGGGAAACCGTGTAAATACTGCCCTTCCGACTAAGAGTGATGATTTTTATCCAGTATTTGAGAAAACCGTTAAAGAAGTAGAAGATTTTGCCCGCGATCGCATCCAGCAAGCCGTGGTAGATTTATTAAACCAATTGTCAAATCATATCGCCCCAGAACGCGAACAATTGCAGGCATTTTTCCACCCAGAAATGGAACAAGAAATCGAAGAAAAATTTGGTTTTGAAGATGCCGATCTTTTTTACAAATTATTACTAGGATGCGACCCTAACGAATGGAAAGAAGCAATTATCGCTGAAATCAGTAGTAAAGACAAAACCGTTGCACCCGAAATTATCTTTCCATTAGCACGTCAAGACGACAAACACAACGTTGGTCAAATCTTTGATTGGGCACCAGAGAAAAGCCAAGGCTTACCCAGATCGAGCAATCACCAACTTTTAGTACTGCGACTGCGAGATGAAATTACTGCTAGCGCTAGCCTCCATCTCGTGCAGTATGTTAGCGAAGTTAATCAGCAAATTAATTCCGAACTAGAAGGTATTTTGGATCAAATTATTCCTAGTCTGCAAAACCTTTCAAAAAAAGAAACTTTGCTAAGATATTTGGCCGCTGGGGAATTGCCATCTGAGATCCAAATTCCTACTTGGTTGCAGATTATTTCCGAAACTGCGGCTGTTTCTTACTCAGATGATTTGGATTTGAGATGACGCGATCGCGTCGAGATATGAATCTCGCAGCTTGGAACCGGAAAAGACTACTATTCACAGATCATTACTGAACAGTTCTCAAGTACAACGAATTTATTTAGATGAGTTAGGTAGTCCTGATGAGCAAAAAGTAGGTATCAGTTTGATGCAGTTGACTATTGCCTCAGAGAGTCAAATGGTGCAAGAAGCGAAACGTTTAATTGAGCGGGTGCAACAAGAACAGATAACTGTCTTGGCTAAGAAGGAGATAATAGATGTAATCACAACAATTGTAGTTTATAAATTTGCCAACTTAAGTCGTGAAGAGGTAGAGGCTATGTTAGGAGTTAAGTTAGAAGAAACTAGGGTTTATCAAGAAGCTAAACAAGAGGGGATAGAACTAGGACTAGAACTAGGGCGAGAACAAGGACGAGAACAAGCAAAACTTGAAGTTGTACCTCAGTTCTTAGCCCTTGGTATGTCGATGGAAGAGGTTGCCCAATCACTTAATTTAACCATCGAACAAGTAAGACTTGCAGCTGAGTAATCACAACAATTACTGGTTATAAATTTGCAAACTTAAGTAGTGAAGAGGTAGAGGCGATGTTTGAAATTAAGTTACAAGAAACTAGGGTTTATCGAGAAGCTAAAGAAGAAGGGCGACAAGAAGCACTAGAAAAAGGACGAGAACAAGCAAAACTTGAACTTATACCTCGGTTCTTAGATTATGGTATCTCTATAGAAGAGGTTGCCCAGTTACTTGATTTAACTATCGAACAAGTCGAAAAAATAAGACTTGTAACTGAGCAAGAATCTTTAACATCAACTTTGTAACTACCGTAATTTTCATAACGATGTCTAGTTTGGGCTACGCCTACGTCCTATATAAAAGCGTAGGCGTAGATATCGCGCTAAATAAAAAAGCCAGTGCTAAACAGAATCAGTGGTACAGGAGCAAAAATTAAAAGTTTTTACCATAAGGATTCTCTGAATTTGTAATTTTATAATGCAATATTACAGTTTTTAGCCAGCTATAAAATAAACAACAGAAAGTGATACTATAATGAACCCTTTCCAATTGAATAACTATAGCGATCGCGAACCAAGCGAGAAACAACAAAAAAGATTTCCGGGATGGTTTGCTTTAGATTTTGGCACGTCGAATTCGACAGTCACACTTTTCGATCCAATTGAAGTACCGATCGCAGAAATTTTACCCAAAGAACAAGAGATGCGGTTGCGCGATCGCTTATCGCAATGGCTAAGTTCTCCCGCCTCTATAGCTTTACCGGATGTCAGCGCTGATGATTGGGCAAAGTTTATCACAGAAATTAGCAAAAACCTGGAGATAGAACCCAACCGATTGAGTGAAGTTTTTGAAAGTGATAATAAAGAGCGATTTTTGGAAGCAATTCGCCAAATTGAACTTTCTTTAGGAAACAGCGAGAGATTCCGCCGGGCTGTCAGCAAAAAACTTTACCAAATCTATCATGAGGTGTTCCGCGTCCCTACCCTAGAGTCGCAAAATCTGATCCCAGTTGTGCTGGATATCGATCGCCGCGATACGGAAATTCCCAGCGAGTCGGAAATTTCGCACTTAGGGGATTTAAAACTGCGGATGGGTAGGGAAGCTAGAGATAACCGAAAAAAAGCGATCGCTCAAGGTACAAGCGGTTCTTTAAAGGAAATTATCAGCAGGTTTCACCATTCACCCAAACGCTATTTTGGTCAGGAGCGATCGTTTTCGGTTATTTTAGATGGTGAAGAAGAAACAATTACCGCTAACCAGTTAATACAATCTGCTTGGGCGCATTTAATCGAGTTAACTGAAGACTACCGCCAACACGCACGACGCAGATTTTCAGAAGGGAATTTTTTAACAGCAGTTGTCACTTACCCAACAGTCGCCCCACCTGTTGTTCGTAAGGAAGTTAGGGAATTAGTTGAGCAGTTGGGGATCGATGATGTACAAACTGCTTATGATGAAGCCGTTTCTGTAGCAATATTCTTTTTATGGCGAGAATTTGGCGGTAATCTCAACATTGGTATCGAGTCATTCAAAACCCGTTGTCGCCAAGCAGGAAACAAATGGTCACAAAATGTCCTTGTCTTGGATATCGGCGGCGGAACCACAGACTTAGCTTTAATTGAACTGACATTAGAAGACAAAACCCCAGCTTTTGCTGATTATGAAGACCGAGGTTTAGGAGGACGTTACTATAAACTTACCCCCAAACTATTAGGCTCATCTGGTCATTTACAGTTAGGCGGTGAGTTAATTACACTGCGAATTTTTAGATTATTAAAAGTTGCGATCGCAGATTTTTTATTGACAGCAGTAACAACAGGTGGTATTGAAAACGAAAAGCTAGAAGATTTAATTAACTCCGAGTTAAACGAGCGCTTTTTAGAACAAGGCAAATTCAAAACTGGCAGTCTTTTAAAATGTCTGGATAGAGAAAATCCAGAAGGTGATATTGCTTACAAAGATGCCTTAGATACTGCCGAGAAAGTATTGCCCACCCGTTGGCAACAAGCACCCCAACGCCTGCAATCCTTTTATATTCTCTGGGATTATGCAGAAGCAGCTAAACTTAAACTTGGGCAAAAGCCACCAGCAGAAAATTCTCTATTAACCTTCACACTTTCAGAGCAGCAAATTTCCGAACTGCTTACCCAAAGCGCTGTTAAATTGCAAGTTACAGATCCAAATAACATCTGCATCACCCTAGATAACCAGCAATTTGAACGAGCCGCCGCATCTGGAATTAAAGAAGCGATCGGAATTGCCAAAGGATTAATGGAAAGTCGTTTGCGTCCCGATGATCTCACCAAAGATTCTTGGAATTCCCAAAAAGTTGATTGGTTAATTTTGTCTGGTAAAACTTGTAATTTAGACATAGTACAGCGCCAAATCTACCAAGAATTTAGTAAGTCTCCATATTTTGTCTGGAATCCAGAACGGATTACTTTTGTGTTGGAATTTACCAAACTAGCCACCTCCGCCGGTGCTTGTTATGCCGAAAAGCTACGAAGATTAAGATTCGATCCAGAAGAGTCCAAAAGCTTGTTGCGTAAGGGAGCCAACCAGCTAGAAATTGATGTTAAAAACCTGTTTTATTATTTGCCCTGCAACTTCAAACGCAAAACCCAAAGCAACGATTTACTAACTATATTCAAAGCCGGACAAGAACTCTATCAACTCGCACCTTGGGAAACTGTTGCCAAAGTTCGTACTCATTGGCAAGGCATACAATTAACTAACATTATCTACCGTCAAGATTACGAAGAGGGAGATTTACGGCTTTGGGGAAGCTTTGACGGTAAAAACCTCATGAATCAACTGGAAATGCAAGAAGCAGAGTTTCTGAAAAAAATAAAAGTCCAGTTTGAGATTGACCAAACTCTCGAATTTAATGTGTTGCTTTGTCAGGGAAATCCCCATTATTTAATTGATATTTCTGGGATTGATTTAGAATCGGTAGTTTCAGAAACATCAGCGCTATTTGCTGATGGTAAATTAAACTGGAATATTGCTGTAGAACGCTTCAATAAAGACTTGAATGATGGTGATATTGCCGTCAATGTTATTGAGTCAGCAACCGTAGATCAACCAGATGCCTATCATCTTGTATTTGAAGTAGGAAATGATGGTAGTAGAACGTTTCACAAATTTCACTATCTCCGCGATGGAGTGACGCAACCAGGAATTGGGTTAATTAGTAATCCCTTACCTCCCTTCCCACAAACTGGACAGCACACCTTCTATGTTTATCAAACAGATGCCGAAACCAACAGCAAAAAATGGATAAGAATTGGCGCACTCAGTAAACCAGATGTAACTACCGATTACCCTTGCCAATATCGTGTAACTCTCGACGATCGAGGTATTCTAAGGATGCACGCTGGTGAAGTCCCTTACTGGACATCACAAAATCAAGAATGCTTGAAAGAAGAAGGATGTATTTATCGTGCTGAATTAGAGTTACAACCTAATGAAGTTGATAAAGAACGCGATCCCTTTTGCGGCATACATTAAACCTCTGCGTTTCTCTGCGCTAACCTTTGTGTTCCTCTGCGTTGAAAAATATTAATATTTTTCAACGCAGAGGGGCGCAGAGTAAACGCATAGGCGCTTCTCTACGAGACGCTACGCGAACGCCGCAGGGTAGGGGCGCAGAGGTTTGCCAAGTATATTTGGAGGTGATATTTATGCAGCACTTGCGTCAATTATTAGAGATAGAAAACTCAGAGTTAGCCCAATTACTGCGGTTTAGTCTATATGGACTGGAGGCTACTTTGAATCAGGCTCGCGCAGAATTACCACTAGATCCAGGATCTAAAATATGCGATGATGTGCTGCAAGAACTTCATAACCTGTTGCAACCTGCACCGCCACAGCAAAATACTGGTTGGGAAAATCCGCCAGATGAGTTAAAACTAAATCACCTGCGAGAAGCTTTTAATTCTGACTCAGAACTCAGTTATTATCTGGGTAATTCCCAACTGCAAAGCCAAACAGATTCAGATTTGTGGAATGAGATTCAACGCAAACTGCTACGACTTCCAGAGGATTTAGCTACATCTTGGCAACAGCGTACCTTGGATCTGGCTCAAGAAGTTGGTGCGATCGCAGATAAATCTAATCTCTTTCAGCTTCCCTTTATCCGCGACGAAATTATCTACCCCGGACTTAGTGGTACTGTTCAAACTCAGGGATTAAGCTTGTATCAACAAGCACTTTCAAATTCTAAAATTCCCCAAGGTAATACATCCGATTTACCAGCAGCGTTTCTATTTTTATATATGAATTTTATCGAAATAGACCCAGATTTACATCATGCTTTAAAGAGCGTTTTTAGCTTCGATGTCATTTCTTTACACTCCAAACCAGAACAGCGCGATCAATACATTGAGGCTTTAAGCGATCGCTTCCAACGCATCCAAAAAGCAGAGAAAAATACTGATCCTCTATCAATTCTGCGTGCCTGGATTGATATGGACGAAGCTATACATTCCCTAGTATTCGTACCACCGGCTGAACGCTATTCTTGGTGGGGAAAGCTACAACATGAATCACGGCGTATCCTGAAGAAAGTCGCTGATGAAGCTATTAATGCGGGTAATGAAGTGCGAATTCGCCAATTATCGGGACTTTATGCAGATATCTGTGCTTTATCTAAGGATGACTTACAACTAGACTGTGGTGGTATTCCTGGTGAAGTGTTAACTTGTCTTCGGGTATACACACGAATTAATCAAGAAGAATCTCCAGGGCGTGTAATATTTCGCTCATCACGCTAGTTGCTAGCAACTTTTTTTATTCTTGAGATTACGAGGCAAGACAGAGAATTTTACTAATCCCCGCCTTGCCTCATAATCTAATGAAGGTAAAAACGTTTAAATCTAAAGGATGCCCCAGAAGTGTAAAATCCCTTGACCAGAAAATACTTCAAGTGCAACGGCGGATAAAAAACCAATCATTGCAAAACGACCGTTCCAGTTTTCGCTCTGAGGAGTGAAGCCCCAGCGCAAAGCATTAGGATCTTCTGAAACCAAAGGCGTAGTCTTCTTAACGTCTGCCATAAATAATACTCCGAGCTTTTATGTTGTAACAGTTATAACTGCCTGTAAAGTAATGTAACAGACTTTTACGAAATTGCAACGTTTAATTAATTGGCTCAAAAATGAAATTTATTTAGCTAGCTTATATTAAGAATACGTAATTTTGTTTAAAAGGGAACAGGGAACGGGCAACAGGGAACAGGGAAATCCCCATAATTAAAATTAGGGGATTTGTACAAGGACGTATTTTTTCTTGCGCTACGCGTCCCCTTAAAAAATGTTTTTATTTCTTTCATAAATAAATTTAGGGGCTTGTACCCTAAATCTTCGGGGCTAATTCTTGCACTGTTCCCTGTTCCCTCTTCCCTGTTCCCGCCCCGAAGGGGCTTGGTCAATATCCCGACGATGGTTAGAATTAAAAGGTTATACGTTGTCAATAAACTAAGCTAGTATGACATCCATAATTACATATAGTAGCTGAGGTGTAGTGCGGTGAGTCGGGTTTTAAGCTTGGAATTAAGTGATGAAGTCTACGCGGCATTGCAGCAACAAGCTGAGGTTGCAGGCGTATCTCTTGGAGAATTGGTAGCTACTTCCATAGAACAGCAGTATGGTTCTCCAAGACGTGAAAAGTCGCAAGCTGAAACAGAGAAAGAAGTCACTCGTCAACGTTTCCGAAGTCATGCTGGAAGCATTAACCTTGGTTATGCTACAGGAGCAGACAATGAAAGTATTGATGCTGATTTAGTTAAAGCATACAGTGACATTTCTACGAGTTATGCTCAAAAGTCCTCTACGATATCCTGGTGGTAAGTCAAAAGCAATTAATCAGATAGTCGAATACTTGCCAGAGAGCTTTTCGGAATTTCGAGAGCCTTTTGTGGGTGGTGGTTCTGTATTCATTTATTTAAGACAAAAGTTTCCCGATATCAAAATTTGGATTAACGATCTAAACCGCGAACTCTTTTTATTCTGGAAATTTGCCCAATCTGATATAGCTCAGTTAGTTAAAGAAATTCGGCATATTAAAGTCAAATATACAGATGGCAAATTATTGTTTTCAAAATTGACTAGTGTAGATGTAAATAATTTATCTGATTTAGAAAGAGCCGTTCGTTTTTTCGTCCTTAACAGAATTACTTTTTCTGGAACTGTAGAATCCGGTGGTTTTTCCCAAGAAGCTTTTCATAAAAGATTTACTGATTCTTCAATAGAACGACTTGAAAAGTTAGAAAATATATTATCAAAAAACGTCCAAATTACTAATTTAGATTACAGCTATCTATTAAAACCAGAAGGAAAAAATGTATTTTTATTTTTAGATCCACCATATTTTAGTGCTACAAAATCAAAACTATATGGTAAAGATGGTAACTTGCACACTTCGTTTGAACATCAGAGATTTGCTGAACTTTTGCAACAATGTCATCATCCCTGGCTAATTACCTATGACAACTCAAAGCAAATTAGAGAAAATTTTCAATGGGCTAATATTTCCGAGTGGGAATTACAGTATGGGATGAATAATTATAAGCAGAGTGGTGCGGCTAAAGGAAAAGAGTTATTCATTACTAATTACGAAGTTAAACTTTATTTGGAAAATAAAGCACCAAATCAAAACCTCGCTAATCCAGCTTTGCAATTAAGCCTTGAGATTTAAACCTAACTTTGATAGCTTCCAATTTTCCGGTAGGATAAATCCCATAGCTCTTAATATAGCTACAACATATAAACCTTAGCTATGACAACTTCCCCAATCCCTGCTCAAGAATCCTCTGCTAGCTGGTATATCCTGCTGCAACAATTAATAGATGGACAATCATTATCTCGTACTCAATCTGCTGAATTGATGAAGGGTTGGCTCAGTGAAGAAGTTCCCCCAGAGTTATCGGGAGCAATTTTAACAGCGCTGAACTTTAGAGGCATTTCTGCCGATGAGTTAACCGGCATGGCTGAAGTCTTACAATCTCAATCAAAACTGGGGACTGGGGACTGGGGACTGGGGACTGGTCAAGAATCTACCCAATCCCCAATCCCTAATCCCCAATCCCCAATCCCCCTAATAGATACCTGTGGTACTGGTGGAGATGGTTCATCAACTTTCAATATTTCTACAGCTGTTGCTTTTGTTGCCGCAGCCTACGGTATACGCGTCGCCAAACACGGCAATCGTTCAGCTTCAAGTCTCACAGGAAGTGCAGATGTATTGGAAGCCTTGGGTGTAAATTTGAGTGCCTCTAGTGAAAAAGTGCAAGCAGCACTACAAGAAGTGGGGATCACTTTCTTGTTTGCCGCTGGTTGGCATCCAGCACTCAAGGCGGTTGCCCAATTGCGGCGGACTCTCAGGGTGCGAACGGTGTTTAATTTGCTCGGGCCGTTAGTAAATCCCTTGCGCCCAACTGGGCAAGTGGTGGGCTTATTCACTCCCAAACTTTTGGCAACTGTTGCCGAAGCTTTACAAAATTTGGGTAAGGAAAAGGCGATTGTGCTGCACGGGCGAGAAAAACTTGATGAGGCTGGGTTAGGAGATGAAACTGATTTAGCGGTGTTATCAGACGGAGAAGTGCAGTTAACTACCATTAATCCCCTAGATTTGGATTTAACGCCTGCTACCATAGGTATGCTTCGGGGTGGAGATGTCCAAGAGAATGCGGAGATTCTCAAGGCGGTACTCCAAGGTAAGGGAACTCAGGCGCAACAGGACGCAGTTGCTTTAAATGCTTCCTTGGCGCTACAAGTCGCAGGTACGATCGCCTTCCTCGATCACGCCGAGGGTATTAAAATCGCTAAGGATATCCTACAGAGTGGAGCGGCTTGGACGAAATTGGAGCAGTTAGTTGAGTTTCTGGGGAATTGATTTGCGATCGCAATTGCGGGCGAAATTCTACGACATTACGCTTAATGGTGACATCATAGTTACCAAAAAAGTCATGTCCTAAAAGTCCAGTTTCTAGTTCCGCACCTGCGATCGCTACTGGTATTTTATTCACTATTACCCCGCCAACTGCCATCGAATTAACATAGCCCACAGGAAATTCTACCGCTCTGGAACTTGCGGTATTTGCCTTAGCTTTCCCCACTGTCACGATTCCCAAAGCATTGGCCATCTGTTGGGTAATGACAGTACCACTCGCTCCCGTATCCACAATCATCTCAAATTTTTGCTGGCCATTGAAGGTGACTTCCACAATTGGCGTGCCACCAATTCGCCTTTTAATTGGGGCTGTAAATACTGCTTGATCTGGAATCACCACTGCTGATGAGGGCAAACCTGGCTCAGGTGATAACGGTTTTGCTTCTATAGGAGGTAAAGTAAACTTTGGTGCGGTTTCTCTCTGGGGAACAACAACGACTATTTTCTGAGGTTCTCTAACTGCAACAGGGCGAGGATTAGCTTGCTGCTGGGCGTATTTAACTTGGCGGCGATATTCTCTGATTTTGGTTTGAGCGATCGCAAATTCTGGGCTTTGTGGCCGCACTCTTCGCATCAGCGCGATCGCATCCTGGTACTGACTCGCCACCAAATTCCAGTCATCTGGAGATTGAGCCGATTGGCTAATACTCCAAGCGCCAACAGCTTTGTCTCGCCCCATTTCAAAAAGACTTGGTTCACTTTCAGATTCAGACGGCTCTAGCGGCTGCGCTTTTGGGGTAGCTGCGGGTGTTACTGGTTCGACAGTAGGCTGTACTGATGCCAGATCCCCAACAGGTGTGGGTTGGTCATTGCCACCAGTCGCGGTGTTTTGTTTGTCTTCACTACAGGCAACACATAAAATCGCTAGAACGCTTGATACAAAAATTAGGGTTGCACGGGATAAAAAAGACTGAAGCATAATTAATTTTAACTGCCCAAGCTTTGCCAAATCCACTCCCGCTAATTTAATTCCCTTTTAATTTTAATTAACTATCTTAAAAACTCCCAATTACTCAACTTATGGGATAATTAACAATCGCAGTATTGGGGACTGGGGACTGGGGACTGGTGACTGGGGACTGGGGACTGGGGACTGGGGACTGGGAATTAGAGACTGGGGAAGAAGCAAAGGAGTAGGGAGCAAGGGAGTAGAGTTTTCCCCGCCCTGTACCTCTCTATACCAATCCCCAATCCCCAGTACCCAATCCCCAATCCCCAGTACCCAATCCCCAATCCCCAGTCCCCAATCCCCAATCCCCAATCCCCAATCCCCAGTACCCAATCCCCAATCCCCAATCCCCAGTACCCAATCCCCAGTACCCAATCCCCAGTACCCAATCCCCAATCCCCAATCCCCAATCTACTATGCCCCTGACTGACGCAGCAATCCCAGCTTTACTTGTCCTAGCAGATGGAACCACTTATCGCGGTTGGTCTTTCGGTGCGACGGGAACCGCGATCGGAGAAGTGGTATTCAACACTGGCATGACCGGTTATCAAGAAGTCCTGACTGACCCTAGTTACTGCGGTCAGATAGTTATTTTTACCTATCCTGAATTGGGGAATACTGGCGTCAATCCTGAAGATGAAGAATCAGATGGGCCCCAAGTGCGGGGTGCGATCGCCCGAAATATTTGTCAGCGTCCAAGTAACTGGCGATCGACACAATCTTTACCTGACTACCTCAAGCATAACCAAGTACCGGGGATCTACGGCATCGATACCCGCGCCCTCACCCGCAAAATTCGGATGTTTGGAGCGATGAACGGTGGCATTTCTACAACCATTCTTGATGAGGCAGAATTGCTAGAGCAGGTAATAGCGGCTCCCAACATGGCAGGATTGAATCTGGTTCGTGAAGTCACCACCCCAACGGCTTATGAATGGGCAGATCCGACAATTCCAGCTTGGGAATTCAACTCTGAAGCTGCCGAAAATCTTGGGGAAGCCTTTACCGTTGTTGCCCTCGACTTTGGCATAAAACGTAATATCTTGCGTCGCCTAGCAACTTACGGTTGTAAGGTGATTGTTGTACCTGCTGATACACCACCAGAGGAAATCCTCAACTACAATCCAGATGGTGTGTTTCTTTCTAACGGCCCTGGCGATCCGGCTGCCGTTACCGAAGGGATTGCAACTGCCAAAGCACTCCTGTTAAGTCAAAAACCAATTTTTGGTATTTGTATGGGACACCAAATTTTAGGTCATGCACTAGGCGCAGAAACCTATAAACTCAAATTTGGTCATCGTGGTTTGAATCAGCCTGCCGGCTTACAACAACGGGTAGAAATTACTAGCCAAAACCATAGTTTTGCAATTGATCCAGATTCTTTACCTACGGCAGTTGTGGAAATCAGCCACCTGAACTTAAACGATCGCACCATTGCCGGGGTACGTCACAAATCTCTACCTGTATTTTCCGTACAGTATCACCCAGAAGCCAGTCCTGGCCCCCATGATGCTGATTACTTGTTTGAGCAATTTGTTCAATCCATGCGAACAGCACGTCAACCCCTCCGGGGAATTCAAAATTAAAAATTCAAAATTCAAAATGAAAGATTTATTTTTGAACTAAGCATTTTTAATTTTGAATTGGAGCAAAAAGCAAGAGTCAAGTTGTCGCATTTGGGATTAAATAAAAATAGCAAAATGCAAATGGGGCATTGGGGACTAGGGAAAAGTTTTCCAATGCCCAATGCCCAACGCCCTATTCCAACAGATTGTAGACAACTTGCTCAAAAACCATCTATACTTGAGCGTTCACTTTAACTCATGAGGAGGGAATTATTGCTGAGCCACTAAATCTAACCGTTAGCCTGAGGGGCACTCGTGAAGTCCGGGATAACTGTCAGCTATTCCGCCTCACAGGTTTGTTAGATGCTTTTTCTGAGCCGACATTTCGCAAGACACTTGGCAGCAAGATTGACGAGGGCCCTAAGCATATTATTTTGGATCTCTCACAAATTGACTTTGTAGATAGCTCTGGCTTGGGCGCTCTGGTGCAGCTAGCCAAGCAGGCTCAAACTGCTGATGGCACTTTGCAAATTGTTACGAATGCCCGTGTAACTCAAACGGTCAAGCTTGTTCGCCTAGAGAAGTTTCTCTCCCTGCAAAAATCAGTTGAAGACGCTCTAGAAAACGTCAAGTAGTCTTGATTGCTAGACCTGAGAGTTCAATTTAGCTATCTAGATTCAATATCAGATAGCTTAATTTTTAAAACTTCTGGCAAAAAACCTCTCTCCTTGTGGGAGAGGCATAAAGCCAGTTGAGCTACTATATTTAAAGTTAAGCAATAACTTAAAGATATAAACACCCAGTTCTTGAGTATGTAATCCCTGGCTATAATATCTGATGAATAATCAAATCTGAGAAATTTGTAAGAAACATCAAGCCAGCATGTTTGTCGATAAGTAGACTTGATCCTGTATAGTTAAAAATTGTCAGTTACTAAGTAAGCACGAAAATGCGATCGAGCCAAAGCGTAAATTTGATGTTCAGATTTTACCGTATCTTCGGCACAGACCACAATAAGTAGGCGAAATTTGGTTTACAGATGTTGACATCAGGGTGATTTAAAATGCCAACTCTCAATCAAAAAGATGAAATTAGGAAGTAATTTTGATAGTATTGATTATGCTAAGTATACTATCATGGCATACTTCAGAAAAATCAATCTTTGCGAAGAATGCCTGCCAAATAGAGCCAGTCAAGGAATGATTTATTTGTGAAGTCACAGGAGGAAGAGCTATTAGATGGACAAGATAAAACTCCCAAACAGAGTTTATCTTGGGATCAAGCACTCTTGGCAACCACAGCGCCATTCCAACAGATTTCCCTTTCACAAGTGCAACAAATTTCTCCTACTGCTTTAGCGTATTTAGGGGATGCAATCTATGAATTGTATGTTAGAATTTTCTATCTGCTGCCATTGCAGCGGTCAGGGATTTACCATAGTCTGGTAGTGGAGCAGGTAAGAGCGGAAACACAAGCGCTACATTTGCGATCGCTGATTCCTCATCTCAGGGATACCGAATTAGAAATTGTCCGACGGGGTAGAAACGCCGCAACAGGACGCCCTAAGCGACTTAATCCCGAAATTTATCAACAGGCTACTAGTCTAGAAACCTTAATTGGCTACTTATATCTCACCGATTACCAGCGTCTAACCGAACTATTGCAAATACTTCATATAGAAAAAGAGTGAAAACTCAATTTCACAGTTGCCGTAACACTAGATTAGGTTCAAGAAATTGAGACAATCGGAACGATCAACCATACGCTATATCCATAACTAAAATGCAGAATAAACCGAGAAAAATCAGGACTTCTAGCGAACCCAATCGTGGGCAACCCGTAAAAATTAAAGGTAAGCGTGTTGTTACGAATCCGACTCGCAATCCCAGGAAAATAGATAGCAACCCAATTTCTGTGGCGAATCCAACTCGCAATCCCAGGAAAATAGATAGCAACCCAATTTCTGTGGCGAATCCGACTCGCAATCCCAGAAAAGTAGATGGCAATCCCATTTCTGTGGCGAATCCGACTCGCAATCCCAGAAAAGTAGATGGCAATCCCATTTCTGTTGCGAATCCGACTCGCAATCCCAGGAAAATAGATAGCAACCCCAGCTATGGGAACTCCCGACAACGAAATAATAACTTCTCCCAGCCATCTACATCTACACAACCGATAGAAGAAGATAGCGATCTCATCTACGGTCGTCACCCAGTATTGAGTGCATTGCAAAATCAGCGCAATCTCAACCGTCTCTGGATTACTACCCGTCTGCGCTACGATCCCAGCTTTCACCATTTTCTCTTGCAAGCAAAGGAAAATGGCACAGTTATTGATGAGGTTGAACCCAAGCGCTTAGACTATCTCACCAACGGCGCTAATCACCAAGGTGTGGCAGCACAAATCGCTCCCTATGCCTACACCGAATTGCCCGATTTAATTGAACAGTGCAAATCTGTAACCGATGCCGTAATTGTCGTGGCTGACGGAATTACCGATCCCCACAACTTGGGAGCAATTATTCGCACCGCTGAAGCAATCGGCGCTCAAGGATTGGTGATTCCCCAAAGAAGGGCATCTGGGATCACTTCTACTGTGATGAAAGTGGCAGCAGGCGCTTTAGAAAATTTTGCTGTAGCTAGAGTTGTCAATCTCAGCCGCTCTTTAGAAGAATTAAAAGAAGCTGGCTTTTGGATTTACGGCACTGCTGCAAGTGGCAGCGAACCTCTGCATACAGTCAATTTCACCGGCCCAATCGTTTTGGTAATTGGCTCAGAAGGTGAAGGTCTGGGTATGTTGACTCAACGCTCCTGTGATTTTTTAGTATCAATTCCTCTACAGGGTAAGACTCCCAGCCTCAACGCTTCGGTAGCAGCGGGTATGGCACTTTATGAGATTTATCGTCAGCGATCGCTAAATACGCTGCACTTAGATAAATTGCACAAAATCTCTTTTAAAAAATAACGTAACAGAGTATAAAGAAATGTAAAAGATAATAAAGTAGCATATCGTTTCACACCCTGTAGCACGTTTATAAATCGACGAAAACCATGAAAACCATTTGGCATAACCTCAAGGAAGTGTTAATTAACACATTTGAGAACCTCGGCTTGGCTTGGTGGGTAGAGATTGTGACGCAGAATCCCCGCTGCACGTACTACTTCGGCCCATTTCTGAGTTCTTCCGATGCAACATTAGCAAGCAAAGGATACATAGAAGATTTGGAGCTTGAAGGAGCTACGGGAATTGTTGTGAGTGTCAAGCGTTGCAAACCTAATACCTTAACGATCGCTGACGACTTGGGGGAAAGATTTGACCGCAAAGTACAGCCTGCCTTTGGCGGTCAAATTTAAGTTAGGCCAAAGAATGAACAGGATGGGGCAGTGTGGAGACGCAAAGACACAGATAATTCTTTTACGGCATTACCGCGTCTTTTTACTCATTGCGTCACCATATCTTCTCTCTCTGTTTTTTCTTCGTCAATAGTCAAACAATTTTGGATTTTAGATTTGCAATTTGGGATTGACCCTGACCACAAGGGTACAGGGCTTGGTGATTTGAGATTGACAATTTTGGATTTGTTCCGCTTGACTTCGGGCGGGGCATGAACCGAAATCATCTAAAATCTCAAATCTAAAATAGGTACGTCAAAATTTTTTGCCCATTAAACTATTGGCTATTAATTACCTGCGGATGTTCTTCTAGCCAACGATCAATGTCATTCAGCACTAGTTGGGGGACTTCCCACGGGAAAAGATGGGCGGTGTTGGGATAGCACTGCCACTGAGAATTTTTGAGGTTTTGAGCAGTTTGTAAGCTGGAATCAGATGTTATGTGGCGGTCTTGTTCACCAGCAAGTACTAAAGTAGGACATTGAATTAGTTGCAAATCTGGAAGTCGGTTGTATCCCGATTGAATTGCACTATAGAGGGCACGAGTCGCAGCAGGGGAGGTTTGCAAATAAGCCGGTACTGCTTCCTTGGCGATGTAATTGTAACTGGTAGATGTATGTTGTTGGATTAGATAGCGAAAAAGCGATCGCTTGCCAAAAGTTTCAATATTCCATTGCCAACTCGGTTTTATATAGTTCAACAAGGCAGCAACGCCAGTATATAAATTATCCTGCCAAGTAATGCTCGGATGACTACCACGGGGTTTTGCGGCTGTCGCCACCAAAATTAGCCCAGTAATGCGCTCTGGCAAACGTAATGCCAACTCCATTGCCAGAATGCCCCCAAGTGACCATCCCAATACTAGGCACTTTTCAATCTCTAAGCGGTCTAGCAGCGCTTCTAAATCAGTCAAATGGTCATTCATCTCAAAATTGCTGTTGTAGCGACTTTTGCCATATCCACGTAAATCAGGAGCAAAAGTTTTGTAGCGTTTTGATAAATGATTGGTAAAGACAGAAAGACTACGACCAGTACCAGGATGACCATGTAAGGCTAAAATTGGGAATCCTTGACCTTGGATGTAGACATTGAGACTTGCAGCAGTCGTGGTATGGCGATCGCTCATTACTTGCCCTTCTCCTGTCTATCGAACAAATGTTTTAAAATACATTGACTTTCAGTTCTCAAGCCTCTAATCTCAGTCACAACTTTTTTCCGTTCAATGACAATTGCCAACTGCATCGATCGCAGCTTCCAGGGCGATCGCTACATGACTCCAATGAGTCCCCCCCTGGCAATAAACCACATAGGGCGATCGCATTGGCCCATCTGCCGATAATTCCAAAGTACTCCCTTCAATAAACGTCCCCCCAGCCATCACCACCTGGCTCTCATACCCCGGCATATCATCTGGAACAGGGTCTAAGTAGGAACCAATCGGAGAATGCTGTTGTATGGCTTTACAGAAAGCAATTAGCTTTTCGGCAGAACCGAGTTTAATTGCCTGAATTACATCCCCACGGGGAGCTAGAGGTGCGGGATTTACTGGATAACCGAGTTGATCAAATACATAACCAGTTAGATAAGTCCCTTTCATCGCCTCTCCCACCATCTGCGGCGCGAGAAATAAGCCTTGGAACAGCAGGCGATTTTGGTCAAAAGTAGCACCGCCGTAACTACCGATACCGGGAGCAGTGAGACGACAGGCGGATGCTTCCACTAAGTCAGCGCGACCAGCGACATAACCGCCAGCACTGACAATAGTGCCACCAGGATTTTTAATCAATGACCCCGCCATTAAATCGGCACCTACGGCTGTGGGTTCCTTAGTTTCAATAAATTCGCCGTAGCAGTTATCTACAAAGCAAACGGTGTTCGGGTTTTGCTCTTTGACTAAATGGACGATTTTTTCAATATCGGCAATTGATAAACTAGGACGCCAAGAATAGCCACAAGAACGCTGAATTAACACTAAACGAGTGTTTTCAGCCACACTAGTTCTTATTGCTTGCCAATCTATAGTTCCTGCGGGGGTTAGCTCCAATTGGCGGTAATTTATGCCAAACTCGATCAGGGAACCTTGACCTTGACCCCGTAAACCAATGACTTCTTCAAGCGTATCGTAGGGAGAACCAACCACCGCTAACATTTCATCCCCAGGACGGAGGACACCAAACAAAGCACAAGCGATCGCATGAGTTCCCGAAACAAACTGCACTCGCACCGTCGCAGCTTCAGCACCCATAACTTCGGCAAAAACTTTATCTAAAGTTTCTCGTCCTAAATCATCATGACCATAGCCACTTACACCAGCAAAGTGGTGTGCGCCCACACGGTGATTACGAAAAGCATCCAGCACTCGTTTTAGATTATGCTTGACCTGAGTGTCAATTCCAGAAAAAATTTCTAACAGTGCATGTTCTGCTTGCCGCAGCTGTTCTAAGCTGTTCATCAGTTCCTCGGTTCAAAAAAATTATAGATATGCGGATTTTCAGATCGCGCTGTTCTTCGGCAGGAAAAATTAAAATTCAGGTTACTGCATGACAATTGCTACTTCAACCAAACCTCAAATTAACTGGGTTAATACCCTGTTTTTCATTGGACTGCACATCGGCGCTTTATTTGCCTTTGTTCCTGGTAACTTTAGCTGGACGGCAGTTGGTGTGGGTTTCTTGCTGTACTGGGTAACAGGTGGCTTAGGAGTTACTCTAGGATTTCACCGCCTTGTCACCCACCGCAGTTTTCAAACTCCCAAGTGGCTAGAATATCTCTTGGTTTTCTTCGGCACACTTTCATGTCAAGGAGGCCCAATTGAGTGGGTCGGGACACATCGTATCCATCATTTATACTCTGATACTGACGCTGATCCCCATGATTCTAATAAAGGCTTCTGGTGGAGCCACATGGATTGGCTGATTCACTATTGTCCCGCTCACGCTGATGTTCCTCGATTCACCAAAGACATTGCCGAAGACCCAGTTTATCAGTTTTTAGAAAAATATTTCATTTTGATCCAGGTTGCTCTGGGTGTACTGCTTTTGCTTCTGGGTGGCTGGCCCTTTGTGATTTGGGGAATTTTTGTTCGGATTGTTTGGGTTTACCACTGCACTTGGTTGGTAAACAGCGCTACTCATAAATTTGGCTATCAGAGCTATGATTCTGGCGATCGCTCGACTAATTGCTGGTGGGTAGCTGTACTAGTTTTCGGTGAAGGCTGGCATAATAACCATCATGCCTTTCAATACTCAGCTCGTCACGGACTGGAATGGTGGGAAATCGATTTAACCTGGATGACAGTTCAATTGCTACAAGCAGTTGGTCTGGCTACTAATGTGAAGTTGGCCCCAACGAAAGTTAGTTAGGAGTTAGGAGTTAGGAGTTTGGAGTTAGGAGTTAGGAGTTTGGAGTTAGGAGTTTGGAGTTAGGAGTTAGGAGTTAGGAGTTAGGAGTTTGGAGTTAGGAGTTAGGAGTTAGGAGTTTGGAGTTTGGAGTTAGGAGTTTGGAGTTTGGAGTTAGGAGTTAGGAGTTAGGAGTTTGGAGTTTGGAGTTAGGAGTTTGGAGTTTGGAGTTAGGAGTTAGGAGTTTGGAGTTTGGAGTTACGTTCAATGGGAATCAGGCGTTGGAATTTTTATTTTGCTGTTGATTTTTCTTAAACCATGATTTTTGGTAGACCCAGAAATCCTTGTGGGTCAAGGAGCGTTTCTAATTCACATCAGGCGTGAGTTAAGAATCTAAACTCCTAACTCCTCACTCCTAACTCCTCACTCACCACTTCTAACTCCTAACTTTTCAAAAGTCTATTTACGGGTGCGCTTGTGTCTGTTAGGTTGCTATAATCCGAAGCGCTAATGTGAAGAGTTTTTGCGGCAAGTTGCTTTTTGGTGACTTGGTGGAGGAGTTTGTTGTTTTTCAGGTGTCCATGACTACATCAATAATTAACAGCCAGAAACTAAGTGACGAGCCTGGTAATTCCGACTTTAGGCTCAAAGATATTGTCAAAACCCTGCCACGGGAATGTTTTCAGCAGAACCGTCGCAAAGCGTGGATACAAGTACTGCTGAGTGTCTTGGCAGTCGCCTTGGGCTATTACAGCCTAGTCATCACTCCTTGGTTTCTTTTACCCCTAGCTTGGATTTTTACGGGTACTGCTTTAACAGGATTTTTTGTAATTGGCCATGATTGTGGACACAGGTCTTTTGCCAAACGTCGTTGGGTAAATGATTTGGTAGGGCATTTCTTCATGATGCCGTTAATTTACCCCTTTCATAGTTGGCGCATTAAGCATAATTATCACCATACTCATACCAACAAGCTGGATGAGGATAACGCTTGGCATCCAATTAGACCAGAAGTGTTTGAAAATTGGGATACAACCCGACAGTCTGCTTTTGAACTGTTCATGCGTAAACGCTTCTGGTGGGTAGGTTCCATTGGACATTGGGCTGTGGTGCATTTTGATTGGCGGAACTTCAAAACTAAAGACCAATCAAGTATCAAGCTTTCTGTGGCTGTAGTAGTTGTGTTTGCTGCGATCGCTTTCCCGCTTCTCATCGCCACAACTGGCATCTGGGGATTTGTCAAGTTTTGGCTAGTACCCTGGATGATTTACCATTTCTGGATGAGTACTTTTACTATTGTTCATCATACTGCCGCAGATGTTCCTTTTGCGACCGCAAACAAGTGGAACGAAGCTCTAGCACAGTTATCTGGAACTATTCATTGCGATTATCCGCGTTGGGTAGAAATTCTGTGCCATGATATCAATGTTCATGTCCCTCATCATATTTCCACTGCGATTCCTTCTTATAATTTGCGGCTAGCTTACAGCAGCATCAAAGAAAATTGGGAGCCTCATCTGCATGATGAGTGTCAGTTTTCTTGGTCTTTAATGAAGCAGATTACAGACCAATGTCAACTGTACACAACTGATGTTGGCTATAAAACTTTCGACGAACATTATACAGAGCAATAAATAGCACTGTAATTACACTCACGCTCTTGAACCAACGAGAGCGTTTATCATGCTGTGTTTAAATAGACTCTGGCGATTTTTTACTGACTAAGCTTTTAGATAATCTGCCAGAAATTATCCTCTTTTATGTTAGCGATCACTAGTTTCGTGGGCATCCTAGAGTTGAAAAGTAAAAAGTAAAAAGTAAAAAGTAAAAAGATAATTTCGCTAAATAAATTTAGTTTTTCTCAAACCATGTCTTCTTTCTTTTACCTTTTACCTTTTTACTTTTGCCTTGTTAGTTCCGATTTATATCCAACAAAAGAATCCAGTGCAATCAAATATCATTACGTTCAACAATCCTCTTGGTGGTGAAACGTCTGAGGATACGGCTAAATTGCCTTTTACTCTTCAAGATTTAAAAGCTGCAATTCCTGCTGAATGCTTTCAGCCCAATGTGACAAAATCACTTTTTTACTTCTTTCGTGACATCCTGATTATCTGTCTGCTTTATGCAGTTGCTTATTACCTGGATTCTTGGCTTTTCTTCCCGATTTTCTGGCTAATGCAAGGAACGATGTTTTGGGCTTTGTTTGTAGTCGGACACGACTGCGGACACCAATCTTTTTCTAAGCACAAATGGCTCAATGATTTGATTGGACATCTTTCTCACACACCAATACTTGTTCCTTATCATGGTTGGCGGATCAGCCATAGAACTCATCACAAAAATACTGGCAATATCGATAATGATGAAAGCTGGTATCCTGTGACAGAATCACAATATAAGGAAATGCCTTTAGCCCAAAAGATCGGCAGATATTATGTTTTTCTATTGGCTTATCCTGTGTATCTGTTTAAGCGTTCTCCTAATAAAGAAGGCTCGCACTTTTTGCCTAGCAGCTCGCTTTTCAAGCCATCAGAAAAATGGGATGTCATCACTAGCACTGTACTTTTAATTGGTATGGTAGGTTTGCTCGGTTTCCTCACCTACCAATGGGGTTGGATGTGGTTGCTAAAATATTATGCTGTGCCCTACCTTGTGTTCATCATTTGGCTAGATTTGGTAACATTCTTGCACCATACTGAGCCAGAACTTCCCTGGTATCGTGGAGAAGATTGGACTTTTTTAAAAGGTGCAATTTCTAGTATTGACCGTGATTATGGTTTGGTTAATCATATCCATCACGATATCGGTACTCATGTTGCTCACCATATATTCCTTAACATCCCTCACTACAATTTGTTGAAGGCAACTGAGGCAATAAAACCAGTAATGGGTGAGTATTTCCACAAATCAGAAGAACCAATTTGGAAGTCAGTATGGAATTCATGCATCAGCTGCCATTTTGTCCCTGATACTGGTAGTAAAGTTTACTACACATCTAATAACAAGTTAGCTAAAAGCTAAGATCCAGATTCCCGACTTCTTTCAAGAAGTCGGGAATCTAGTACAAGAAGGCAAAAGTAAAAAGGCAAAAATAAAAAGAAAGAATGCTTATTTTGTAAGCTTTCTGGCTATTTTAAATGGGTGATTTATTTACGCCGTGTTGTACTAGTATTTTCGTCAGTGCTGATTAAATTAAATATTACCTAAATACTTAGTACAACCTATGTTTTGAGGTGCGTTGGCGTAGCCCGCCGCAGGCATCGCAAATTACATTATTAGTGCTTCTAACTCTATCAGTATTTGATCGTCCTTAGCCTGCGGTAAATCTCAACTTCCTGACTGTCAGGTTATTAAAATACAGGGGTAAAATAAAAATAGATAGATGACGTTTGCGGATTCTTGCCCCTATCCTGACAAAAGGATTTATTTTCTCCAAACTCTTGCTGTCTTGGTGGGTAAAGATTAACATATCTGTGGACAGAGGCGCAATATCTCGTTAAACCAACCACTAGGAAAAATTACAACCTCTTGGGCTGTCTACTTTGAACGAAGCTTGAGCGCCAGTTAAGTTTATCTGTATGTAGTGACTTAAGACCATTACCTGCTAGGTTCATAAATCAGCACAGACTATACTATAGACAATTTACCCAAAACTTTTTCCAACTTTAAAATCAGAGGTATCAATGATTATAACTAATTTTAGCAAACAAAAAAGTGAATTTAAGGAACCTAAAATACTTAAAGCTAAACCCCATTGGCAAGGGCAAAATTTGAGTGATACTGCTGTCAAAGGTAAAGATATCAAGAAGATACAAGATACTGCACCCGATAGTTCGATTTTCAATAGCTTGAATCGTGGTCGAGTTGCTATTTTTATTGATGGCTTAAACCTATTTCATACAGCTTTACAACTGGGTATAGAAATTGACTATGTTAAATTACTTTGTCATTTAACCAACGGTTCAAGACTGTTGCGTGCTTTCTTCTATACTGGAGTTGATCTCAGCAATGAAAAGCAACAGGGTTTTTTATTGTGGATGCGTCGTAATGGCTATCGTGTAGTGGCAAAAGAGCTTGTTTTAACAGCAGAGAATTTCAAAAAATCAAATTTGAACGTAGAAATTGCTGTAGATATGATAACTTTAGCCCCTTACTATGATACAGCGGTTTTAGTTAGTGGGGATGGAGATTTAGCTTATGCAGTGAACGCTGTCAGCAGAATGGGGGTTCGGGTGGAAGTGGTCAGTCTGCAAACAACGACCAGTGAAAGTTTGATTGATGTTGCTGACTGCTTCATTGACCTCGATAGTATTAAAGCACACATTCAAAAAGATTCTAATCTTGGCTATAGTTATCGCACGCCATCAAATTCAAACCTTTAAAACCCGATTTCAAATCTATCGAAATCTCTACTCAGCTATTGCAAACTTGTAGAAGGTTTATCAGATTGGGTGGGGTTTAAATCCCTATTCATACCCTCCCAATCCCCATTACCCCTTATCCCCAGAGGGGGCCCACCTTCCCCAATCCCCAGTTCAATTTTGCTCAACCTTATATTTAAATGGATATTTTAATAGTTGAAGATGAACCAGAAATAGCTCATTTAATCGAAATCTCTTTAGAAAAAGAAGGTTTTTTTTGTCGCACTAGCCGCGATGGGATGAATGCTTTGCGGATGTTTCAGGATCAACCACCGGATTTAATCATTCTAGATTTAATGATTCCTGGTTTGGATGGGTTAGAAGTTTGTGCCCGAATTCGCCAGAAACCAGGTGCAAAAGATCCTTACATTTTGATGCTCACTGCCAAGGGAGAGGAAATCGATCGCGTCATTGGTCTATCCACTGGTGCTGATGATTATATGGTTAAACCCTTTAGCCCCAGAGAGTTGGTAGCTAGGGTGCGGGCACTATTACGGCGTAGCCTCCGCCAAGGGGGACAACATCAAGTTAATCGTACCCAACACTTTATCGTCGATGTAGACCAGCGCACTGCCAATCGCCAAATGAATTCCAAAGAAGTTGAAATTTTGGACTTAACTACCCTAGAATTTAACTTGCTTACCACCTTTGTCAGCAATCCTGGTCGAGTTTGGAACCGCACTCAACTAATTGATAAACTTTGGGGAGATAACTTTTTTGGCGATGAACGAGTGGTAGATACTCATGTAGCTCGGTTGCGAAAAAAGATTGAACCCGATCCGGCAAATCCTACTTTTATTAAAACTGTTGTTGGGGTTGGCTATAAATTTGAAGATCCTTTGGTGGGGTAAATATTATGAAGATGGGGCTGAGAGGGCGCCTATTTTTCTCCCACTTAGTAGTGATGATCGTGGGGGTAGCTAGTCTGGTAAGCATCAGCAAAATCTCTTCCCCACGCTTGTTTGTACTGCATTTGGAAGGATTAGAAAAGGAGGGGTTAGACTTAATCGATGTCCGTACTGAATTGGTTACAGGATTTGAACTTGCTTGGCAGCGAAGCACTCTTTGGTCAGTTTTAGTCGGCACTACCGCCGCCGGAGGATTGAGTTACTGGGTGTCCAGACGGATTATGCAGCGGTTAACCGAGATGGAACAAATCACCCAAAAATTTGCTGCTGGTCAGATGGATGCACGACTACCTGTATCTGATATTCCAGAACTCAGTGGACTGAGTGCTAGTTTCAACCGAATGGCAGCCAGTTTAGAAGGGGTAGAAGCGCGACGGCGAGAAGTAATTGGAGATATGACCCATGAACTACGAACACCGTTAACAGTGGTGCGCGGTTACTTGGAAGAACTGGCTGATGGAGAAATTGAAGCGTCTCCTGAAATCTATCGGCGTTTAGCTAAAGAAACTAGGCGCTTAGAGCGATTGGTGAACGATTTACAAGAACTATCTAAGGCAGAAGCCGGTTATCTGCCAATTAATATCCAACGGGTAAATTTGCGTCCGTTGTTAGAGTCATTAATGGAGAAATTTACCGACCAACTATTGGAAGATGGGCCAGTTCTGCTCTTAAAGTGTCCATCTGTGATACCTCCTGTATTGGCAGATATTGACCGGACAGAACAGGTGTTGGTTAATCTGCTAGGTAATGCAGTATATTACACTAACGAAGGTTCAATTACCATTGATGTTGGGACTGAAGCATCTCAACTCTGGATTGCGGTGATAGATACGGGCATTGGTATCGCTCCAGAAAATCTGCCCCATGTGTTTGAGCGCTTCTGGCGAGCCGACCAATCGCGCGATCGCCATTCGGGAGGTACTGGTATTGGTTTAACTATTTCCCACCGTTTAATTGAACTACAAGGTGGTAAGATTCAGGTAGAAAGCGAATTGGGAGTTGGCAGTACGTTTCGGTTTTTTCTGCCTTTGGCTTGAGTTGAGCTAAAAAACTTTGAGTTTGAGGGATTGACACAAGGTAGTCATGGCTGTGTCATACCCAATTGCTAATTTGAAAGTATCCCAAATTTTTGTTTGTTGATGGACACCAAAATTTTGGAATTGCATAGAGTATAACATTATGTCTACTTTTGTTCTGGCCGCTTTTTTGGTTAGTTTACTCAGCCTTTCGGGTTACGCTGCGATCGCCTACCTATTCCCTCAAAATCGTTCCCAAGACTAAATAATTCGTAATTCGTAATTGAATTCTTAACTACAAAATACGAATTAGTAATTAGTTAATTTCCTTTCGCAATAATTCTGGAATCTGAGAAGGGCGTTCGGCTACTGTAACTTCTGCTTCTTTTAAAGCAGCTAATTTACTTTGGGCTGTGCCAAAATTGGGATCGCGTCCGATAACCGTTGCTAAAGTCCCGGTTTGACGCCAACTTTTTCCTGGTGGTGCAAGTCTACCTGCAATGTAGGCAATTACTGGTTTATCAATTGCCTCAGCAATGTATCGGGCTGCTGCTTCTTCACTACCACCACCAGGTTGACCGACTAAAACGATCGCCTCTGTGGTTTCATCCTCATCAAGAATTTGCAGCCATTGCAGAAACGAGGAACCAACGATCGCATCACTACCAATACTGACACTAATCGACTGCCCCAAACCTGCTTTTGTTAATTCGTAGGCGATTTCGTAGGTGAGGGTGCTGCTACGACTAACGATCCCCACTGTCCCAGGGGTATAAAATTCGCTGGGTTGAGTTCCTAAGAGAATTTTTCCCGGTACAATGATCCCCGGACTATTTGGTCCAATTACCAAAGTCTCACAGGCTTCGGCTTTGCGGAGTAATTGCACCATATCCAAAGGCGGCACACCAGCAGTGATAATAATAATCTGGCGAATCTTAGATGCGATCGCTTCTAATGCCGCATCTAGTACGTCATAAGGATCTACACAAATGATTGTCGTATCAATTGCCCCAAATTTTTCTATTACCTCCTCTACTAAATCAAATACTGGCAGTCCATGCAGTTCTTGTCCGCCGCATCCAGCATTGACACCAGCTACCAAATTCGTCCCATAAGCTTTCATTTGAGCAACATAGGTGCTTGATATAAATTCACAAAAGCCTTGAATTAAGACTTTACTTTCTGGCGTTAAGTTCATAATAAATTACCTTAGATTTGCCAAGCCAGTGAGTTGAACTACTGGGCTTGAAGAAAGGGACATGAAAGTGCTGAGTAGTGAGTGCTGAGTAGTGAGTGATGGAGATGAAGGAGAAATAACTCCTGCCTCTTGCCTCCTGCCCCCTGCCTTATCCCAACGACAAATATTGACACCCATCTACTTATTGCTCACTACTTTTTATTAACCGTTGGTTTAGCAAGACGAACTGCTGCATCCACTGCCTCATCTAAATTTTCTACCACGAGAAGCGCGTCGCTGTGGGTTTTTAGTGTTGTCAAATATTTTCTTGCAGTACTAAATTCAGAACCAGCAAGGCGGACAACTAAAGATGGAAAATTAAGCTCTCGCCGCACTTTATTACCATTAGAACGTATAATTTGTGATTGAAGTTCGCTATTATCTGGCTGCACAACTCTGGCTATCACTTCAATTACTTCCTCAATTTGAGGAATGCTACCTAGAAAGTTAATTAATATTACTTGAATACTTTTATCAGCCTCCAGCATTTTCAGACCCATTTCTAGGCGATCGCGGAAGGTGGTTGGTGTAGTATCTGTAAGGAAAGCATGACGTAGATTCAAACAAACACCCGGATTACCACCAGCATTAGCGACTAAATCCAAAGTTGCCATCACCGAACCAGTACCATTACCTAAAATACCGATTTTTCCATGCATTGCTACACCATCCCAGTCGCCTAAAATACCGTTGATTTCAGTACTGGTATGACGGCTGATAATTTTTGCCGCCATCTCGGCAAGATCGGGATGACGCTTGATCGCCCGTTCGTTGACCCTGACTTTACCATTAAGAGCCATAACTTGACTAGTAGCACTGACTGCCAAGGGATTGATTTCAACTAAATCCAGGTCTTTTTGCACAAATAAGTGGTACATCTTCTCCACAACGTTGCTTACCGACTGCATCAGCGTTCCTTGCAAACCCATTTTCAAAGCTAGTCGTCGGGCATAAAATGGCGAGAATTCTTGTTCTACAACAACATGGTGCATTTTTTCGCCAGCGGATTCCCAATCGATGTCCGCTTCTTTGCAACCTAAAAGTACCGGTCGGCAGACAGCAGTATCTAAAACCACCGCTAGATAAAATTCCTGGTTAGCGTCGTATTGGGATTCTGCCAGCACAACTTCTGGCAATTCGCCCCATATTGGTAAACTAAAGATATTTTGAGCAGCTGCGATCGCATCGATAGTCGTTTGAGCAAACCTGACTCCACCAGCTTTTGCTCGTTCTGCTCCGTGTACTTGAGATTTCAGTACAATTGGAAAGCGAATTTTTAAACGTTTTAAATCTGTAGGATGGTCAATTCGCTGGGAAGGCAATACCGGAATGCCTATCTTCCCAAACCATTCTTTAACTTGGTACTCTAATAAATCCATTGATACACCTTGTATTGACACTTTCCAAGCTTTTGCTGATTGCTGTCTTAATATTTTGCAGCACCTTTATTGCAGAATGAAGCTTTTGGCAGCTATAAAAATTTATTTTTCACGGGTCAATTTTATCGAATTCACCAAATGAGGCACATTAATTTCGATAGCCAACCCGTTTACAACACATAATTAATATCCTCAGCAAGCTTCCCAGCATAGAAGATAACTAGCATTTCTGTCAAAACCCTCTGACATAGCATCGTTTTCTTAACCTTTGGATAATTTGGTAACAACTGCTCTGCAACTAGAATTTTGTAGGACACTAGCTCCTATGAATTTAATTGTCGCGAAATAATGCAGTGAAAATACTCAAACACTCTATTATTCCCATTTTTTATTTGTAATTTATATCTGAAGACAGATTATTTAATTTTTCATCTATGAACCCGAAAATGTAGCGCCGCGAACAATAACTGCTTTTTTAATTTTTGGTGAAAAGTCAGAATTTGTGTTAGAAAGTTGGTCGTTCAGATTTTCAGGCTGTAGTTGGTTAAACTGTGCATTTGCATTCAACAAACCGAGAAAGTTCGTTCCATCCCCTTAAAAATAATCAAAACAATATAGAAGTTCAGCGGGAAAGCTCTATGAGAGTAGCAGTCCAGCAGGAAGATTTACAGCTTTTGGCCAAAACTTTGCAGGAACAATTACTTGTAGAAGTTTCAACGGCTGAAGTCTTCGAGGTTAAGTGTGCCGTCAATAAAGACGAGCTAATGATTTTAACGCAACACGCATCAGATGTAATAGTTGACACTCAACTAATTTTTACAGTTGTTGAGGAAGTACTTCAGTCTCTAGCACCCCACAAAGAACAACGGGTGCAATGTTTCCTCAGAATTTTTGGTGAACAGCTCCCTTATGCCAAATGTTTTTTGGCGTTGAAGCAGACGGGGGGATGGGGAGATGGGGGAGATAGGGGAGATAGGGGAGATGGGGGAGATAGGGGAGATGGGGGAGATAGGGGAGATGGGGGAGATGGGGGAGATAGGGGAGATAAGGAAGCAATATCTTATCCATCTTCATCCCCCTCATCCTCCTCATCCCCCTCATCCTCCTCATCCCCCTCATCCTCCTCATCCTCCTCATCCCCCTCATCCCCCTCATCCCCCTCATCCCCCTCATCCCCCTCATCCCCCTCATCCCCCTCATCCCCCTCATCCCCCTCATCCCCCTCA
>NZ_JBALDZ010000038.1:0-8482 GCF_036917155.1 Nostoc sp. | reverse complement strand
AGCTATTTGTCCATTGCTAATAGAAATCAACAAATAGCTATTAGCAATGAGCAATTAGCAAGTTACAAATTCTTACACGATCGCGTCCAACAAGCAGCCTATTCTCTAATTCCCGATGATCAAAAACAGACGAATCATTACCACATCGGACAACTACTCCTCCAACAGATTTCCTCAGCAGCTAGAGTTGACCGGATTTTTGAACTGGTCAATCAATTAAATTACGGAACTTCTTTAATTAGCGAACAAAGAGAACGAGATGAATTAGCTGGGCTTAATCTGATTGCCTGTCGCAAAGCCAAAAGTGCTACCGCCTATCAAGCAAGTCGTGAATATGCCAGCATTGGATTATCAATGCTAGGAGAAAAAGCTTGGCAGCAGCAATATGAAATGACTCTGGCTCTACACGAATTAGCAGCCGAAGTAGCTTCCCTGTCTGGCGACTTTCAGCAGATGGAAAAATTTATTGATATTGTTATCGAACAAACCCACTCCTTACTTGAACAGGTTAATGTTTACGGAATTAGAATTCAATCTCATATCTCCCAGAATAAATTTGCCCAAGCCATTGCCATCGCCCAAAAAATTCTGCAACAGTTGGGCGTAACCTTTCCCGCAATACCCACACCAATTGATATTCAACAGTCAATGCAAGAGATTGGGGAACTGATTGGAGATCGAAAGATTGAAGATTTAGTTAACCTACCCACGATGACCGATAGGACAAAAATTGCCAGACTTACCCAAGATAATTGATTCAATGGTGATGGCGTGCGAGCGCCTCCAAAATATCAGCACCAGTCTTCGCACTTTCTCCCGTGCCGATAAAGATTACAAAGTGCTATTTAAGATCCATGAAGGTATCGACAGTACGATTTTAATTCTCAAACATCGCCTCAAAGCAAACGAACAACGTCCGGCTATTGAAGTTGTCACCAATTACGGTAATTTACCTCAAGTAGAATGCTTCCCTGGTCAATTAAATCAGGTATTCATGAATCTTCTAGCGAATGCTATTGACGCATTAGATGAATCTAATCAGAGACGCAGTTTTCAGGAAATTAAAGCCAATCGTAACTGCATTACAATTACAACCTCAGTCGAAAATAATCTAGTTAAAATTACCATTGCTGATAATGGACAGGGGATAAATGAACAAGTAAAATCAAAAATATTTGACCATTTATTTACGACAAAAGCCGTTGGTAAAGGTACAGGATTAGGATTAGCGATCGCTCGTCAAATTGTGGAATCAACCCACGGCGGAAAATTGAGTTTTAACTCGGTTCTAGGTCAGGGTACAGAATTTATCATTAAAATTCCTTCATAAAAAACTTTGCTCTTGTTTATCAATAACCTTATATATTCTGGGAACACTAAATCTGGAAGTCTTAAAGATTTAGCAGTATGGTTAGTAATCTTGTGCATATTCCCGGATACAAGGTAAGTGAAGAACTCTACAATGGTTCTAGAACTCTGGTTTATCGAGGGTATCGAGAAATTAACTCATTACCTGTAGTGATTAAGCTGCTGAAAAATCCTTATCCCAGTTTTAGCGAACTAGTGCAGTTTCGCAACCAGTACACCATTGCCACAAATCTTCGCTCACCTCTGATCGTTCAAACCTATAGCCTGGAACCCTACCAAAATGGCTATGCCTTGGTGATGGAAGATTTTGGCGGGATTTCTCTTAAAGATTATTTCACCTCTGACCAGAGGCGAAATGTAGCGTCTCTAGAAGAGTTTTTCAAGATAGCAATCACACTGTGCAATACCTTAGATATATTGTATCGAGAGCGGATTATTCATAAAGACATCAAACCCGCCAATATTTTAATTAATCCCGAAACCAAACAAGTTAAATTAATTGACTTTAGTATTGCATCCCTACTACCACGGGAAACTCAAACACTGATGAATCCCAATGTGTTAGAAGGGACACTTAGTTATATTTCCCCAGAACAAACAGGCAGAATGAATCGGGGGATTGATTACCGTACTGACTTCTATTCATTGGGTGTAACTTTTTACGAATTATTGACGGGAGAATTACCGTTTAAATCAAATGACCCGATGGAATTGGTACATTGTCATTTAGCAAAGCTGCCACCATCCCTTTGGGAAGTCAAAAGTGAAGAGATTCCGCAAATTTTGTCAGATATTGTGATGAAATTGATGGCAAAAAATGCTGAAGATAGATATCAAAGTGCATTGGGACTGAAGTTTGATTTAGAAAATTGTTTACATCAGCTACAAGTTGATGGTAAGATTAAAGGCTTTGAAATTGCCCAGAGGGATGTGTGCGATCGCTTTATTATCCCCGACAAACTTTATGGACGAGAAACCGAAGTAGAAACCCTACTCCAAGCATTTGATAGAGTTAGCTTTGGTGCAACAGAAATGATGCTGGTAGCTGGTTTTTCGGGTATTGGTAAAACCGTTGTCGTTAACGAAATTCATAAACCAATTGTCAAACAACGTGGTTATTTTATTAAAGGTAAATATGACCAATTTCAACGGAATATTCCCTTCAGTGCATTTGTGCAAGCATTCCGGGATTTAATGGGGCAATTATTAACAGAAAGCAATGTTAAAATTCAACAATTTAAAAATAAGATTTTAGCGGCTATAGGTGATAATGGACAAGTAATTATTGAAGTCATCCCCGAATTAGAAAAAATTATTGGTCAACAACCACCCGCTACAGAATTATCAGGAAGTGCGGCACAAAATCGATTTAATTTCTTATTCCAGAAATTTACTCAAGTCTTTACTAGTGACAAACATCCATTAGTGATATTTTTAGATGATTTACAATGGGCTGATTCGGCATCGTTAATGTTAATGCAGTTGTTAATGGCTGATACCAAGCATCTTTTCTTGATTGGTGCTTATCGTGATAATGAAGTTAATCCAGCACATCCATTGATGTTGACTTTGAATGATATCCAAAAAACAGCTGCTACGATTAATACGATTACTTTAGCACCACTTAGTCAAGAGCAAGTGAATCAATTAGTTGCTGACACACTTAAATGTACAGCAAGTTTGGCATTACCTCTTTCTCAATTAATATTTCAGAAAACTCAAGGTAATCCGTTTTTCGCTATCCAGTTTCTCAAGGCATTGCATCATGAGAATCTCATTCAATTTAACTTTCAGTCTGGGTGTTGGCAGTGTGATATTGCCCAAATTAATGAACAATCGATTACAGATGATATTGTTACCTTTATGGGTTTGCAATTACGAAAATTACCGCCATTCACTCAAAATATCTTGCAGTTAGCAGCTTGTATTGGCAATCAGTTTGATTTGGCAACTTTAGCTATTGTTGCAGAACAACTTGAAACCGAGACATCTGCTGATTTATGGCAAGCTTTACAAGAAGGATTGATTTTACCAATTAGCGATTTTTATAAGCTTTATCAAGGGGACAGTAATGATAAAAAACTCCACCCACAAGGGGATGGAGTTTTTGGGCATGGGGAAGAAGTTACCAATGCCCAATGCCCAACGCCCCAAGCGACGGGGCGACTATCCCTCTACAGACACCTGGGGATGGAGTTTCCCGTCGCTTTCAATGAAACTAACAATAAACATTTAGCTAAATATAGATTTTCGCACGATCGAGTACAACAAGCTGCCTACTCTCTTATTTCCGAAAACCAAAAACAACTGACGCACCTCAAAATTGGACAAAGGTTACTTAATGCCACACCCGCACAGGAGCGAGACGAGAAACTGTTTGAAATTGTTAACCAGTTGAATCAGGGAGTCGCATTAATTACTACTCAAACTGAGCGCTACGAACTAGTAATGCTCAATTTTGCGGCTGGACAAAAGGCAAAATCTTCAACTGCTTATGTAGCCGCAATGCAGTATTTAAATCAAGGCATTGAACTGCTAACTATAGAAAGTTGGCAGCATTGTTATGAAATAACTTTAGCTTTATATGAGTTAGCTGCTGAAGTTGCTTGTCTGAGCGGTGATTTTGAGCTAATGGAGCAACTTGTGGATGATGTGTTGCACAATGCTCAACACTTACTAAACACTATTAAAGTCTACGAAGTAAAAATTCTGGCCTATGTGGCGCAGAGCAAACAACCCGAAGCAATTAAAATCGCCCTCACAGTTCTGGAATTATTTGGAATTGTGTTTCCAACCCAGCCTAGCCCAGCAGAGATTAATCAAAGTTTACAAGAAACTCAGTTACTCTTGAACGAAAAGCAGTTAGAAGAATTGCTGAAATTGCCTGAAATGACCGATCCTGAAACCCTAGCAGTCATCCGAATTCTGGCAGTAGTGACAGCAGCAGTCTATCAAGCAGTTCCGCCTCTGTTGCCAATGATAGTGTGTAAACAGGTTTGCTTATCGATTCAACAAGGCAATGCGACTGTATCGACACTGGCTTATGCTTGGTATGGCGTGATTCTTTGTATCACAGGGGAAATTGAGTTAGGAAATCAGGCAGGTCAATTGGCATTGGATCTCCTCGCAAAATCTCGGAGTCAGGAATTTAAAGCCAGCACGATTAACATGGTGTATCCGTTTGTGAAGCCGTGGAAATATCCCCTTCAAACATCTCTTGTTCCTCTGCTGGAAGGATATCAGAGTGGTTTGGAAATGGGTGCTTTAGAATATGCAGCTTACTGTGCTTACAATTACTGTTCTCTATCCTTTTTCTTAGGTAAAGAACTAACTATTTTGGAAAAAGAAATGGCAGCTTATAGTCAAGCATTAGCTCAACTTAAGCAGGAAGTTTCTTACAACTATCTGAAGATTTTCTATCAATCTACTTTAAATTTAGGGTCAACTTCAGACAGTCAAAGTCATCTACCTTGGCAATTTCAAGGCGTAGTTTATAATGAAGCCAAAATGCTGCCCTTGCACCAAACTGCCAACGATCTTTACGCCATTGGTACGCTGTACGTCAATAAATTGATCCTTTGCTACCTGTTCCAAGAATGGGATGAAGCTATTGTAGTGGCAGACTATGCTCAACAATATTTAGATGGGGTAGCTGGCTGTATCATGGTAGCAATTTTTTATTTTTATGATTCATTAACCCAGTTAGCTATCTTACCTGATACTTGTGAAGAGGAACAAGAAAGATTGCAGCAGCGAGTCCTTGTCAATCAGCAAAAACTGAAACAATGGACATCTCATGCTCCCATGAACTTCCAGCATAAATATTCTTTAGTCGAAGCCGAAAAATATCGCGTTTACGGACAGAAGACAGATGCAATGGAACTTTACGATCTTGCTATTCAACTCGCTCAAAAAAACCAATATCTCCAAGAAGAAGCCCTCGCTAACGAACTCGCCGCCAAATTCTATCTCGACTGGGGTAGAGAAAAAGTCGCCCAAACCTATATACAGGAAGCATACTATTGTTATGCTCGTTGGGGTGCAAAAGCCAAAATAGAAGATTTAGAAAAGCGCTATCCTCAACTACTGCAACCAATTCTGCAACAGCGACAAATTAATTTCAATCCTCTAGAAACTATCGCTTTTTCTTCTGGCACTTCCTCATCTCATCGCGCTTCTACTACTACCAACACCAGTATTTCTAATGCCCTAGATTTTACCTCAATCCTCAAAGCTGCTCAAACTATCTCCAGTTCTCTAGAATTAGATCAACTCATTGCCAGCCTCAACAGCATTATCCTAGAAAACTCCGGCGCGAAAAAAGCTGTCTTAATTCTTCCCCAAGATGATACTTGGCAAGTTAGGGCAATTACCTTTATCAATCATGAGAAAATACAAACCATTCTTGAATTCCAATTACTCGATGATTGTCAAGATATTCCCATAAAAGTGATCAATTACGTCAAAAATACTCAAAAAACAGTTGTTATAGACAATTGCAAAACAGATATTATTGGGTTGATTGGGGAATACATGCACTCCTCACAACCCCAGAGTGTATTATGTACTCCGATTATTAATCAAGGGCGCTTGGTAGGGATTCTTTATCTAGAAAATCAACTGACTCAAGGGGTATTTACTAGCGATCGCCTTTCTGTGATCAATTTCCTTTGCACTCAAGCTGCGATCGCTTTGGAAAATGCCCAGTTATATAATCATCTCCAAGAGCGAGAAAAGTTCCTCAGTAGTATTTATGAAGGTGTGGGCTGTCTGATCTTTGTGGTTGATGCTCGGTATAATGGTAGCTTTGAGTACACCGGATGGAGCAAATCGTGCGAATTAGTGATTGGGATACCTGCTGCGGAAGTGCTGGGTAAAACTCCGCAAGAATTAATTCCTTCTGATGAAGGTGCAGCAGTGGAACAAAAATATCTCCATTGTTTCCAAACCGGAATACTCGTCACCTATGAAGAATGTCTAACATTTAATGGCGAGAAAATTTGGTTCTTAACCACACTCAGTCCCTTAAAAGATGAGACAGGAAAAGTTTATCGCATAGTCGGGACAACTATTAATATTACGGATCGCAAACAAGCTGAAGAAGCAGTAACCGAAAAATCTCAAGCACTCGGAACAGTCTTAGAAGATTTACAACAAGCGCAATTACAAATTGTTCAAAGTGAGAAAATGTCTGCACTGGGTAATTTAGTTGCCGGTGTCGCCCATGAAATGAATAATCCTTTGGGCTTTATTGCTGCGAGTCTCAAACAAGCTAAACCAACTATTGCTGATGTTGTTCAACATCTGAAACTTTATCAACAAAGTCTACCCAATCCGGGTGCTGAAATTATTGACCATGCAGAAGAAATTGACTTAACTTATAGCTTAGAAGATTTACCCAAGGCAATTGATTCAATGGTGATGGCGTGCGATCGCCTCAAAAATATCAGTACTAGTTTAAGAACCTTCTCGCGTGCAGATAAAGATTACAAAGTGCCATTCAACATTCATGAAGGTATTGATAGTACGATTTTAATTCTCAAGCATCGCCTCAAACCAAATGAACAACGCCCAGCAATTGAAGTGATAACTGAATATGCTAAGTTACCCAAAGTTGAATGTTTTCCAGGGCAACTAAATCAAGTATTTATGAACATTCTGGCCAATGCCATTGATGCTTTAGATGAGTCGAACACTGGGCGGAGTTTTGGAGAAATTCAAGAAAATCCTCACAAGATTATCATCAAAACTGTCTTGAAAGATCATCTGGTTGAAATAACAATTGCTGATAACGCTAATGGCATGAATGAAGAAGTCAAAGAAAAGATATTTGACCATTTATTTACTACGAAATCTGTAGGAAAAGGGACAGGGTTGGGGTTAGCGATCGCTCGTCAAATTATCGTAGAAAAACACGGCGGTTCGATACAATGCAATTCCTCCCCAGGACAAGGTACAGAATTTATAATTGCAATTCCAGTGCGGCAATGAAGAGGAAAACCTTAGCCTATCCTCGCAACTTCTTATGCACCTGCGCTAGATACCACATATAATCATCAATTTTGTAATTATCAGCAGCTTTCACTATATATTCTTGAGCTAAATCAAGATTATTTTGAGCTTCGTAATATAATCCTAAGTAAAGATGACTATAAAAATTTCCCTTTATTCCTTCTGATTGACCTACGGTTAAAACATCATCTGGCGTACAATTGCCCGCATACAAATCATATACGTGCTGCATAATACGCCGAGGATCATTTTTTACAGTTAGTAAAGAATTACGTGCCTCTTCAACACTTAAAGAACGAGCTATGCAGAGATATCGCCATACTGTTTCTTCTACATCCTGAGCATTCACAGTCAAATCTATTTCAAATTGTTCAGCGCCTTCAGCAAATCTTTCTGCATAATAATACGATAATCCCCGTTGCCAGAGGTAAGGTTTGATACGGGCATCCAATTGCTCTGCCATGTCAAAATCTTCAATAGATTCATCAATTTTGGCCAGTTGAAAGTTAACCATACCTCGGCGAGTGTAAGCATTCGGATTTTTCGGCTGATCGCGAATGGTTTCGTTCCAGCGCTGGAGTTGATTTTCCAGAGAATTTGAAAAAAACATGAGTTTGATCGGCTATTGAATTGGAATTAGATGCAGTGAATGCTTTAGGGATTGCGATTATCTAGATTACGTTGACACTCTCCGACCTGAAGGTGCGGAGATTCTTAAGACTTTGCAGCCTTAATCCTGTTTGCACAGGTTCCCCAACTCACCACGTTTGCTCAGAGCGCACCAAAAAGATTAAATCAGAACACCCTGAAGGGTGTTATTAGCTTTCATCCTCTACCTGAAGTACGAAATACGCAACTGCGTTGCTATTTATCAGTGGTTTTCAGCATTTCCCTTATAAAAGGCGATCGCATCGGACACCTGCAAGATAAACTATTAGCTTAAACAAAAAGAAGCCTCTCGCTCACCCTGTACTCAGGGGAGCGATGAGATGAATTTTTGGGCAATCGAGGAAGTGACCAACATTACTGATTGAACTGCGTTCAATCAGTAATGTTGGTCGGTGACGAATTGCCATCTTCCGGTCTGTCTTGAGATTCAATA
>NZ_JBALDZ010000037.1:0-39024 GCF_036917155.1 Nostoc sp. | reverse complement strand
ATAGCCCTCCTAATTTTCTTCTTGGAGGGCATTTTATTGCTTAACACACCCATTGCGATCGCCCTTGACTAGTAACTAGCAACTTGGGTTAGTAGGGACAATATCCTGCGGGAAGCTGCTTTGCGTCTACAGGAATTGTCCCTACTTATGTAATTTTGTGTAATACATTTTCACTTTCAGGTTGATATCAATAGACAAAAGGGAGCAGAGGGGAAATGATTAGAGAGCAATTATTTGGATCGCGCATTTCGTGAAATGGTATAAGTCCTAATCTATTAAGGGAACTCCAAGAAATAAATTATCCAATATTGTGGGGTGGGCATCTTGCCATTGGTGAAAACTTAAATCCCCGACTTCTTCAAGAAGTCGGGGATATTTGATTTATAAAAGTTACAAGTGGGTGCATTAGCTTCAAAACCGATCCTGAGTGAATGGGAGGTGAAGTAGCTCCCATCACACTTAAGCTGATTAAACTCGCCATTTAATTCGTGGGATTAGAGGGTTTAACCTGATTTCGCATTGTTTCAAAGCTGAAAGCAGCTGCGCCAAAGGTTACAAATAACACTCCCAGAATTTGCACAATATCCAAATTTTCTTGAATGATTAACCCAGCTAAAATCACGGTTAAAACTGGGATGCTACCACCGATGAGCGCCGATCGCGAGGCACCTAGTTTACTAATACCAACGTTGTTGAGCAAATAGCCAGCAAGAGTTAGCACACCCAAAATAAACGCGCTTAAAACCAGTTCCAGCATTTTAGAGGGGTCAACTACTACCAAGTTCCAATTGCTTGGTAAGGGTAGCATCAAGCAGATAAAGCTCAATAACAACATGGTAGTGAAGTTAATTAAAGTAAAAGTCACGGGATGGAGTTTGCTAGCACAGACTCGCGTCAAAATTATGTAGGCAGCAAAAGCCACACCCGAAATAATGGCGGTGCTGCTTCCCATTGAAATATTACCGATACCGATGCTGGGAGAACCGCCTAAAACCAACAATTCGCCGCAGCAAATTGCAGCGATCGCCGCGATGCGGAATAGAGTGGGGCGATCGCGAAACAGAAACCACGACAATAGACCACTAACCATCGGATAGATAAAGAACAGTGTGATCGCCATTCCGGTAGGTACTTGAGCGATCGCAATGTAGATTAGCACCTGAGATAAAAACAAAAAGCATCCACTCACAATGGACAACACCAAAATCTGCTTGGTAGCTGCATTAGCAGGCGTGGGATTTCCTCGGACTGAAGCGGCCAAGTTTTCCAAGTCTTGCCACAATCTTGGGTGCAACATCGGAGACAGCAGTACCATCAGTGGTACGACTACCATAAACCGGAGCGTCAAAATTAACAGAGTATTGCCCAAAGTCGGCGGTAGTAACTGCTCTACCTCTAATACTCCAAAAATCTGGGAACCTTCGTGGAAAATTACCTTGATGGCTACGTTGTAAAGCGACGATACCACTACCGATGAGACAATTAACAAGAAACCGATTTGGAGTGTCGATAAGCCAGAGGAATTAGGCGATCGCGATTGTGGGGGTTTTGCTTCCGGTGGTGGTTCTAGCGCAGTAGTTGATGAGGATTTAGCTTTGCTCCGCGATCCCTTCTTGCGAAGAGCAGAAATTGGTTCAGTAATATTTAGCTTTTGAGAAGGTCGAATTATTCTCGGCTGTAGCACAGATGCGAGCGGAGGCACTGGTGGCGTTTCGTTTTCTGGCAATTCCTGATTGAGGACAGAAATGGGTTCGGTAGCATTGTCCTCTGGTGGCGGAACTACAGCAGCAGTAGATTCTGATGTCGTTTCCCTTTCTGACAAATCCTTACTGGGTACAGAAATTGGATTCGCGACGTTTTCTGTAATAGACAGCGGCTCTGGTGTTGTTTCCCTTGACGACAAATTCTTGCTGGGTACAGAAATTGGATTTGCAACGTTTTCTGTAATAGACAGCGGCTCTGGTGTTGTTTCCCTTGACGACAAATCCTTGCTGGGTACAAAAATTGGATTTGCAACGTTTTCTGTAACAGACAGCGGCTCTGATGTCGTTTCCCTTGGTGAAAATTGATTGGGGATCGGGGAAATTGGCTCAGGAGAATTTATTACTACTTCGTCAAACTGTGGCGGAGGTGTCTCAAAAGAACTATTTTTTTCTGGTTCCGTAAACTGCAAAACAGTAGGTATACCTCCTGTTGCTGGTTTGCGTGAAGTTTCTTCTATAGTTTTTTCTAGTTCTCCATGCAGGCGATTAACAAATTCCGTTAAAATTGTTTCCCCTTGCTGCTGCTGGCTATACATCCGTGACAACTGCTGGGAAAGATTACTTTGATAGTTCTTCAATTCCTGTTGTAGCGAATTAAAGGTAACAGTAACGGTGTCATCCAAACTGTCAAACATGTGTTCGACTTTTGCATTGATTTCACCTACTACATTGCTGCTTACTTCAGCAGACTTCAGCGCAGCTTGTTCGTAAGATTTGCCCTCTATGTTTTGGCTAGCTAAAGTTGCCAGAGAGGATTGCAGTTGTGATGATATGTGCTTTGCCAGAACTTCTGCCAGTTGACGAATTAACACTTGCTGCTCAGTGATTTGGCGCACTTGTTGTAAATGCTCTTTTTCCTCTACCAAGCTTTGAATTTCATCAGATAACCGGTTTTTTTCTGACTGAAGCCGCTTTACGTCTTCCTGCAAGGCTCTGAGGACATTCTGCTGAAGATTTTCTAAGTCTTCAACTACAGCCCAAAGCGCATTTTCTGCTGCTCTGGATAGCTCACCTCTGATTCTTGGGTTTTCTGGTTGCTTCTCGAATCGCCCCATTAGCTTCTAACCTCTAACACCTTGACGATAAAGCTGCTTTCGGTACACTTTATTGGCGGTCATCCTAATTTCCTGTATTTTGTCAGATAAATTAAAAATTTTAACAGCACTTCCGCATTTCAACGTAATTCTGTCATACTAGACACAAGTTAGCAAAGCATCAAGTTTGCCTCACAGCTTACTACAGTGTGTTCTCTTCACCATTGACAAGTATTTAACCATTGGATTTGGGATTGATCGCTACGTCTGGGAGTCGCTTGAACAGAGACTTTGTTTGTTTTTGCTCAGTTTTATTGTCATCAATTATTTACCAATGAGATTTTTACTTTTAAAGAAATCTCACTCCAAATAAATATTTATTATTTTGCTGCCAATAATACTCGTCAAAGATTTCCAGATGCCTGTGCGATAGCCACAAAATTGTCTGACTTGCGAAACTAGCTGTAAATTTGTCTGGAATGTAACTTGTGTGACAGTTTATATCTCTAAATGGAGATTAAAGTATCTTTCTGTGGAAATTCAAAGTTACGCTATCCCCTGCACAACATTCTAATGAATGAGCAGCAATTCTGCAAAAGCACGCTTTTTTGGCGTTGTTGCAGTCTGGGTTTTGCTTTGAGTAAATGCAGTAAAGGAAAAAGTTAGGAAAATATTAATAATTCTTAGAAGAATAAAATTCGGGCGATGGTGAATATGGCAGCGCTAAGGGCAGCACTGACGGGGATTGTAATTAGCCAGGCGGCGGCAATACCTTTTAGAGTTTGAAACTTAATCGAGTTGAGATTTTGTACTAGTCCAATACCAACTACACCACCGACAAGAGCGTGGGAGGTGGAGACTGGTAAACCTAGCCGGGAAGCGATGAGGATGGTGGTAGCAGTTGCCAGTTCGGCACAAAATCCACTACTAGGTTGCAAGGCAATGATATTTTCGCCAATGGTGGCAATGACTTTTTTACCCCAGACAGCTAAACCACCTACAATACCAGCACCACCAAGGATTAAAATCCAAAGCGGAATAGTTATACCATCGGTAGGTACGCTACCAGTGCGATTGATGTAAACGATCGCAGCTAAAGGAGCGATCGCATTTCCCACATCATTAGAACCATGAGCAAAGGCTACAAAGCAAGCGCTTAGTAGTTGGAATCGGGCGAATAATTTTTCTACGGGATTGGGGATTGGGGACTGGGGATTAGGGACTGGGGACTGGGGACTGGGGATTAGGGACTGGGGACTGGGGAGTAGTTCTCCCTCATCTCCCTCATCCTCCTCATCCCCCTCATCTCCCTCATCTCCCTCATCTCCCTCATCCCCCTCATCCCCCTCATCTCCCTCATCTCCTAACTGTCGCCAACTAATGATTGTGAGTCCAACTGCTGCTACTGCACCGATTAATAGGGGGATGTCGTAAGCAGGGATATTGAAACCAGTTTGCTCAATTACAAAATTGGTTAGCGGTTCTGTTAGTGATGGCAATACAATCACGCCGAATACACCTAGCAGCAGAGTACTCAGCCAGGGAATCCATTCTTGTAACTGGACTACTTGATTTGGTTGATCTAAAATCCAGTGCTTGATTTGACTGTAAAATAAAGCAGCGATCGCACCACTAATTAATGGCGTTAAAATCCAGCCAATGGTAATTAAGCCAATTGATGACCAATCAATTGCACCTACTCCCAAAGCTACCCAGCTAAATCCTGCGATCGCACCAACAACCGCATGAGAAGAGGATACAGGTAAACCGCGTGATGTGGCAATTTGCAACCACACACCACAAGATATTAGTACCGTTACCATCCCAGTTACGAATATTTGGGGTGTAGCTGCGAATAAGGCGGGATTAGCAATTTTCGTTGCTAGAGTTTCCGTTACCTCATGTCCAAACAACACAGCACCCGTAAACTCTAATACTCCAGCAATTATTAGTGCCTGTTTGAGGGTGACAGCTTTGGAACCTACAGAGGTTCCCATCGCATTAGCGACATCGTTTGCTCCGAGATTCCAGGCGACGTAGAAAGCTAGTAGGGCGACGAAAAAGGGCATGAGATGAGGGAGATGAGGGAGATGAGGGAGATGAGGGAGATAATTTTACGTTGTCTTCCTCATCCCCCTCATCTTTTTTTTACGGATAAATTAAGATTTTATAAGTATCCGGTGTGGGTGCGATCGCAACTTCCACGGCTGCTGATAAATCTTTTAATGGATAGCGATCGCTAATCAATGCTTTTACGTCAATTCGCTGATTAAATACAATATCGGCTGATAGATTCTGAAGCCGATAAGAGGAACTGTAACTACCGATCAAGTCAATTTCCCGACGGTAGAGGATATTCGGATTAATGGAAATTTCCACCTCATCAGGGAATTCGGCGAAAAACAAGATTTTACCGCCTTTGCGGGTACTATCAAGTGCTTGAAAGAAAGCTTTCTCACTGGGTACAGCCAGCAAAGTTACATCAACACCTAGTCCACCAGTTAAGGCAGAGATTTTGGCGGGTAAATCTGGATCGCGCGCATCAAAAGCCGCTTCTGCACCGACACTCAAGGCTTTATCAATTCTAGAGGGTAGTAAATCAGTAGCGATCGCCTTTGCTCCGAAATACTTTACCAACATGATAAACATTAACCCAATTGGTCCAGCACCAGTAACCAACACAGTTTGTCCTGGAGCAATTTGGGCTTTTTTCACAGCTTTCAAGCAGCAGTTAGTCGGCTCTACAAAACTGGCTTCTTCAAAACTGATGTTATCCGGGATGGGAATTAACCCGCCATTTTCCACAATATGCCCAGGAACCTTGACATAATCGGCAAAACCGCCGCCACTGGCGTTAAAGCCTGCGGTTGTGGAGATGTTTTTGTAAACATCGCACATCGAGAAATTATCATTTAAGCAGTAGGCGCAACGCATACAAGGGATGTGGTGCATCACCGCTACCCGTTGTCCAACTTGCCAACCTTTGACATTATTGCCTAATGCTGTGATCGTGCCGGCAGTTTCATGTCCAAAAATGCGCGGCGGTTCATACAGCGGATAACGAATTTTTTTAATATCTGACTGACACAACCCCACAACCCGCACCTGTACCAGCACCTCATCTGGTTCCACGGTTGGAACTGGGATATCTTCGTAAGACAGTTGATTGACGCCTCTAAATACCTGTGCTTTCACGTTGGTTTTTCCCCGCTCAACGATACTAGATGTAACATTAGTGGTCAACGTTAGGCTATCAGATTTGAGATTTCTGTGTGTTGGGTTATTTTAAGTGTTGCTGCTATATAAAAAATTTGTCAAGACAATGAACAGAAAATTTTGGAAAAAGAAAAGTTACCGCGTCAGCTTGCTTTCAGAGTGGGGGTACGCGATCGCTATGATAATTATCTAATCAGATTAGAAAATAAAACAGCCCTGCTTTTTAGAGGAGTTGGGGGATCTGTTCTGCGTAAGTCCGACAAAATCCAGGTAACATTAATATTGCTCATATTTTTTATATATAAAATAAGTTTTTCTTATTGCAACCTGACTAAGGTCGAAAATAACATAAATAAAACTTATCGGGATTAAGTAACTAAATTTCATTACTAATCGGGTTCAATTTCCAGTCACATCGTTTAATTTTTCTCGTAGTATCAGAATTGAAGCAAATTTAAACCAGCGGCTAATCCCACAGAACAGCCGCTATCTTTGCCTTAAGATAACTTATACTGCCGTTTGCAAAAGAGAGGATTACTCAATGCCAAGTTATAAAGTGACACTAATCAACGATTCCGAAGGACTAAATGCAACACTTGATGTTGATGATGATGTCTATATTCTAGACGCTGCTGAAGAAGCTGGTCTTGACCTGCCCTACTCTTGCCGCGCTGGTGCTTGCTCTACCTGTGCAGGTAAAATCCTCAAGGGTACTGTCGATCAAGGCGATCAGTCATTCTTAGATGATGAACAAATCGAAAAAGGATATGTACTGACTTGTGTCGCTTACCCAACCTCTGACGTAACAATCGAAACTCACAAAGAAGAAGACCTTTACTAAGAACTAAGCAACTCAACCATAAATCTCTTGCAAGAGTTATTAATGTTGACAAAATACAAGTATGGCATCTAGGGCCAACACACTTGCAATGCTGTGTGCATCTCTAAAAGCGACTTTGACAAAAAGCCTAGTTCTGTGTTGGGCAGGAGCACAATGAAGAGTGCTGAGTAAAAAGACCACGCCACAAGAGGTGGGGTATCAACCTCCTCCTGAAAAGAAAAGATTCCGCTTGACTTCGGGCGGGGCAAAAACCCAAGTGCAAAAGTACTGAGTACTTCTTAATTTACTCAGCACTATAAGCCGAGGCACTCAGCACTCAGTACTAAGTAGGTAAATGTTGTGTTCCTGCTTAATTTCTTACATTAATTTTCAGGTATTTAGATCGCGATTGAGACGGGGAGTAGGGTAATTCAATTACTTGAAAAGCGCGATAGTATGGAATTTCCTCGTACTTACAGCAGATTTCAAGTTGATGAGGTACACAAGCTAAGTCTGTTACCCAGGTATAAAGCGTGTTTTACTCCTGAATTCTGAATTCTGTTGTAGTACTTAAACTCAGTGCGGATAGTTCACAGCTTAATTTCTTTACTGAGAATTTTAATCTGAGTACCAGGATAGTAAAATTGGAGAATTTTTGGACTTGACCAACCTAGTTTTGCTAAATTTTGAGCGCCAGTTTGACTCAAGCCGACTCCATGTCCTAATCCACCACCAATAAAAGCATATCCCCAGAGTTCTGCTTTGCCTTTGTTTAGGGGTTCTATGTAAAAAAGCGTACTTACGGGAGCTGCAAAGGCGCTGCGAACCTCATCTTTATGCAGAACAAAGGTGCTGCGATCGGTTTTAACTGCAAGTTCAAGGATACGTCCACTCTGACTTCGCTTCACGACTGCCATCGCCTGAATGGTCTTAAATTTGGCATAAGAACTGTTTTTCACCTGCAAAAATTTCTGCAAGTCCTTGATAATATCCTGTAGAGGGGTTTCCTTGTGCCAACGAAACATATCCCACTTGCTTTCATTAAATCCTTGTTGCGTATTGATAAATTTTTGGAAGTTCTTTTCATCTGCTAAACTCTGCTTAGACAAGTCCCAAAAATTAGTCGGAGCATCCAGTATAGGGCGGAGATAGGGACGATCGTCACCATTCCAGATATCGCTGAAGGAGGCGGTGACACCACCAGTGGTGGAAGAATACAGAGCGTCTACTAGTTCATTTTTATAAGTTAATACTTTACCCCTGGTTGAGGCGATCGCTTGGTCTGTTTTGGCAGCCGCTCCCTTCAGACCATAATAAACTTGGCAGTGAGTATCAGCACACAACTGATAATTATCTGCGGCAAACCTGCGTAAATTTCTCAAGGCATAAGTCCGGGCGAGAATTGCTTGGGCTTCTAGGGCCGCTGTTGGTGCCTCTGTACCTATTTCGTAAGGCACAACCCCACGCAAATAAGTTTCTAAGGGTACTTGGTTAACTAGAGTGTATGTGCCATAAGCATTTGGCTGCAAATTCAATCGACCAGCATAAAGACGAGCAAACTCTGGTTTGTCGCTTTTATTCACTCGAATCAAGTTTTGATCGGTGCTAATTTCCAAGTCATTTGGGCTATAGCGATTACCATCCACTACCCAACTTACTCGTGGCACTTGTTTCAAAACCTTAGTATCAAGATATACTTTATCTTTGGTAGAAGCTTGGATGTTCTGCAATAACAAGCGTCGCAATAAAGGAGTGCTGTAAACATCTCGTTTCGCCCAAACCTGCCAGCGTTCTGGCTGGGCTATTTCCACTTCCATTCCCAGAGAACGCCATTTATTAGCACTGTCTTCCGCAGTTTCAAAAGTGCGGTATGTGCCCAAAACTACCACTTCTTCGACTGCTGACTGGGGTAAAGCTTCCATGACTGTTTCCAGCTTTACAGGGTTCTTAGTAAACAGAATTTGCTGCTTGTTGCCCACTTGAAATTTTAGCTTTAAGCGATCGCCTTTTATGGGTTCCAGTTGCAACTTGGCTGTGGCTTCGGCGCCAAATCGCTGCACAATCCCAATTTTCAGTTCTATATCCTGGATATTGCTCTCAGGACCTGATGCCGCAGTCAGTCCTAATAGACAAAATGTTGTCAGCAAAGTGTAGGGAAAACACCAAAATGAAAATTTCATGACCACCTGATAGCGTTCGCGCAGCGTCTCCAAGAGTTGCGATCGCGAGTAATCCTTCGCGTTGGCGGAGCCTCTCGTAGAGAGCGTCTTCTGCCCCTTAATGTGTCGTTGGAGCTTATTTTCCAATTGCTTTGTAGCGCGGTTTTTTTGTCGCATGAATGCTCCAATGATACCATTACCAATTTTGCTCTAGATATTAGTTGCAAAACGAAGTCATAATGACTATGATTTATTTAGAGACAAAAAACAGAACTAGTTGGATAAACTCTTTATGGTTAAAGTCCAAGAAATTCCATTAAATCAGATAAAACGGCCATTGCCCCGTACAAACGATCCAAATAAAGTGCAAGCCTTAATGGAATCGATTGCGGAGATTGGGCAGCAAGAACCTATTGATGTCCTAGAAGTAGATGGACAATATTATGGCTTTTCTGGTTGTCATCGGTATGAAGCTTGCCAGCGTTTAGGCAAAGAAACCGTTTTAGCCAGAGTTCGTAAAGCACCCCGTAGCGTTTTGAAGATGCACTTAGCATAGACAATGGGGATTGGGGATTGGGGACTAGGGATTGGGGACTGGGGACTGGGGACTAGGGATTGGGGACTGGGGACTAGGGATTGGGGATTGGGGACTAGGGATTGGGGACTGGGGACTAGGAATCAAGGGCTTAATTTTCTTGCCAATTCCCAATTCCCAATTCCCAATCCCCAATTACATATAACCTAATTAGGAGAAAATTATGTCATCGAAAGTAACAGTTAAAAATGTAAATATCGGCATTGACGAGGCGAGTAGGGCTAAAATTGCTGACGGTTTATCTCATCTGTTGGCTGATACTTATACACTGTACCTAAAAACTCATAATTTTCATTGGAATGTAACGGGGCCGATGTTCCAAACGTTGCATCTGATGTTTGAGACTCAGTATACAGAATTAGCCTTAGCAGTTGATTTAATAGCCGAGAGAATTAGAGCGCTTGGCTATCCCGCACCAGGAACCTACAGCGAATACACCAAACTAAGTTCGATTCCAGAAACTCCTGGAGTTCCTAAAGCTGTGGAAATGATCCGCTTGTTAGTGGAAGGACAAGAAGCCATAGTCAGAACTGCACGGTCTATTTTTCCCGTCTTAGAAGAAGTTAACGACGAACCTACCGCCGATTTATTGACTCAGCGGATGCAGGTACACGAAAAGACAGCTTGGATGTTGAGAAGTTTACTGGAAGAATAGGAATTAGGGACTAGGTACTAGGGACTAGGGACTAGGTACTAGGGACTAGGGACTAGGTACTAACAAATAAAGACTTAATTTTTTTGCCAGTCACGAATCCCCAGTCACCAGTCCCCAATCCCCAATCCCCAATACCCAATCCCCAATGCCCCATTCCCAAAAGTTGCAAGATTTAATGCAACAGTTAAGTATTTCTAGTTTTAAAGCGCTGAGTCGCGCTGCTGGTGTCTCAGAGCGTCAAATTTTGCGATTACGCCAGGGAAAGCTAGAGCAGATGCGGGTAGATGTGCTGCTCAAGCTGTCGTCAGTGCTACAGATGTCATTAAGTGAATTAATCGTAACTTTTTCAACCGTAGAGTTGTTACAAGAGAAAACAGCACCTACCCAGGAATTGTTACAAGAAATTACAGATTTAAGAAGAGAGTACGATCGCTCTCAACTTCAATTAGAACAACAGCGAGAAATATTACTACAAGAACTCCAGCAGTCGAGCTTGCAACTGCTGGAGTCTTTATTATTGCAATGGCCAACAGCAGCACAAAAAGCGCAAGAAAATCCACAGCTAGCAGCAGTCAAAATAGTCCCATTGGTACAGAAACCCCTAGAAAAGCTTTTACAAGCGTGGGGAGTGGAAGCGATCGCACCTGTGGGAGCAGAATTACCTTATGATCCCCAACTTCACCAATTGATGGAGGGAACTGCACAACCTGGAGAAACAGTCAAGGTACGTTACACTGGCTACCTTCAAGGTCAGAAGTTGCTTTACAGAGCTAAAGTGAGTCCTGTTTGAGGTAGTTAGAGACGCGATTAATCGTGTCTGTACAGGATTTGTGTTGTCTGTTGAGAAATATATATATATTGGGAATACTAAAAATAGCAGGGGCGATCGCCTTAGAGAACTTCTGTTAGACAGATGGTGTAGATTCAAGCTTGCTTGGCGCTGTTGAAATCAAAGCTGTTGACTCTAGAGGGGTAATCCAGAAGTAAATTATTTCAATAATGTAAGTAATTGGACATAAATAAACGTAGATCCTAGTTACCATCATAAATACTCAGTAGTCAACAAAGGATTATATCTACATAATGATTATGATGTGAAACCTCGATAGTTGAGTATTTCTGCTTATAGTTTTAATTGGGCGATAGGGACTGGGGAAAATTTTGTGAGTGATGCAGATCCGCTTACCCAAGCAAAGGAACGCCACTGCTAGACTCGGTTTAGCTGCGATACAGTTCAGTTAAGCATTTCTTTCTTCTCTTTGCGTCCAACTCTTACGAGACGCTGCGCGTTGGCGTCCTTGGCGGTAGCCTGCGGCAAGCCGCTCCGCGTCTACGTTAAAAAATTGGATTTGACAAAGAGTTTTAGCCTTAACCCAAGCGTATTGGGTTTAGTTGTGCATACGCCTACACCGAACTAGGCATCGCTCCGACTCATTGAATTTTGAATTGTTTAATGACGGCTATCATCATGAAATTTATTGGAGAATCTTAGGTTTGGTACAAATATTTGGTAAATAATCTGAAAAGCAGCAACCTCAGCTTGTAGAACAGTATATATTTACATCCATGAGATGCAAGTAAGTTGGTGTTAAAAATTAACATGGTATGCCGAAAAATAAAATCAGCAAACAGCTTATAAATCTGTCGTTCCAACCGTTATACAAAACTAAACATACATGAGTTTTACTATGCTGACTTACTTGTATAGTCTATTCTCAACTGGTATATTCCTAGTAAAAAAGCGATATTGAATGTAAGACAATATGGTTTTTAGTATTACAAAAAATTAGATTAAAATACTTATAGCTAATCTTCATCTATCCTGATTAATTATCAATGATTACTCAATATGTAATCTTAGATTTTATTTTACAAGCATTTTTAAATGTTCTATAATGGCAAAATCAGAGAATTATTTACACAAATCAGAGTGACATAATTATGAGAGAACAAGTAAAAGTTATTAAGCTCAGTGGTAATTTGAACGCCACAACTTCACAAGAATTTCGACAAAATATCACTGATATTCTAGAGAAGGGTGCGAAAATTGTGTTAGTTGATTTTAAAGATGTAACATTTATGGATAGTTCTGGTTTGGGAGCTTTAGTATTAGCTTTTAAAACCTTGCGTGCAGCCGATACTAAACTTGTCCTCTGCTCAATTAATGAGCAAGTTAGGATCTTATTTGAACTGACCAATATGGATAAAGTATTTGAAATATTCCCCAGTCAAGATGCATTTAATCAAGTTTTATTTTCCAATACTTAATTAATCAAACTTCATTTGCAAAATAGATAAATCATCATCAAAAGCATCTTTGGAGTTCAGAGCTATTAAATAACTCAGTACGCGATCGAGTTGGCTATCAGCTGGATCTTGTAAGCTAACTAATAGCTGAATAAAAGCATCCAAACTCCAAAGTGTGCCATCTGATTTAGTGATTTCATAAGCACCATCACTAAAAATATAAAGGGTACTAAATTTTTCAATATTCCAAGATGCATCAATATATTTTGCCTCTGGAAACATCCCAACTGGCATACCGGGGGTTTTCAAGAGTTTAACTTCAGATTTCCTTGGAGATGTGCCGGTTACTAAAACTGCTGGTGGATGACCTGCACTAGCATAGATTAACTGGCGGTTGATTCGGTTGTAAACTCCATACCAAATCGTAAAGTATTTATCATTTTGATAATTCATTTGAAAAGTATCATTCAAAGCCTTCAATACATCACTAGGTTGATAGTAATTCAGACCTTTGAGCGCACGGGAACGCAGCAAATTCAGCACTGAAACAGAGGGAAGAGTAGCTTTCAATCCATGTCCGGCGGTATCGAGTAAGTAAATTGCCAGATAATCATCATCGAGCCAATAGTAATCGAAACAGTCACCGCCGAGTTGTCGCGAGGGAATGAAACGGAAATTTATCTTGAATGGTTCGGTCATGGAAAGAGGTAGCAGCGATCGCACATAGTCTGCTGCTTCTGACATTTCTGATTCTAAAAGCAACTTTTGATCCTGCAAATCTCTACTCAATTGATGCAGGCGTAATCCTGCTCTTACCCGTGCTTGTAATTCATTATGCTCAATAGGTTTGGAGATAAAATCATCAGCACCAGCATCTAGACCTTTGACGCAATCAGCAACGGAATCTAAGGATGTTAATAAAATAAAGAATGTGGTGGAAAATTTGGGGTCTGTCTTAATGCGGTGACAAACTTCTAGTCCTGTCAAACCTGGCATGATCCAATCACAAATAATTAGTGCTGGACGATAAGCTAGTGCTTTTTCTATTCCTTCCTCGCCGCTACTGGCAGTCACTACCTCATAACCTTGTTTTTCCAAAATCCTTTTTAGGAGTATTTTTATTGAATAGTCGTCATCAATTATTAGTATTTGAAACATATAAAGTTGTAGGAAACACTCATTAATAATTTGCTGTCAAAATAGAAAATAAAAATATGCTGTGAGCTAATAAGCTAGTAGTATCAATATAGGGGTGCTACTATAGCACTTATTGTTTGTATGCAATAGACTTTAACCTCACTTCCATTCCTCTCTCTTAAAAGCATAGAGGCTTTGAATTCTACTCCCCAACCCTAGTAAGGAGTTGGGGTTAGGTTTCTATTAGACTCAACCCAAAAGCATTAGAAATCGTTTTTATTTACCTATAGAATTTATGACTGTCAAGCAGTCATAAATTCTATGGTGATGCCAAAGGATTTAGCCATAAGAGAATGTTGCTTTTTAGCTGGTTTAAGTCGCGGTATGCTTCTTGCTTAAACCATTGCCCTAAAGCGTCAAAAGGGGTGAAAGACGTTCCAGTTTGCCATTTAATATCTTGGCCTAGAGGTGTTGTATGAGTTCCTGGTAATGTTTGTGCTGTCACCATCTCATCAAAACGTTCTTGTAAGATTTTGGTTAAGGCTGCCGATTGATCAATGTTGTCATTACTAAATTTTATTAATAAATTGCGCCGGACATTGTAACGCTCTTGGACAAGCTTGTTAGTTTCCAACGGTGAGGGAGTAAACTCGATTTTCAAAGTAGAATTAAATTGTTCTACTAGGGGGATAGCTTCTTTAGCGGCGTAGTTGTTGAAGGATATTAAAATATTGCCTGCGCGTTCTACTTTAAAGAGGCTACCAATCAGCAAGTGAAGTTTACAGCCCATGCTATGTCCAACGCCGTAGATGGGGAAGTAAAGCTTGCGTAATGCCCCAGAATCCTGTAAGCGTTCGAGGGTGCGGTCAAAGTTTAACAGTACGGATTTGGCGATCGCAGTATGATCCAATGTATTAACGAAAGGCGTAGCAATTACAACATAACCTTTACTTGCCAGTTGTTCGAGTAACCAGCGATAAGTAATGTGCGGTGCAGTGGCGACAAATGCACCTCCTAAAAAATGAACGATACCTATGGGATTTCGGGGAATAATTACCCAGTTCCCTCTAATTTCTTTCCAGTCCATGTGGATAAGCGATCACTTTATGAATATTCTTTATGTTAGATCGGTGATTGCAACCCTGGGAAGGATTCTGGCAAAAGCCATTGATAATGTCTGGTGAGTCGCTTGGAAACCAACCCACCTAGCAGCATCTACACTTTCTCCAACTCTTACTTAGTACTGAGTGAATTCAGGAGTGCTTTTTAAATTCCCATTACAAAACCTAATTACGTTAGCGAGTATTCCTACTCCTACGGGGAAGCAAGCTGCAGCATCTCTTGGAGAGCGTCATTACGAATTACGAACTACGAATTACGAATTATCTTAACGCTGAGTCTGTAATCTTTTCATTTCATGTTGCACATCTAATGCAATTTGTAATGCTTCATTGAGTAACCTTCCATGTTCAGTAGCTTGTTCAGTTACTTGCATAGCTGTTAAAGTTGCCAAATTATTGACGAATAGTTCTGTATTACTCAGAATAAAGTTCTTATTTTCCCTCAAAATTCTTTCTGTCTTCAAAGCGCGAACTAAATCAGCTTTGGTGAGTTTAAGCGCTTCGATCACACCCTCTCTTTCCTTTATAACCACTTCTGGATTACCAGCTTCTTCGATTTGGTCATTGATATCTATTACTCTAATAACAGTATTATATCTATTAACCTCATTTAACAGGATATGTAGAGATTTTGTCATATTATTTTTGACAACTTTACTTCTACTTTTCCAGATTAAATATAAGATAGTTTGTGTAAAACTGCCAACCCAAAGACCTAAGATAATTAATAATATCCAAGATGGAATTGTTATCCACGTAACAAAAATTTTAACAATTAAATCAAATAGAATATATACAAAAACAAATGTAGAAAATCCGATAAAAACTACAGTTGCTCCTTCAGAGCTTTTCAGCTTTTGTATATATATCCTTGCGAATCTATTTAGAGTATTTGTAATGATTAAAAGTTCCTCATTAACAGGTAAATTAGTCAGTTTTTGCAAATCATCTTGACTAATTTCCAAGCCCTTTAAATCATCCTGCACAGCTTTTTAACCTTTGCCAGAATAGTTATTTAGTCTAATATAGCAATCAAATTTCTAGAATGCTGGCATTTTGTCCGAACTTTTTCAGGCAGTTAATACTGGTAGGCAATATCAAGATTTTTTGTACAATATGATACTCTTTTGCTAAGACAACTATTTATACCATAGCAATCCTGAATCATTTGTGATAAAACAGGAGTCAGAATACAGAATTCAGAATTCAGAATACTCTACCCATAAAGGGATAGAGTTTTCAGGCGAGAATATTTTAATTTTTTTCGCCCACCAGAGGCGAAAGCGCGTAGCGGGACGAAGTACGGTTTTAACCAATATTCATTACCCACTCGTACAGAATTCATACTGAATTCTGACTCCTGAGTTCTGAATTTTTCTTATAAATAAGCTCCCAGACTTCTTAAAGAAGTCTGGGAGCTGCAAGTTATAATTGTGATAAATCAAACAGTATTACTATGTAATAGTAAGGAGGAAAAATCAATTAATTGCCTGTAAATACAATGAAAGCACAACAAATTATTGTTCTAGCAAACAGCCATTTACAAGTACAAAAAAGAATAAATCAAAGTCTGTTTTACGGACTTTATTTGTTTAGGAATAAGAATTAAATAACATACAATTTATGTCCCTGGTTTACCTCACCCTCAATCCCTCTCCGATATAATCGAACTGTGCGGCGACTATCCCCCAACTCGGCATCTTGCCATTGCTCAACTGCCCAAGAATGGAGGTCTGTGAAATTTTCTAACTTCATACTCTGACTCTAATACACCCTCTGCCTAGTTTAAAATATGTTGGTAATGACAAGCCCTTTAGGGCTGGGGTTAGCTTACACCTTCTGCATGTTTCTACTGATGGGGTCGAAACCTTTAGAAAACCGCGTGCTTTCATCGTAGTAAGCGCCAGTCAGATTCGCTCCATACAACTTGGCATAATTTAGTTTGGCTCCCCGAAGATTTGCTTCATTCAGTTTGACACCGCTTAAATTAGCTCTGGTCAAATTCGCATTGGCTAAATTAGTTCTACTTAAATCTGCTCCCCAGAGTTTAGCTTTAGCTAGATTAGCTCCACTCAAGTCAGACCCCCATAAATTGATTCCAGGCAAATATGCTCCAATCAACTTGTCCTTACTCAAGTTGACGGCTGGAAAATATCTTTCTCCTGCGGCAAAACGCCTTTTTAATTCTTCAGCATTCATCTGTGGCGTTAATCTCCCTTTATCTCTAAGATATTCTTCAGCTTAAGGTTCAGGGGAGCAGGGGAGAAATCAATTCAAAATTAACGCTGCGCTAACAAAATTAAAGAACTTCTGCCTCCTCTTTTCCCTCTGCCCCAATGCCCAATACCCTTTACATCTATTTTGGAATCAGTTCAAACTCGAAAGTACTGATCAAACGGTCATCAATATAGACCTCTATTCTATGCCTACCAACTGGATCGCCAGGAGCGATCGTCCAAAAATTTTCAATTACACCTTCTGGAGCCGACTGTGTACGTCGTATTACAGATGTCTTGCCGTCTGCTGATATTGAGAAGTCTTCACCGTTATCTGTACCCCAAGTTTCTGGAGGTTTTGGTAAACGTAAGACTTCGCGCCATTTCACCTCACCTCGATAGTCTTTGAGTTTAATCCGCCATCCGTATGTGTTTCCTTCCTGAAGTGGTACTCTTGTTGTCTGAAAAATGGTAATGTTCCCTTTGGAGTCAACTCTCTTCAACCCAAACTCGGTGCTACTGACAGTAATCTGTTTTACATTCGTTGGTGTAGGAGATGATATGGCATTTTCTACCAAAACAGAAGTAGCGTTGATTGGCTCAGAACTGATGACTCCAGATATAAGCCAAAAAGAAGCTAGCACAGCAGTAGTAGTCCAAATTCTCATTCTTATGGTTTTCATGTCAGACTTTTGGTACTTATTCAAGTAATCTGCCATGTTTTCCGGGTCAAGGTTCCCTATGGTTGACAAAGATGAAATTATTTTTAGGAATTGGGCAAATTGAACCAATCCAATCGCCTTGGGCAATATCCAAAAAAGAAATAAAAGAAAAATATGGCAACTTTTGTAGGTTATGATACGCTATCTGCTTGAGAAGTGTCGAGGAACCGAAAATGACTAAGCTGCGCGTGGGGTTACTGTTTGGCGGTCGTTCGGGAGAACATGAAGTTTCGATCAACTCAGCACGGGCGATCGTGAAAGCCTTAAGTGCAGAGGAAAATACTAGTAAGTACGAAATCCTGCCTTTTTATATCCAAAAAAATGGCCGCTGGCTTGCAGGAGTTGTACCCCAAAAGGTTTTAGCAACCGGCAGTCCGCTTCTGGAATCGGAAGAATCAACTTCTGAAGGAAATCTGATATCCAACCCTCAAGCCCAAACCCTGAGTAAGTGGCAATCTCCCTCTCAAGTTGCCCAAGTGGATGTTTGGTTTCCCATTCTCCACGGCCCCAATGGTGAAGACGGAACAATTCAAGGGTTACTTACTTTGATGCAGGTTCCCTTTGTGGGTTCTGGGGTATTAGGTTCGGCAATGGGGATGGATAAAATTGCCATGAAAATTGCCTTTGAGCAAGCGGGACTACCACAGGTAAAATATAAGGCGATTACGAGAGCGCAGGTTTGGTCTAATCCTTGCGTATTTCCGAAACTTTGTGATGACATTGAGGCAGCATTAGGTTATCCTGCTTTTGTCAAGCCTGCAAATTTGGGTTCATCAGTGGGTATTGCAAAAGTGCGATCGCGCCAAGAATTAGAAACCGCCTTAGATAATGCTGCCAGTTATGACCGCCGATTAGTTGTAGAAGCTGGTGTCGTCGCCAGGGAAGTTGAGTGTGCCGTTTTAGGTAATGATCAACCCCAAGCCTCTATCGTTGGAGAGATTACTTATGACAGCGATTTTTATGATTATGAAACTAAATATACTGAAGGTCGGGCAGATTTACTGATACCTGCACCGATTCCAGATGCGATCGCTCGTCAAGTTCAAGACATGGCTTTGCAGGCTTTTACAGCTGTTGACGCTGCGGGGTTGGCAAGGGTAGATTTTTTCTATGTGGAAGCGACACAAGAAGTTTTAATTAACGAAATCAATACCTTACCAGGCTTTACTGCAACGAGTATGTATCCTCAACTCTGGGCCCATAGTGGAGTTCCTTTTCCAGAATTAGTTGATCGGTTAATTCAACTTGCTCTCGAAAGGCATTCTCCTAGCTGATGGAGAAAATAAGCGAATTGATTTCAGATTATTACAGCAAAAAGTCACAATAAATACAGAATTTTGGCAAAAGTAAGCCAGATTTGGTAGCCTAGATTTTACAAAAAAGCTACTTGAATCTACACTTTTGTTACGGATACCTGATGCTTGACTCCTCCAGTACAATTTATTGACTAGAGGGGTACAAATCTGAAAGTAATCATGGAAAAAAGTCAGAATGTACAGCGCGAGCCAACCCAATTAAAAAGGGCTACTCCAGAGCTGACAAACAGAAAATCGAGACTAAGAAAAAGCTCGAATGTTCTGATCTATTTGGTTGTACATCATCCTTGGCTATTGCTAACTGGGTTTTTAGCCATGTTTATAGGAGGTGGTGCCTTTGCGCTGTATAGCTTAGGTAATGCTGGCCCAGTAACACAGGAAGAACCAGAAAAAATCCCAGTTATAGTTGAAGAACCAATTAATGCGCCCTCTGAGAACACTAATCCTACACCTTTATGGATGGTGGCTGCGATCGCTCTCAGTTGTGGTAGTGGTTCCCTGTTCATTTTCCGAATTCTCAATCGGACAAAGATTAGCAATAAAGTTCAAAAACAGGTTAACCGCCATCAGGCACGTTTGGCACAGAACCATTACCAAAAATTGGAACCACATCTTCCTAAGAACCAACCAATTTTTGTGCCACAGCCGCAACTGATGCCCCTTATGCAGATGCAACCGAAAACAAAGCATCTGGTAACGGTTTTACCAGCAGAACACAAGCATCACCTCGATACGCCCACAGAACCTTTAGCAGACTTGATGGATCTTCGTAAAAATAGTTCATTGTCTGCAATTTTACGCCAGTATTAATACTACTGTAAAGTAAAACCCCGTTAAACTAACACTTTTTGCCAATTACTTGGCTGAGATTCCCGACTTATTTAAGAAGTCGGGAATCTTGTTATATATAAATTTATTTATTGTCATATAGGACAATACGCTTGGGTTAAGGGCTACTGGCAACAATTTTGGGTTTTCGAGACGCGATAAATCGCCGTCTCTACAAGTGTTTTGTTGCTCATTCTGAACTGTATTGCCATATAGCGCTCTTTTATTACTCTCGTCAGATTAAATTTGAAACCCTATTTTGGCGTTAGTCCGCGCAGGCGGACGAGAGTTTGTGTAGCCGCGATTTCTAATCGCTTGGATTATTCTCTCTCCAGAGTCATAGAAGAGCGATAGGACTCCTATTTGATTTTTGAAAAAAACTCATTATATCTTTATTCCCTGTTCCCTATTCCCTATTCCCTATTCCCTTTCTCTACTAGTGATTCAGGAATCAAATCGGATTGCTATAGCTGCTTCACAGCTTTTAAAAAGTTAGATATGAGCAATTAGCAAATTTAAAAACCTGCCAAAATGGCAACCAGCTTTTGATTAACCAGGTTAAATTCTATAAAGATAAACGACTTCAAGGGTTTTGTTATCAGGGGCTACCACGTAAATAAATTCATTTTTGTAAAACACTATTTACTAATTTATTTGCAAAAATAAAAAGCTATCTCTATCAATTATTTACAGAGTATTTTTATCAGCAAATAAATATCAATAATTAGGTTTGGCATTTGCTGCATCAGGAATATTAAATGCGTATGGGCGTTGTTGTTTAAGTACGCATTAGCCCCCAAATAACGGGCAACGTCTGTATACATTCCTGTTCACTTCAGCAGCAAATGGCAGAGTGGGAGTTTGAAAGCTGACTGATATGCTTCCTCCCACTCTCTTTTTATCAAACAGAATTCAGGGGTCAGGAGTCAGAATTCAGAATGAATTCTGTGCGACTGGCGGATAGCGTAGCGGTAGCGAATATTTTCGAGTCGCGTCTTGATTCTGACCGGAGGCGGAGCGTCTCCCAATACTGCTCCGCTCCTGAATTCTGACTTCTTCTTCAAGGAAACAGAATTCAGGTTGATTCCAAATTCTGAATTATTCTCTAAAAATTAGTATCCCGTAAAAACTTAAGAATCGCTGCATTCAGCACTTCAAAAGCACCACTTGAGGCATCATGACAGCAGTTAGGTAAAATCTGTAATTTGGAATTGGGGATATGCTGATGCAATTTTTCACCATGATTAGGAGGAAACCAACTATCTTGCTCACCCCACAAAACTAGTGTAGGACACTTAATTGCACTCAGGTTATTTTGAATTTTGGTGAGCATATTTGGCTTATTTGCTTGCCAATTCTCAATTTCTTGCGCGGCTATTTGTAATTCTTCGGCAACTTTTGCAATTGTACCAGGCAATTCAATAAACGGGTAAGTTATCCAATAGATATCTTCCTGTGTCAGGATTGAGGGATCAAATAACACCCCACGTCTTTCTATTGCCATAATTTCTCTAAATATAGGTGCAAACAGATATGCCAGACGTAAGGAGTCAATTGTTTGCATTATTTCTAAAGGCGTTTGGGCAAGTAACCACATAGCCCAATGGGGTAGATGTTCGGTAAAAACAGGTACGTTTACTACTACAAGCCGCCCAATTAACTGCGGATTTTCTTGAGCAAGGGCGAGGGCAACTAATCCCCCTAGAGATTCAGCCGCAATTACTGCGGGTTGATCACATAATGCCTGAATAACTCTTTTAAATTCAATAACTTGATGCCCACTATCTTCTCTACGAAATAATGGTTTTTCAGAAAAACCAAAACCTTTAGCATCAAAACAAATTACCCGATAATATTTAGATAATGGTGCTATGCTGTGGCGCCAATTGTAGCTCCAACTCCCCATGCCATGTAGTAAAATTAGCGGTTTACCTTTACCTTTTTCGCCATAAGCAATTTGTACAGGATACCCTTTAGCATCAGTAATAATTAGATTTTGCCGCCCTTTAGGAAAAGTAGCTTGCCACCAATCTTTCATTCCGTTATCAATAAATAATTGAACTAATTCTAGGGATTTAACAGTACTTACGCAAAGACTATAATTTTACGTCATTACGAGCGCTGACGCAGCGTCTCGTAGAGAACGTAATTACGAATTACGAATTATTTTAACCACCTGTTAAAGCGTTCCACAGGATTCTAATTAGGATCACAGGCAATGCTACTAAGAGAATGGAGATTAGCAACAATCCCACCAAAACAGTAAAGATAAACCACCTGTCTGCACTCTTTTGCTGGCTGGGAAACTTTAAGTAATCTTCTAATAGCTTGATATTATTGATGTTAGCTTTCCAGGCAAAATCAAACAAATCTCCCAAAACTGGAACAGTGCCTACCAAGCCATCAATGATCACATTTAAAACCATTTTACCTAAAGTGGCTCTAGATACACCCAGCCGCGCTGCTTCTAGGATGATGTAGCTAGAAAACATAACTCCCAAAAAATCACCACCAATAGGTATGAGTCCGATGATTGGATCTAGACCAAAACCAATCTTTGTACCAGGAATGGTAATAATATTATCCAGCAGCCGACTTAACTGACGCAGGCGCTTTAAGGTGGGTGCTTTGGCATCAGGTTCAATCATCGAAAATCGAGGAGGAGAATCAGACATGAAGGCGATCGCTAAATTTATATTGAATCGTTAGATATTTTACTCCCCTACTGATCTTTTGCAATCATTATTTTCAGGGATTTACTATTTAATATTTTTCTTGAGATTGTAACTGCCCTTTTAAGCGCATATCTTCGCCCACAGTCACGTTCAACTGATCGCCGATTAACAGCACAGCAGCACTCATTGACAGCCAGAGCATTAAAACTATCACAGCGCCTACAGCACCATATACTTTATTATAATTGCCAAAATTCGCCACATACAACCGAAATAGGGCAGACAATATTGCCCAGAAAACAGCTGCTAAAATTGCTCCAGGCATCATTGGCGTGCCTGAGTTCCACTTGCTTGGGCCATAGCGATAGACGAAGCCAAAGGCAACAGCAACAATACTTAAAGCTAAAGGCCAGCGAAACAGCTGCCAAAGATGTAACAAAAAGATTAAAGAAGCATTTTCACGTACTGCCATTCCCAGCAGCCAATCACTGGTAAACACTAAGAAAGAAGCTAATACTAAAAGCAACATAGTCCCCACTGTTAATCCCAGAGAGACGAGTTTGGCTTTCCAAAAGGGACGCATATTTTCTGGAGGAATTTGATGAATTTGGTCGAGGGCTGTCATCGCGGTATTCACCGCCCCAGAAGCAGTCCAAATTGCTAATGCAAAGCTCAGGGAAAACAAACCGCTATTTTTGGAGTTGGTAATCTCTGTGGTGGCAAAATCACGAATCAGATCCAAGGCTTCTTCCGGTAGGACTTGACTTAGTTCCACCGCCAGTTGTCTAAAGGTAGCTTGCAAAGATTCTGCCAATAAGCCAATAGCTGTAATCAGAGCAAGAATTGCTGGAAACAAGGATAGCATGGCATTGAAGGCGATTTCCGAGGCAAGTCCCAAAAGTCGCCTTTCGATTGTCCTGGCAAAAGTTTTTTTGAGTGTGTGCCAATTGAGGTGGCGAAAGAAGACGAAAAAACGAGACTTTGGCATAATTTAGAGTTAAAACTGGTTAGGTTTATTAACTACTGTGCCAAATTTTGTGTAGCGATCGCATTGATATTTTTACCGCAAGAATACGGGGTAGAGAATGAGGTTTGGCTTGTTTTTGGGACTTCCAAGCCCTTGCTCCTCTGGTGGCTGAGACTCCAGGGCAGTATTCTTCCTGTCCTCAGCAAGAACTACCTTTGTTGTTGAACTGGGTACTAGGGTATCATTTTGTCCAGATACTTTGGTCGGTGATGGAACGCACTTCGATATTCGCAGTGGCTTAAAAGCCACGCCCGTCGTTTTTCATCCCTGGTCTAAAGCACAGAATGCAGTACTACGTACCTATTCTTCCAGGGCTTTCAAACTCCCGTCCATTTCTTGTAACGAAGTATAGTGAAGCAATAGCAAGGTTTTCACCGCTTTTACTTTTCGTTCTTTTCGTTACATAGTTAAGTTTATTTGTGCTTACCTACTTAGAAGGATGGAGCGTACAACTTATCGCCGACAATCTCGCGAATTGCTTCTACTAGTTGGCTGTATGCAAAGTTAGATAAAACTGGTTTTGCTGTTTGCAAGTGAATTGGTCGATCTAAATCAATCCATGACTTACAGCCGGCGTACTTAGCGTAATAGGGAATTTCTTGCTCTTGGGGTAGTTTGTAAGTCCGCAGGAGGAGAATATAAAGGGGTTGACGTGGTTTCCATTTGAGGCGATCGCTAATAAAATGCTCGTTCCAAATATGGAAAGGAAGCAAGGTGTTGACAATAGACTCGTCACTTACTGGCAAAATATCGGTAATTTCAGCCCAACTGCCGATGCGAACTGTTTCAGGATGCCAGCCTGATGTTACTGGATAGACACTATTGGCATACTCAGCTTTCAGCATGAAAGCTTGTTGATGTTCATAAGTGGGGTAAAGCAAAATTTGCTTGTGGGCAACTTGGAAATGTCCATTTCGTTCATGGATACCGCCTTTGCGGAGCAACATAATTGTTTTGCCACTTTCTAAGGCATTTACGGCAACTGCCCATTCTTTGAGGGCATGAAAAGTTGTAGTCAATTCCATCAGCATCTACTGTAACTCTGATTTAATTTGAAGCTAAGACCGATAGTTTCAAGGCGAAAACTTTGAACATGCCTAACAAGCGCTAAAAAAACTGCGTATAGCCCTTCTTTATAATTGTACCCTTGCTCAGTTAGCTTTGGCCTGGTTAATTGCTCAACCGCAAACAAATGCTATTGCTGGGGCGCGTTATCCCGAACAAGCATTAGATAACGCCTTAGCCGCCCAAATCAAGCTTTATGCTGTCGAATTAGCAGAAATTGATACCATTGGGCGTATTGTGACCAACCATCTTGATAACAGTCAAATTATGTGGAATTGGTGACAATACAGATTGGTGAGTCATGCTGATCTCTCCAATATCTCTTTAACTTTCTTAAAAAGAAGGCTAGGGATCAAATCTATGGCTTTAGATTGCAAAATCTAACAAAACATCAACTTTAGTAAACCAAGGGTTGCAACTCACGAACTAAGTGATAAGTTATTTAGTAGGACACCAAACAAAAAAAGGTCAATGACTTAGTGTCCCCTTGTCATGAGACCAAGCGAACTTCAGCATATCAAATATTATGAAAGTGGCAAAAAGCCTGATTGTAGAAGACAAAGCCAAATCCTAAAGCGGAAAAACGCAGGAATGCTGAGTTTGTTAGTTATTCAGTCCACCTTAGTTATTAACCTTCAGTTAGTTAATTAGTTTAAAATTGAAATCTGTAAACTCGATAAAACCTGGTCAACCTCGACCAGGTTTTTGGTATTTTATTGTGATATGGTTGTCCTCAATATAGCCCAGAGTCTTGTAATTCACACTTGAAGAGCTAGTACCGCAAGGCGGAATTAAAAATGAATACAGCCTAAGCGTTTCATTGATTTAGAATAAGTGGTTTATTTCCGCCATGTTGTACTAGTTGTGAAACTAGGACAACATTAACAAAAAATAGCTAATGTACTTAATAAATCTAAAGTTTTTTGAAATATAAACTGCAATTCAGACTATGGTGATTTTTCCAGCAGGGAATAAAATAAGACAGCAACATATCCTGCTAGGAGAATTTGATGAAAACTTATAGCTTTTTAAAACAAATTACTACAGCTATTATTATAGCGACCCTTTCTTTTTCTTGTAAGTCTTCTATTAGCAGAAATGTAGAACAAGCAAAAGCAACTGACAAACCGCAGCCACAACCAAATCTTGTCTATGGTGATTTAATTATTAAAGAACAGTCAGATTATCTGATGATTCCTGTTGCTCTTTCAGAGCAAAACAAAGATAAAGGAATTGATTTAAAAATTTCACGTTCTTATGAAAATGAAAGAACTAACCAATTGTATAACATCATCTTTTATCAAAAGCAAAGTGGCGAAGCTCATCTTTTATTAAATAAAAAAGCCATTATCAACTCCTTTGATTTATTGGAGGTAAAAGTAGCACAGAAGCCCACTACAAGAGTTTGGTTGTATAAAATTATTGACCAAGACACAAATGCAGATAAAAAGCTTAACAGCGAAGATGCAACTATTGGCTATATTTCTGATTTATCAGGTAAGAACCTCCAGCAAATTACCCCAAATAATACTCGAATAATTAGTTGGGTTGTTGTTCCCAGTCAAAACGCACTTTTTCTAAAAATTATCAAAGACTCGGATAATGATAAAAAGTTTACAGCAGAAGACAAAACAAATTTTGTGAGGGTTAATCTCGATAAAATCGATATGGGAACTGAGGTAATTACTGACCAAATCGAGCAAGAAATTAAATCATATATTTTTAAATAATTAGATAAGTGTGTTTCAAGCAATTTACTCTTTTATCGTAAATTAAAGGGTTTAAGAACCTGCAATCTACATGTAGCACCCATTTCAGTCGGGGTTTAAATCCCCCGTTAGCGACGGAGGAGCGTCAGTTGCCACAACGCTCTTAACTTATCGCAAGGCACTTCTCTTCTCTACAAGACGCTACGCGAATGTCTGAAATGTCTTTAATTTTGAATTTTGAATTTTGAATTGTTAACTAACTATCTTTTTCATACGAAAACACTGTTTAGAGACGCAATAAATAGCGTCTCTAAACAATGTTTTATAGTGAAACTTAATATCAGTGAGGAATAGACAACACCCAATCGCGTAAAAGTTGATTTACTCTATCGGGAACTTCATCATGGGGACAATGACCTGCTGTTAAGAGATGTTCTGTCAATTCAGGACAATATTGGCGAAATTTTTGAGAACGTTCTCTAGTATTCATCCAAGGATCAGCTTCTCCCCATAACATCAATAAAGAACAAGTTAATTGCTTTAACAGCACATCAACTTTTTCCCCTTGAGGACTGCTAAAAACTGAAACAAATACATCTAACGCACCCACATCAAAAGCAGGACGATAAATTTCTTCTACCAATTGGTCTGTTACTGCACTTTTATCAAGATATACCTTTTCTAAAGTTTGGCGAATTACCCAACGTTGTCGGACGTATTGAAATAAGAGAAACTGAGCTAAAGGTTGTTGAAACATCCATTTAACCGAGTTACCGAGGAGTTTCTCTAAAGACGAGGGTTTTTTGGGTGGCTGAATTTGGGTTTGTAAAGCTTCTGGTTCAGATGTCGCCTGGCTTTCGCTAAAAGGCCCGGCACTATTAAGCAACACTAATCCAGCTACGCTATCGGGACGTTGGGCGGCAACACATAAACAAGCATAAGCACCAAGGGAATTACCTGCTAATACTGCTTTTTGACCAATCACTTCGCTGATAAAATCATGGAGTTGATCGCGCCATAAGTCGCCACTGTACTGCAATTTTGGTTTTGCCGATCGCCCGAATCCCAAAAGGTCGATCGCAAATACTTCAAAATCTTGACACAATCCTGTGATATTCTTGCGCCAGTGGTCTGTAGAAGCACCAAATCCGTGTACCAAAAGCAAGGGCGGACGTTGCGTTTGTTTCTCTCCCGCACGCACGTAGTAAACGTTGTGCCCGCGCCACTGCCAATATTTACCAGGAATTGGAATTGTAGAGGGGGCTGTAGTTACCTGCATGATTTAAAGAAATATTAAGTAGCTTTTAATAATTGTAAGCTAGTGGGGAGCGAGGGAGATGGCTAATGGCTAATGGCTAATGGCTAATGGCTAATGGCTAATGGTTAATGGTTAATGGCTAATGGCTAATGGCTAATGGCTAATGGTTGATGGCTAATGGTTGATGGTTAATGGCTAATGGTTGATGGCTAATGGCTAATGGTTGATGGCTAATGGCTAATGGCTAATGGCTAATGGCTAATGACTAATGACTGATGACTAATGACTGATGACTAATGGCTAAAAAAATTACAGGCAAAACTAAACTACTAGGAGTCATTGGACATCCGGTGGAACATTCACTGTCGCCAGTGATGCATAATGCTGCGATCGCACAATTAGGATTAGATTACATTTATCTACCTTTTCCGATTGAACCACAGAATTTAGAGGTGGCGATCGCAGGTTTCGTGGCTGTTGGGGTTGTCGGCTTTAGTGTGACAATACCTCACAAACAGGCAATCATCCCCCTCCTCTCAGAAATTACTCCCCTGGCTAAAACTATCGGAGCAGTGAATACTGTTAGCCGTCAAAATAACCAATGGGTAGGCACAAATACAGATATAGAAGGATTTATTGCTCCTTTGCAAACAACATATAAACAAGATTGGAGTCAGAAAGTAGCGGTAATTTTAGGCAATGGTGGTGCAGCCAGAGCAGTTGTAGCAGGTTGTACTCAGCTAGGTTTTGCCCAAATTCATGTTGTTGGGCGCAATATGCAGAAATTAGAAGAATTCCGCAATAGTTGCAGCAATTCATCCCTAGCTGATAAATTCCAGGTTCATCAATGGGAGGAATTGCCAAAGCTCATTCCCCAAGCCAATCTGCTGGTAAACACAACTCCGATTGGGATGTATCCCAAAGTTGATGAATCGCCTTTGAGTGTAGAAGAAATCGCGAATTTACCAACAGGTGCGATCGCTTACGATTTGATATATATTCCTAAACCGACGCAATTTCTCCAGCAGGCTGAAAAACAAGGCGCAATTGCGATCGATGGATTAGAAATGCTAGTGCAACAAGGGGTAGCAGCATTAAAAATCTGGTTGCAGCAGGAAACTTTGCCTGTAGAAGTCATGCGCCAAGCCTTACAAAATCATCTGGGTTTGGGGAAATGAAAGTTCTATAGGAATCCTACTTTATTTTTGAACAAAACTTTAGTGTAGTTTTATTCCTTCTTCCCTGTTCTCTATTCCTTTCTCTATGAGTGATTCAGGAGTCAAATTGGATTTATATACAATGAAACTAAAACTATGCAAATAGCTAAACGTAATGATTGGAAGACAGAACCTATGCCTTCTATATCCACAAATATAACGCTAGAAAAAGTTTACTCACAGGAAGAATTTGACCAGATTGCTGCTGGAGTAATTCCAGAGCAGATGGAAGATAAGTGGTTTATTTTCTATGACACTCCTTGGCTATACTTGCATCGTAGTTGGACTGGTTTTTGCATTTTCAAAGTGCGTTTTGAGGTGGTTGCAGAAAGCGTAAAGATTGCGGAAGTGCAGTTAAAAGGGAACAGGGAACGGGCAACAGGCAACAGGGAAATCCCCATAATTAAAATCAGGGGATTTGTACAAGGACACATTGAAACATCGTGGCTGACGCCATCTCGTTTCAAATATTTTTATCTCTTTTCATAAATAAATTTAGGGGCTTTAAACCCTGTATTCGGGGCTAATTTTTTTTCTGTTCCCTGTTAAGAGTTCCCGCCCCGAAGGGGCTTGGTAAATCGAGATCCAGAGCAGTACTCTAACACTTATGATGATCGTGATGCCTCTATGTTAGGGATATTGCTGGATTCACGATCTAAACGTAATGTGCGAAGTCAAATGCTTGGCTGGATTAAAGGTCAATCCAGTAATTTCGAAAATCCATAGTAGCACGTAACATCATACTGAAAATATTTACAAAGAAATGCCTTTCAGTATGAACTCAGCCATTGACTAGATTTTCTACAGTATCGGCATCGTTTGGCAATGCAGCTGTTAAAATTTCGCTGCCTTCTGTAGTAACTAAAACATCATCTTCAATGCGAATTCCGCGGACATCGGCAAATTCAGATAAACGCTGCCAATTCACCACACTCTGATATTTTGAACGGACATTAGCATCATTTAAAATTGCTGGTACTTGATAAAAACCAGGCTCAATTGTGACTAACATTCCTGGACGCAGGGGGCGATTTAAACGGAGGTAGCTTAAGCCAAAGCGATCGCTCCTTTCACGCCCCTCTTCATACCCGGCTAAATCGCCCAAATCTTCCATATCATGGACATCTAAACCCAGTAGATGACCAATACCATGAGGAAAAAACAGCGCGTGAGCATCGATTTCTACTAAATCTTGGGGATTTCCTTGTAAAATGCCTAACTCTACTAAACCTTCAGCGATCGCTGTAGCCGCTAGTAAATGAATATCCCCATACTCTACACCAGGCTGTATTTTGGCAATGCAGGCATCATGGGCTGCCAATACAACATTATAAATATCTCTTTGGGTAGATGAAAACTTCCCCGAAACTGGCCACGTGCGAGTTACATCACCTGCCCAACCCATCTCGGTTTCAGCGCCAACGTCGGCAAGTAGTAAATCACCTGGTTGCAAACTATGGTGATAATGCTCGTTATGCAAAACTTCACCGTGAACAGTGACAATACTGTTGTAAGAGGTGGTCATATTGTGGGCAATAATTACCCCTTCCATCGCTGCACGAATTTCTGCTTCTAGTTTGGCTTGGGGTGTTGCAGCCATCCCAGCTTTGTGGGCTTCTACAGTCACAGCAGCAGCTTTTCGCAACTCGGTTAATGCCGCATCATCGTGAATGAGGCGGAGAGAAACGATCGCTTTAGCTAACTCCAAGTCAATTCCTTGGGGAGGACTTTGCGGTAAAACCCATTTATTTAATATCTGTGATTGCTGCGTCCAAGTAGCTGCATCTTGAGCAGCAAGTGTAGCAGCATCTTCTACCCAAGACTCTAATTCTGCCATTGGTCGAGCCACATCCGCCCCAATCTTTTCGGCTATTTCCTCGCGCGTTGATATTTCTCCATGCCAAAGGGCGCTGCTGGGTGATGGATCGTCGATGAATAATTCTAGGTTGCCTGCTTCTAGACGAATTGCTGCCTTTGATAATGGCAGTCCGGCAAAATAGAGGAAATGACTGCTAGCACGAAACGGAAAAGAATTTGCAGGAAAGTTGCGCGGATTGTTGCTACCTGACCACAGAATTACTGGAAAATCAATGAGGTTGGCTAGTTGTTGGCGTCGGCGGCGTAAAGTCTCGATTAGGGAAGTAGAAGTTTGTGGGATAAGCATAAATTTAAGATGATAATTTTACCTTTATTTAATCGTTATCGTCTTTATCGTCATCTTTTTTATCATTTTTGCGATCGTCATCTTTTTTATCATTTTTGCGATCGCTATCTTTTTTATCATCATCTTTGTCGTTCTGCTTTGCCTGCTTAGGCTGTTGGGTAGATTGTACGACTGGTTTTTGTTGCTCAGTTGGAGCAATTGGCTGTGGGGCTTCAACAACACAGCTAACTAATCCTCCAGAAATTAGCGCTAAGTTGACCGCAGCAAAGATGCTTCTGAAGATTTTTATCCTCATGTTTTGGTTTTGCTTTAACATTGACTCTAGTTTTTGGAGATTGTATTTCTAATTTATAAGGTACTGTATATAGCGGTTCTCATTTGGATTAACACAATGTAGTGGCGTGGCAAGGCTAAAATGTTGCAAAAAAATTGTAGGTTGGGTGGAGCGGAGCGCAACCCAACATATATTAGGATGTTGGGTTACGCAAAGCCTCCACCCAACCTACGTCTAAATTTATTTATGAGGATCATTAATTTTGAATTTTGAATTCGGAGCGAAGCGACGTGACTCTAATGGGACAAATCATTACTCAAGTTGATGCTTTTACCAATACACCATTTGCAGGTAATCCGGCTGCTGTCTGTGTTTTGCCTACTCCCCAAGATGAAGGCTGGATGCAGAACGTAGCCCAAGAGATGAATTTATCTGAGACGGCTTTTCTAGTCAGACAGGATGATGGTTTCAATCTGCGTTGGTTTACGCCCACAGTGGAAGTACCGCTTTGTGGTCATGCAACTTTAGCTAGCGCCCATGTACTTTGGTCAGAAGGACATTTGTTACCTGATGAAGTTGCACTTTTTTATACCAAAAGTGGAGTGCTGATTGCGAAGTTGCAAGGTGAGTGGATTGAGTTGGATTTTCCTGTGAATCACTCACAAGCAGCGATCGCACCTCCAGAACTTAGTGAAGCTTTGGGTGTACAATACAAATCTGTCTTGCAGAATTCACTAGGTTATTTAGTGGAATTAGAATCTGAAGATTTGGTACGGCAAGTACACCCCAATTTCCAACTCCTGAAAACGTTGTCTATTGGTGATGTAATCGTCACTAGCACCGCCAATGATGATTCCGAATACGATTTCGTATCGCGCTTCTTTGCACCGGGATTGGGTATTAATGAAGACCCAGTGACTGGGGCGGCTCATTGTTGCCTTGCTTCCTTTTGGCGCGATCGCCTGCACAAAAATGAGTTTTTGGCTTATCAGGCATCCAGTCGCGGTGGTGTGGTGAAGGTATATTATGATGGGGGCGATCGCGTCTTTCTCTCTGGACAAGCGGTAACTGTGCTGCGAGGGGAGTTATTTACCGCATCAACTTAATATTACAAATCAATAATATCTGGCAAAAACTCATTATCAAGAACTTGGGCAATGGAATAAGGACATTCCACTGGAAACGTATTTATTGGTAGTTCAGTTTCATTACTAGCAGCTTTCAATCCCCGATGATAGCACTGGGCTAAAACTTCTTCTGGATAAGACTTGAGACTGGGACTCTCTTGCAGTAAATCTACAATTTTGTGGCGCTGCTCATCAATCGTATTTCGCCAAAAGCCACTCCGCAACTAGATTGATATTGCCACTTGAGCAAATGCTGTAATAATACTTCCAAGCGGCTTTTCAACTCTCGTCGTTCTGACCGTCCCAAGCTTTCAATCTCCTCAATCACAGCATCCCAGTCTACTTGTCCAAATTGTCCAGTACGAATGAGTTGTACAGTTTTTTCTGTCCATACTGCAAAGTCTGTTTCATACAACTGGGGTGCGCTTTTCGGAATCTGGGTCATGAGCTTCCTGCAATCTACCGTATACTAGCTAAACTGGAGATCGTTTACGCCCATTTTAACGTCAAGAAAGCTATAAGAAGCGATCGCATCTTTTTTGCCATACAAGCCGTAACGCGCAAAAGCGTAATTTTGCGAAGAAACAACTGTCACAATATTTAAACAAGCCTATATTTTTATTTCAAAAATGTCTGCTAAACACAAAGATAGTAGAACTACTATCCAATCTCGTGATTGGCCAATTGAGCAATTACCTGGACTGAGCGACGAAGAACAATCTCAACTGCAAAATTGTGGAATTACCAGCACAGTAGCGCTATTCAAACAAGGTAAAACTCTAGAGTCGAGACTAGCATTAGCAAATAAACTACAGATTCATCTTCAGTATGTAAATAAATGGATGGCTTTAGCTGACTTGGCGCGTATTCCCAGCGTAGGGACACAATATTGTGGTTTATTGCTTCATGCGGGTATTGGTTCTGTGGTGCAGTTAGCTCAAACTCCCACTCACAGATTGCACCAACAAATTATGCGCTTGCAAGTAGCCACAATGCAGCGCCGAGATTTGTGTCCAGCAATTGAGCTAGTACAACAGTGGAGTCAGCAAGCGAAAACAATAATTAGTTAGGAGTGAGGAGTTAGGAGTTAGGAGTTAGGAGTGAGGAATTTGGAGTGAGGAGTTAGGAGTTAGGAGTTAGGAGTGAGGAATTTGGAGTTTGGAGTTAGGAGTGAGGAATTTGGAGTTTGGAGTTAGGAGTTTGGAGTTTGGAGTTTGGAGTTAGGAGTTTGGAGTTTGGAGTTTGGAGTTAGGAGTTTGGAGTTAGGAGTTTGGAGTTTGGAGTTAGGAGTTTGGAGTTAGGAGTTAGGAGTTTGGAGTTTGGAGTTTGGAGTTTGGAGTTTGGAGTTTGGAGTTAGGAGTTAGGAGTTTGGAGTTTGGAGTTTGGAGTTTGGAGTTTGGAGTTAAAATTCATAACTCCTCACTCCTCACTCCTCACTCCTCACTCCTCACTCTTTAACCAAGACACCATTCAGGAATATATCAGCAAGTCCTTCGGCCATTTCCTGCATTTGTTGGGGGGAGGCATCAGGTTCGATGAGGGTGTTGTTAGAAAAACCTGCGATCACAAACATTCCTAAGAAAACTTTTGCAACTAGCTTGGCGTCCCCTTGACGATAAATGCCTTTATCCATTGCTGTTTGAAAGAATGCTTCGCCCACATCAGTCATTTTGGTAATGACTTCTAATTGAATGCGATCGCGTAAATCGGGGTGAAACTGTACCTCCATAAAACAAACGCGCATCAAATCGGCATTTTTTTGGAAATTCCACATCCGGCGGCGCATCACCTGAGCTACGGCTTTATAGCTGCCCATTTCACTTAATTCTGTTAACAAATCTGTAAGAATCTCTACCCAACCACTCGTGGCTACTTCCACCAAAATTGCTTTTTTATTGGGAAAATGACGAAATAGAGTGCCTTCAGCTACACCTGCTGCTTGTGCTAAATCGCGGGTGGTAGTACCGTCAAATCCTTGAGAGGCAAACAACCGTTGTGCAGCCTCTAAAATCCGGGTGCGCGTCTGAGCTTCTGAAGGTGGGGAAGAATTAAAAATTCGCATAACAGTTATGGTTAGATATCCGTAACAGGATTTGTAGCATTATTGTCTAACGTCAAGCATAAAGAGCCACTGAAAGCTCAATACAAGATTAACGCTCTTTTGCTAAGTATCCTGTTTTTTAGGTAATGTAACTTTATCGTAATTTTCGCTTATGAGCCAGAGCAGTCGGTCAATTTTGGATTTTAAATTGGGGATTTTGGATTGGTCAGATCGAGTATCTGTCATATTGCGGCGGTTGTCGATCGCTTTGTTGACTTGGATTATCTTCTCGTGGGGATTGCTACCAGAAGTTGCTCTAGCTCAAACTCAGACAGTACCTCCTCCTCAAGAAACCAAAACTCAAACCCCGCCAGTTCAAAGTTCCATCCAACCTTATCTAGATCGAGTCATCAAGCAGTTAACGGAGTTTCGCCTCGACAATGGTTTGAAATTCATCGTCTTGGAACGGCATCAAGCGCCTGTGGTTTCTTTTCTTACCTATGCAAATGTTGGTGGTGTCGATGAGGTAGATGGCAAAACTGGTGTAGCTCACTTTCTCGAACATTTGGCGTTTAAAGGTACGACGCGCATCGGTACACAAGACTACAAAAAAGAAAAACCGCTACTAGAAGCCTTAGAGAAGTTGAATGCCCAAATTAAAACCGCGAAAGCCGATGGCAAAAAAGATGAGGTTTCTCGGTTAGAAACTGAGTTTAAGCAAGTGGAATCGCAAGCAGCCAAGCTAGTCAAGCAAAACGAGTTGGGGCAAATTGTCGAACAAGCGGGAGGTGTGGGTTTAAATGCCAATACTTCTACTGAAGCCACTCGTTATTTTTATAGCTTTCCTGCCAATAAGCTAGAACTTTGGATGTCGCTGGAGTCGGAACGATTTCTCGATCCGGTAATTCGTCGTGAGTTTTATAAAGAGAAAGATGTAATTTTAGAAGAACGACGGATGCGGGTGGAGAATTCCCCCATTGGATTGATGTCGGAAAAATTTATCGATACGGCTTACAAAGTCCATCCCTATAGGCGTCCGGTGATTGGTTATGACGAAGATATTCGCAATCTAACACCAGAAGATGTCCAGGAGTTTTTTGATACTCACTACGTACCAAGTAATTTGACCATTGCTATTGTCGGAGATGTCAATCCGGCTGAAGTGAAAAAACTGGCACAAACTTATTTTGGCCGCTTTCAAGCAAAAACCAAAGCTGTGGAAAAAATTCCGGTGGAACCGCCACAAAAACAAACACGGGAAGTTACTTTACAGCTATCTTCTCAACCCTGGTATTTAGAAGGTTATCACCGTCCGGCTGTGACTCATCCAGATAATGCAATCTATGAAATTATTGGCAGTTTATTAAGTGATGGGCGCACGTCGCGGCTATATAAGTCTTTGGTAGAAAAGCAGCGTTTGGCGCTAAGTGCCCAAGGTTATAGCGGATTTCCTGGAGATAAGTACCCAAATCTGATATTTTTCTATGCTCTCACGGCTCCTGGTCATACAGTTGATGAGTTGGCGGTGGCTTTGCGGCAAGAAATTGACAAATTAAAAACTGAGCCTGTAGCAACGGCTGATTTAGAACGGGTGAAAACCCAAGCACGGGCAGGTTTGTTACGTACCCTCGATTCTAATACGGGGATGGCTCAACAATTATTGGAATATGAGGTGAAAACTGGCTCTTGGCGGAATTTGTTTAAGCAGTTGGATGATATTGCAGCCGTGACGACGACTGATATTGTGCGAGTGGCAAAGGAGACGTTTACGCCAGAAAATCGCACGATTGGGAAGTTGTTGTCGAAAGAAGCATGAGAAACGAACCGCAAAGGGCGCAAAGGAAGAGAGATATGCAGAGATACAAGGTAAAAGGGAAAAGGCAGATAGGGTTGAAAATTCAAAATAAGAAGGGGCTGATTTATGCTTTGGTTGCTGTTTTTGCGTGTTTACTTTTAACTTGTAATTTTTCTCTGGCGGCGACGACTGAGGCAAAGCATTATACAGAGTTGCAACTGCCACCGCTACCTGAGATTAAGTTACCTAAGTATGAACGGTTTGTGCTGCAAAATGGCTTGGTTGTCTATTTGATGGAGGATCATGAGTTACCGTTGGTGAATGGAACGGCGTTTGTACGCACAGGGAATCGCTTAGAACCACCGGAGAAAGTCGGGTTGGCTGGTTTTACAGGCGCGGTAATGCGAACTGGAGGAACTAAGCAGCATTCGGCTGATGAACTCAACGAAATATTAGAACAACGAGCGGCATCTGTAGAAGCTAGTATTGGTGAGGCTTCTGGTGGTGCTAGCTTTGACGCACTCAGCGAAGATTTAGAAACGGTGTTTGGGCTGTTTGCCGAGGTGCTGCGATCGCCTGTATTTGCTCAAGAAAAGCTAGACTTAGCTAAGACACAAGCCAAGGGTGGCATTGCCCGTCGTAATGACAATCCAGATGGGATTGCTAGTCGGGAATTTAAAAAATTGATCTATGGCAAAGATAGCCCGTACTCTCGCACCATTGAGTATGCAACGGTAGATAAGGTTGAGCGTGAGGATTTGCTCAAGTTTTATCAGCAATATTTTCACCCCAATAATATAATTTTGGGGATTGTGGGCGATTTTGATAGTAAGAAAATGCGATCGCTCATTCAAGCTAAGTTTGGCGATTGGCAGCGTAATCCAGGTATTGCTAAACCCACATTACCAAAGGTTTTGTCAGCTAATACAGGTGGAGTATTTTTTGTCAACCAGCCACAACTAACGCAAAGTAGTGTGCTTCTGGGACATTTAGGCGGACGTTTCGACAATCCCGATTATGCGGCGCTGGATGTATTAAATGGGGTGTTAAATGGATTTGGTGGACGCTTATTTAATGAATTGCGATCGCGTCAAGGTTTGGCTTACTCTGTCTACGGGCAGTGGAGTCCCCGCTACGATTATCCTGGCATCTTTGTTGCTGGTGGACAAACGCGATCGGATGCTACCGTCCAGTTTGTCAAAGCTTTACAAGCTGAAATCAAGCGTACCCAAACTCAAAGAGTGACAGCAAAAGAACTAGCTTTTGCTAAAGAGTCTACACTCAACTCCTTTGTGTTCAACTTTCAAGATCCCAGCCAAACTTTATCTCGGTTGATGCGATACGAATATTATGGCTATCCTGCTGATTTTCTCTTTCGCTATCAAAAAGCCGTCGCTGCCACCACAGCAGCCGATGTCCAACGGGTAGCACGAGAATACCTCAAGCCAGAAAAGATCGTGACTCTAGTAGTGGGGAATCAAACCGCCATTCAACCACCATTGACACAGCTAGCAGCAAAGGTGACACCAATAGATGTAACGATTCCTGGTTCGCAGCCACAGGCGAAGAATTAATCGCGTAGATAGTTTGAGACTCAATATACAAATAAAATCGCAAGGCTTAGATCCCCGACTTCTTAGAGAAGTCGGGGATCTTGTTGTTCAAATAATTTTTTTTGATTATCAGGAAATGACTGAGGAGAAATTGGAGTAACAAGTAGAAACTAAATCAGGAACCAAAACCTCTGGGAATTCCAGAGGTTTTTTCTTTACTCTGGTTTTTTGGAGCGATCGCCCCAGTATACACTAGCCATGAAGCAGCAAAATTGTCGCAGCGCATTAGTCAACTAGAGTAAGCTAAATTTAGGTTTCAGCTACTAGGAGTGGAAATGATGTTGTTGGAATTAAAGCGCATCCATGTTCCACCAGGACAAAGAGTGCTATTGCGAGATGTAACCTGGAAGGAATTGGAAGCAATTCTAGAAGATTTAGGGGAACACCGAGCAGCACGAATTGCTTATGATCGGGGAATACTGGAGATTATGGCCCCACTGCCAGAACATGAAGACGATAAAGAAATTATTAGCGATTTAGTCAAAGCTCTTTTGGAAGAATTAGACATTGAGTTTAGATGCCTTGGTTCTACTACTTTCAAAAACCAAGCAATGGTTCAAGGTATAGAACCCGATCAGTGTTTCTATATCAAAAATGAATCTAAGATTCGCGGCAAGAAGCGGCTAGATTTAGCAGTAGATCCTCCTCCAGATTTAGCTCTAGAAATTGATATTACTTCTCGCACTCATCCTAATATTTATGAAGCGCTAAAAGTGCCTGAGCTTTGGCGTTTCGATCGAGGAAAACTCCAAATTAATATTTTGCAAGACGGACATTATGTAGAATCTCAGCAAAGCCTAAATTTTCCTCTCTTCTCACTAATTGAAGCAATTCCCCAACATTTAGAGCAAAGTATAACAGCAGGCAGAAATGCAACGCTCAAAGCTTTTCGGATTTGGGTACAAAAACAGATACAACAGCAATAACTTATGCTGTCACCATAGTTCACAATAGACATCTCCGAAAATGACGTAGGGACAATTCATGAATTGTCCCTACCAAGGATTTTGAGCAACGCAGAATTAATTTTTGGAAATGTCTAACGTCTAATACCAATTCTGCATGAAGATGTACATAAATTACTTTTGCTCCTAAAATATTAAAAAAGCAAGCTGATGCTGTTTCAGAGCAGTGGTTTGAGCTATTTCCGACAGCAGCCCCACGCCGTCCTCTTATGGCGGCGATGGGAAGAATGTCGGGGCGGTGACGAATCCCACCCCCGAACTGATG
>NZ_JBALDZ010000035.1:0-22184 GCF_036917155.1 Nostoc sp. | reverse complement strand
GGAGCAAGGGAGCTATCGCGCCACTTGCGGGCGAAAGCGCGTAGCGGGACGAAGTACGGCTTTGAACCTTATCTTTTTCGTAAAAAGTAAAAAGTAAAAAGTAAAAAGATAATCCCCATAAATAAATTGAGGGGATTTGATAAAAACATTTATTTCTCGCGCTACGCGTCTTGAAATAAATGTTTTTATTTCGTTCCATAAATGAATTTAGGGGCTTCTCTACGAGATCCAACATAAGAATCGCTGTCAAACTAACCAGATAATAAAGACTGAATTTCTCCCTGGATATTGCCACGGGCACATGGTTCAGCGAACTCTAACATTAAAGGCGTAAAGTAGATACGCGATCGCTTTAAAAATCCCTCTAAAACCTGCTGACGACCTGTGATATAATTTTTTTCTGCTACCCACGCATATTCCTGGCGAATACCATAGGTGTATTCTCCATACTGCACTGGGTCAGTAGCCAAAATCGCTAAATCTGCATCCAGTAAAACTTGGCTGTCATAATCATTCACCGCAGCTTGGTGGTGTTTAGTGTTCAGAATGAGATGGGTGACAGTAGTGATGATAATTTCTGGAATACCCAAATTACTCAGCAATTCAGAAGCATAGTCTGCACTTCGTTCTTCATTATCTTGAGCTTGAGAGTCATACACTACATCGTGAAACCAGGCAGCTAGTTGCACAGCTGCTACGTTATTGGTGTAGCCTTGCAAAATCTGAATTGTGTTGAGGACATGATCGATGTGTTTCAGTGTATGGTAGTAGCGACCAGGGGTAGAGTAAGCTGCAACCAAAAGATTAAAGGCTTTATCAGCCGCTACCTGGTCAACGCCAAAGGGTTGGAGTGTGTGTTGCCAGTTAGAAAATAAAATATGCGTAAGGTTTTCTGTAGGCATAAATGTAGTATTGACGCTCTTAGTATGACTGAGCTAATCTCTTGTGTTGCAACATCTGTCTATCAAGTTAGAAATAGATCAACAAAAGGATAACATTTGTTATTGAATTGGGCATTGGGGAAAGATTTACTACAACTTCTCCCTCATCCCCCTCATCCCCCTAAATATGGTGACTGCGAAATGAAAGCGTCAAAATAGAAGACACAGGCTTTATAAAAAAAGCCTTGCCTTGATTAACGGAGTTTATTATCAGTGGTATTACAAGTACAAACAAGCACCTACGAAGCTAAAACCCAAGAAATTGCTAAACAACTTCTAGCAGCAACCCAGGAAAATCGTTCGTTTTTTTCTTCCCTGCGGGATCAAATGCGCTGGGATGATAAATTACTAGCTTGGGCGATGAGTAATCCTGGCTTGCGGGTGCAACTATTTCGCTTTATAGATACACTACCTGCTTTACACAGTAAATCAGAAATTGCCTCACATTTACAAGAATATCTCGGCGATGAATCTGTAGAATTACCGGCAGCTTTGAAGGGGATGCTAAACTTTGCTAATCCCGACTCTGTACCAGGACAAGTTGCTGCTACAACCGTTGGTACAGCGGTTGAGACTCTTGCCCATAAATATATTTCTGGGGAAAATATTAAACAAGTCATCAAAACAGTTGAACGACTGCGAAAAGAAAAAATGGCTTTCACCATCGACTTACTTGGTGAAGCCGTGATTACCGAACCCGAAGCGCAGTCTTATCTAGAACGCTATCTAGAATTAATGCAACAATTGGTGGAAGCATCGAAGAATTGGTCAGCTATCCCGGCTATTGATGAGGCTGATGGTGAAGCAATCCCAAAAGTTCAAGTTTCTGTTAAATTAACGGCGTTTTATTCCCAATTTGACCCATTAGATGCTAAAGGTAGTGAGGAGCGAGTTAGCGATCGCATTCGTATTCTCTTACGTCGTGCTAAAGAGTTGGGCGCAGCTGTGCATTTTGATATGGAACAGTATGCCTATAAGGATATAACTCTCAGCATTCTGAAAAAACTGTTACTCGAAGAAGAGTTTCGGCAACGTACAGATATTGGCATCACAATTCAAGCATATCTGCGTGATAGCGAGCAAGATGTCAAAGACGTAATTTCTTGGTTGAAACAGCGCGGTTATCCGCTAACTATCCGTTTAGTGAAAGGCGCATATTGGGATCAGGAAACGATCAAAGCAGCCCAAAAGCATTGGAAACAGCCAGTTTACAACGATAAAGCGGCAACTGATGCGAACTTTGAAACCATCACTCAGTTGTTGTTAGAAAATCATCAATATGTCTATTCTGCCATTGGTAGCCATAATGTGCGATCGCACTCTCGCGCTATTGCCATCGCTGAAAGTTTAAATGTCCCTCGCCGTCGATTTGAATTGCAAGTCCTCTATGGGATGGGTGATAAAGTTGCCAAGGCGTTGGTTGACAGGGGTTATCGGGTAAGAGTTTACTGTCCCTACGGTGAATTATTACCTGGAATGGCGTATTTAATTCGGCGGTTGTTGGAAAATACAGCTAATAGTTCTTTTTTACGGCAAAATCTCGAAAATCGACCAATTGAAGAATTATTAGCGCCGCCAATTGTCAAAGAAGAAAAAAACTCTTTAACTCCTAACGTACAGACGCGATTAATCGCGTCTCTCCAAACTCCTAACTCTCATTTCCCCGGTGCGGCTGATACCGATTACGCCCAGAAAGATGTGAGAACAAAGGCGGCGCAAGCTTTCCAAAACGTTCGCCAACAGCTGGGTAAAACTTATTTACCTCTAATTAATGGCGAGTATGTCAATACACCAGAATTTGTTGATTCTCTCAATCCTTCTAATTTCAGTGAGGTAATTGGTAAAGTTGGGTTGATTAGCGTTGAACAGGCGGAACAGGCGATGCAAGCTGCGAAAGCGGCGTTTCCTGGGTGGAAGAAAACACCAGCCAAACAACGCGCTGATATTTTGCGGAAAGCGGGTGATTTACTGGAGGAACGCCGCGCCGAACTTTCAGTTTGGATAGTTTTGGAAGTTGGTAAACCAGTTAAGGAAGCTGATGGAGAGGTTTCGGAAGCGATAGACTTCTGTCGATACTACGCTGACGAGATAGAACGGTTAGACGAAGGTGTGAATTACGACATTGCCGGTGAAACTAATCGTTATATTTACCAGCCACGGGGTATTGCTGTAGTGATTTCTCCCTGGAATTTCCCGCTAGCAATCGCTTGTGGAATGACTGTCGCAGCTTTGGTTTCAGGCAATTGCACTCTCCTCAAACCTGCGGAAACATCTTCTGTAATTACGGCAAAACTCACAGAAATTTTGATCGAGGCTGGTTTCCCCAAAGGTGTATTTCAATACGTACCGGGTAAAGGTTCCCAAGTTGGGGCTTATTTGGTAAATCATCCAGATACTCATGTAATTGCTTTTACGGGTTCCCAGGAAGTCGGATGTAGAATTTACGCAGAAGCGGCAACTTTGAAACCCGGGCAAAAGCATATAAAGCGGGTGATTGCGGAAATGGGTGGCAAAAACGCCATTATTGTCGATGAAAGTGCTGATTTAGACCAGGCTGTTGTCGGGGTAGTGCAATCGGCATTTGGTTACAGTGGACAAAAATGTTCTGCTGCTTCCAGGGTGATTGTGTTGCAACCAATTTATGATGCCTTTATACAACGGTTGGTGGAAGCGACAAAATCCTTGAACATTGGGGAAGCAGAGTTACCGAGTACCCAAGTTGGGCCAGTAATTGATGCTAATGCCCGCGATCGCATCCGCGAGTATATTGAGAAGGGTAAGGCAGAAGCACAACTAGCATTGGAATTACCAGCACCCGAACAAGGATATTTTATCGGGCCAGTCATTTTTAGTGAAGTATTGCCAAATGCGATAATTTCCCAGCAAGAAATTTTTGGCCCTGTACTGGCGGTAATTCGGGTGAAAGATTTCCAGGAAGCGCTAACAGTCGCTAACGGGACAAACTACGCCTTAACTGGAGGACTTTATTCTCGAACACCTTCGCACATTCAACAGGCGCAGACAGAATTTGAAGTCGGGAATTTGTACATTAACCGCAATATTACCGGAGCGATCGTTGGACGGCAACCCTTTGGTGGATTCAAACTTTCTGGAGTAGGTTCTAAAGCAGGCGGCCCTGATTACCTGCTGCAATTCTTGGAACCACGCGCGGTTACAGAAAATATTCAGCGCCAAGGTTTTGCACCAATTGAAGGTGCAGAGTGAACGATAAAAGTAGGTAGTAGTCTGTCAAATTCCCTGTAGAGACGGCGATTTATCGCGTCTCTCTAGATTTATCGCATCTCTCTAACCGTCAAAATGAATTTGACAGACTAGCAGGGCGTATGTCCTATCTATTAGACATAGGAATGAAAATGAATGTAGAGACGTTACATATAACGTCTCTACATAGGTTTTAGAGGATGTTTTAAAATTTGAATTCCGCCTTGCGTACTAGGGTGTTGCCTCCTGCGTTGGTGTCGGTGTAGGAGTGGGGGTTTCTGTGGGAGTTGGTGTAGAAGTTGGCGTTGGCGTGGGAGTTTCTGTAGGCGTTGGTGTGGTCGATGGGGTGGAAGTTGGCGTTGGTGTGGGAGTTTCTGCTGTAATGGTGAGTTGATAATCTACTGGTTTTGTTGCTGTGGAAACCACGACAAACTCGTAAAATCCGTTTTCTGGTAATTTAGTTGACAAACTGCGCTTGGTAGAATCTTCTAAAAATTGAATTTTGCCAGATGGTGAATAGACTGATAATAAAACTTGAGAATTTCCTTGTAGTTTCAAGTCCAGAAATTGGTCTTTGGCAAGTCCAGCAATAAATACCTTACCACCGCCAGGTTGAAGAGTGCCGTTAACCGTTTTGCCGATCGCACCTGGATCAAAGACAAGTTTCTGGAAAGTGCTACCAGCAAGGATAGCGCTGAGTTGATCGCTTACAAAACCATACCAAACTTGTCCAATAGGCTGACCTTGGAAATTTTTACCCCGCTGTTCAGGAAATACACTGAAAAAAGCAGCATCTCCCAAATCATATAAGGAACGACTACCAACGTTGATTTTATTGACTTCCACTTTCCAGTGATCGCGTTCAGCAGTTGTGTAACTTCCCAGTTGTCGGCGGGCATTGGAACTCAGTGGTGCAAGCTTTTCTAGTAATTCTGAGGCGGTTTTATCCCATTCTGCGCGCAAACTCTCATCTTCAGAACCATTGCTGAGAGTGCGTCCCCGTAAACTGGGATTTTTATCCCAAAAAACTTGATTCACCAAGTTCACGTAGAAGTTAGAGTCAATACCCAACTGTTGACGGCGATCGCTTAATTTTTCTTTACGCTGCCGTTCTGCTGATGAATATTGCGCTAAAGGATCGGTTGGTTGTTCACTGGTTGGAATTGGGCTGGCTGTGGGATTAGGTTTTACTTCCCCGATATCGCCGCGGCCAGTCACTCCCCACCAAATTAATCCAATACTACCAGCCGCTAGCACCGTTATTAGGAAGGTTTTTGTTGGTGTCCACCAAGGGGGAGGGGGGGGAGATGGGGGAGATGAGGGGGATGGGGGAGGTGGGGAGATGGCGACGGTGGCGGATGTGGGTTGTGGTGGAGTGGGGTATTGAGTTGGGGGATAGTTTGCTGGGGGTGAGTTGATAGCTTGGAGTACTTGACGGGCTGATTGATAGCGATCGCCTGGTCTGGCAGATAGCATTTTATCTAATACTTGTGCCAAAATTTGACTCAGGTTAACTTCACGCCGCCACTGCCAACTGAGAGTATAGGTATCAATTAATTCTTGGGGTTGTTTTCCTGTCAGTAAAACCAACATTGTTGCGGCCAAAGCATACAAGTCGCTATGGGGAGATACTAACCCAGTTTGCATCTGTTCTGCGGGAGCAAATCCGACTTTACCCAATAGGGTTGGTGATGGGGAAGATGCAACCATACCAGGTTGGTAATATTCGGAAGCAACGGTTGCTACCACTTGTTTGACACCGCCAAAATCAATTAACACTGGCAGTTTGTCAACAGTGCGAAGCATTAAGTTATCTGGAGAAATATCTCGATGAATAACGCCAATGGAGTGAATATATTCCAACACTGGCAAAATTTGCTGCAACAATTGGCGGACTTCCACCTCCGTAAAGCGCAAACCCTGTTGTATGCGAGCATTTAACAACGAGTTATAAGTTTCCCCTTCGACATAATCTTGTACCAAAAACAGATATTCTTTGCCCCCTAAAGTCAGCCGCAGTAGTTCTCGGAAGCGTGGAATTTGGGGATGTTGCAATTTATATAGAACACTCGCCTCTCTCTCAAACAGTTCTTCAGCTTTTTGGACAACGTAAGCGGTTTGAACTTGGGGAGAAAATTCTTTTAAAACACAAAGTTCGCGGAAACGGTTGACATCTTCAGCTAAATAAGTACGTCCAAAGCCACCTTGGCCAATTTGACGTACAATTACATAGCGATCGCCTAAAGTTAATCCTGGTTGGATACTATAACTCATGGACGCACCCGACAATTTTTCACCACACTGGAGACAAAAGCGACTACCTGGGGAATTTTCATGTCCTTTAGAACAATATATTTTAGTCATTAGTTATTAGTCATTGGTCATTGGTCCTTAGTCATTAGTCCTTAGTCATTAGTTATTTGTGACTCTTCCCCAGTCCCCAGTCCCCAGTCCCCAATCCCCAATCCCCAGTCCCCAGTCCCCAATCCCCAGTCCCCAATCCCCAATCCCCAGTCCCCAGTCCCCAATCCCCAATCCCCAATCCCCAGTCCCCAATCCCCTTACTTGCCAGATTGTACTTTACTGACTTGATCGGCTGCGATCGCATACCAAATTTGACCAAAAGTCTGTTGATTCAGTTTCCCACGCTGCTGACCAGGAAACAACCGATCAAATTTTTCATTTGTATCTTTGGTCAGCTGATCGATTGTATAATTCCCAAACTGCCCCGATCGCGCTTGTCGTCTCCATGTTTCGTAATCTTGTGCAGTATATTTACCCAGTTTTCGACGAGATGCTGTACTGATATCAGCCTGTTCTATTTTATCCAATAAATCGTCAGCGACACCAGACCATTCATCTCGTAAACCAGCGTCTTCAGGTTTAGATGTCAGGCTACGTCCCTTTAATTCTGGTTTTTTTGTATAAAATAAATCATCTACAAAGCGAATAAAAAATCCTTCAGGAATTTCTAGCTGTTGACGACGACTGATAATTTCTTGGATATCGTGATTTTTTCCTTTCTCGCTGACTGGCTTACCACCTGGAAAGTGGGGGATTTGCGGTAATGAAGGTAATGAAATTGATGGGATGGTGATTGAAGTTACGGCCCGAATGGCTGCATTTCCCGCCGCTAAAGTTAATCCCACTAAAGCCGTTCCCCCTAAACTCATCACAAAAGGGCGAATCCAAACAGGCCAAGACATCGGTTTAACAATTGCTTGCGTTTTGCTCTGAAATCTACTCACAATAGCACTGGCGCGTTGTCTTCCCGGAGCAACTACCATCGTCTTAATCTTGCTAGTAATATAATTACCTGGGGATTTAGTCGCAGTTGGCGATGGTAAATCTTTGAGGATTTGCTCGGCTCGTTGATAGCGATCGCTCGGTTTATAAGCTAGCATCTTTTTTAACACCGCTTCCAGTTGCGGGCTAACTCGGATTTCCTTTCCCCATCCCCAAATTCCCTGATAGCTGTCGTATAATTTTTGTGGTTCTTTACCTGTGAGCAACACTAATGCAGTCACAGCTAAAGAATATAAATCGCTGCTAAAAAAGGCTTGTCCCTGCCGTAGTTGTTCTTCTGGAGCGTAGCCTTTTTTACCCAGCAGAGTGTTATTTCCAACCAACTTGGTGCGCCAAAAACCTTGAGAAGCCGGCAACTGCTTGACACCGCCAAAATCAATCAGCACTGGTAGATTATCAGAACGCCGCCAAATCAAGTTATCAGGAGAGATATCACGGTGAACGACATCTTGCGAGTGGATGTAGGATAACACAGGTAAAATTTGTTGCAGGAGGGTGATTACTTCCTCTTCACTAAAAGTTTGGCCTTGACTTTCACGCTGTTCTAATAACTGGTAGTAATTATCCCCATCCACATAATCTTGCACGAGAAAGAAAAAATCTTTAGCGCCTATTTTCACTTGTAGCGAGGTATGAAAACGTGGAATCTGGGGATGCTGGAGTTTTTTCAGAACATTCGCTTCTCGTTCAAATAACTCTTGAGCTTTTTGTAAATCTTGTTGTTCTTGTACTTGGGGTGCAAATTCCTTCAGCACACAGGTTTGATGGGATTTATTTATATCCTCAGCCAAATAGGTGCGTCCAAAACCGCCCTGCCCTAATTGACGGATAATTTGATAGCGATTATCTACAACCTGTCCTACACCAAGAGGTAATGGCTCACCGCAATGGGTACAAAAGCGGTTACTACCATTATTTGTATGTTGTTTACTGCAATAGAGCTGCATGGTGCTGAAGGATAAATTAAGGTTTTATTGAATAACTACAACGCGCCTATCCCCATTTTCGGATATCCTACGAATTAGGCTAGCGAGTCCGCGTTTGCTTTTAGCGTCTTTTAGAGAGCGTTATTACGAATTACGTAGCTTGCTTCTCGCCTTCTCTACGAGACGCTACGCGAATGGCGAGTATTACGAATTACGAATTATTTTAACGATGTTGATTTTACTTCAGGATAAACAACAAGGGTCATGAACCGGAAATCAAGACAACAGCAAGTAATCAAAGCATTTGAAGATTTTTTGTCTACCCCCCTAGAAACATTACTGCAACGGCATCTCAACACTCAAACTTCGGCAGTTTTGAGTTTATTTCACGATGTAGCGGCTAATGTACCTGCCTACAAGGCGTTTTTAGCAGAAAGAGAAATTAATCCCGCAACTATTCAAACCTTGGAGGAGTTTCAAAAACTCCCAGCGATCGCTAAACAAAATTATATCCTGCGTTATCCCTTAGCTGACTTGTGCCACAACGGACAACTAGAAGCGTGTGACATGATAGCTGCTTCATCAGGTTCCAGTGGTAAACCGACATTTTGGCCTCGTTTTTTCACAGATGAACTGCAAATAGCCACACGCTTTGAACAGATTTTTCACGATAGTTTTTACTCAGATACTAGACGTACCCTAGCAGTGATTTGTTTCACTTTAGGCACTTGGGTAGGTGGGATGTTTACCACTAATTGCTGTCGTTATCTTGCTAGCAAAGGTTATCTCATCACTGTAATTACTCCTGGTAACAATAAAGAAGAAATATTGCGAGTTGTACAAGAACTAGGTTCAGAATTTGAACAAGTGGTGTTATTAGGATACCCGCCATTTTTGAAAGATGTGATTGATACTGGTATCACCCGTGATGTGGAGTGGCAGCAATATCAGATTAAATTAGTGATGGCGGGAGAAGTATTTAGTGAAGAATGGCGGAGTTTAGTTGGCGAAAGAGTTGGTTCACAAAATCCTTGCTATGATTTTGCATCACTTTACGGCACTGCGGATGCGGGAGTTTTAGGTAATGAAACACCGTTAAGTATCTGTATTCGCCGTTTTTTGGCAGAAAATCCTGATGCAGCGAGAGCTTTATTTGGAGAATCGCGTTTACCCACATTAGTACAATACGATCCTTGCAGTCGCTTTTTTGAAGTTCAAAATGGTGGATTGTTGTTTTCGGGAGATAACGGTATTCCCTTAGTGCGTTATGACATCTTAGATACTGGCGGAATTATTAGTTATGATACCATGCTACAATTTTTGGCTGAATGGGGATTTAACCCGCTTGAATATCTCCATTCTGACACTCAACAATCAGCTAGAGGTATTCATCAGCTACCTTTTGTTTATGTCTTCGGTCGTTCTAATTTTACAGTTTCTTACTTTGGCGCAAATATCTATCCCGAAAATGTGACGGTGGGATTAGAACAACCAGTAATTCAAGAATGGGTAACGGGTAAATTTGTGTTGCAGGTGAAGGAAGATGCAGACAAGAATCGATTTTTATCTGTAGTTGTGGAGTTAGGAGCAGGGGTAGAGGGTAGTGAAGATCGAAGAGAAGCGATCGCATCTTCTATTCTTTCACAACTGCTACGCCTCAATAGCGAGTTTGCTAATTATGTTCCCCCAGAATATCAAACACCACAAGTTACATTAGCCCCAATGGGTGATTCCGAATATTTTCCTATTGGGGTGAAGCATCGTTATACGCGTAAATAGACATTCCCATTCTGTTTACAATATCTGTTTTACTAGGAGCGATCGTACTTCTTGGATTTGGATAAATTTACAAGACGCACAAAACGCACAAATACAAGACGCGATGAATCGCGTCTCTACAAGGGGGAATGGGGTGATTGTTCGTGATCGCTAGAGAGCAGTTGAGCTAGACCTAATATAATATAAGTAAAATTACTTATATTATTCGAGTAAATAGACCATGCCCTACAGACACGGCAATGTTAATTTGTCTGCCTCTACAACATAATTACAAGGTAAGACTAACAATCGATCGCTTGTCAAAAACATTGTTTTCTCGTTTAAATGAGGGGTCTGACCCTCTATTTATCATCAGTGGGAAGGGGTTTTGGTCAAGTCATGCTTGTTAGTAATCAACTTCCGCCTAACTTCACAGGATGACGCTGGCTGAACAAGCGATTAAACTATGGATAATGTCGAGCAATTGTTGCTTTTAACACCACTTACATAAATTTAATCTCATTGTTAAATCTAAAATCTCATCCCGCTATATAAAATACCAGTTATGTCAGCGTATCAAGGAAGTTGTGGGGAGACCACTAATGTGATTATTGGTGTTCACAACCAAGAAAACCTCGAATTACAAGCAAATTCTGCTCCTGTGGGTGCTCTTGCCACAAGACAAGGAACTTTTTCTACGTTTCTTGCTCCCCTGACTCAGGATACTTTTAAACAGGTGGTTCAGGATGTCGAGCAAAAATTACAGATTGTCCATCAAACCCTGTCAATGCTGGATTCTCATGGGTTTGAAACCATTCTGCAAGAAATGTTGCATTCGATTACCTTAAAAACCGGGGAATTACTGGGGGCAGATCGGACGACGATATTTTTATTGGATGAAGAAAAACAAGAACTCTGGTCAATTTTAGCTGAGGGTGAGGGCGGTCGCTCTTTAGAAATTCGCATCCCTGCTAATAAAGGCATTGGTGGTGAAGTTGCCACTTTTAAAGAAGTTATCAATATTCCCTTTGATTTTTATAACGATCCGCGATCGCATTTTGCCCAAGAACAAGAAAAAAGAACTGGCTATCGCACCTACACCATGCTCGCTTTGCCACTCTTAAATGAACATGGGCAATTAGTCGCAGTAGTACAATTACTGAATAAATTAAAATCTGGAAATAACCACGATGCTGCACTTGCAGAGCGCATTGATACCAGAGGTTTTAGCTGTGCTGACGAACAATTATTTCAAGAATTTGCCCCTTCAATTCGCCTGATTTTAGAGTCTTCGCGCTCTTTTTATGTAGCTACCCAAAAACAAAGAGCTGTGGCGGCGCTGATGAAGGCAATTAAGTCCCTCTCTCAAAGCAGTCTCGACTTAGAAGACACGCTGAAACGAGTGATGGATGAAGCCAAGGAACTGATGAATGCCGATCGCAGTACACTATGGTTAATAGACCGCGATCGTCATGAATTGTGGACGAAAATCACTCAGGATGATGGTTCAACGAAAGAGTTGCGAGTCCCCGTAGGTAAAGGCTTTGCTGGGATTGTAGCGGCTTCTGGCAAGAAGCTGAATATTGGCTTTGATTTGTACTACGATCCTGACTCAGAAACAGCCCAACAACTAGACCAGCAAAATGGCTATCGCACCTGTAGTTTACTTTGTATGCCAGTGTTTAATGCCGATCAACAACTGATTGGCGTTACCCAACTCGTAAATAAAAAGAAAAATGGTGATTTTCCGCCTTATAATCCAGCTGATTGGCCCAAAGCTCCCGACTGCTTCCAAGCTAGCTTTGACCGCAACGATGAAGAATTCATGGAAGCTTTTAATATTCAAGCGGGAGTAGCGCTGCAAAATGCCCAGTTGTTTGCCACAGTCAAGCAACAAGAACAAATGCAACGGGATATTCTGCGTAGTCTTTCCAATGGAGTCGTTTCCACTGATAAAACTGGGTTAATTATCGCCGCCAACGAAAGCGCCCAACGTTTGCTAGGGCTGGGAATAAATGACCGTTTAGAAGGTAAATTAGTTAATGATGTCATTGGCATCAAAGAAGGTGACTTTAGCAAGTGGTATCAGGATGCTTTACATGCAGTTGACTTAAAGGGTCGCCAGCAATATTACCCCGATCGCACACTCATAACCACTGGTACAGAACAGCATAGTATTAATTTATCGATTAACACAATTGCCGATGCTAGCGACCAAGAGCAAGTCCGTGGGGCGCTGGTGGTGATGGAAGATATTAGTGATGAAAAGCGGCTCAAGAGTACGATGTACCGCTACATGACCCAGGAATTAGCCGAAGAATTGCTGAAATTAGATGATGCTAAACTAGGAGGCGATCGCAAAGAAGTTTCGATATTATTTTCGGATATTCGCGGCTACACCACTTTGACAGAAAACTTAGAAGCAGAAGAAGTGGTGAGTATGCTCAATGAATATTTTGAATCAATGGTGGAGGCAGTCTTTAAACATAAAGGCACCCTCGACAAATACATCGGCGACGCTATCATGGCTGTCTTTGGTTCTCCTCTACCATTAGAAGAACACGCTTGGATGGCAGTGCAAACATCCTTAGAAATGCGCCATCGCCTGCACGAATTTAATCAACGTCGCCATACAGATGATAAGCCCAAAATTAAAATCGGCATTGGCATCAACTCCGATACCGTGATTAGTGGAAATATCGGCTCTAGTAAGCGGATGGAATTTACCGCTATTGGTGATGGCGTTAATCTTGGCTCTCGATTAGAGAGTGTCAGTAAACAGTATGGTTGCGATATTATTATTAGCCATAACACTTTTCAACCATGCCAAGATCAAATTTGGGCTAGAGAACTAGATTACATTCGTGTTAAGGGTAGAAATGAGCCAGTAGCCATATATGAATTATTGGGTTTGCGTTCCAATCCGATTGAAAGTGAAAAATTGCAAGTGATTGAGCATTATCATAAAGGACGTGAGTATTACCTCAAGCGGCAGTTTTCTTTTGCTAGAGCCGAGTTTGCCAAAGTTTTAGCAGTTGATAACCATGACAAAGCTGCTATGTTGCACCTACTGCGTTGTCAGCATTGGTTACAATCACCCCCAACAGAATCAGATTGGGATGAAGGAGTCTGGACATTTCAAGAAAAATAACTGGTCAAACTTCAGATAGAGATTGCACCATTGACATACTCCCCCGAATCCGCTTCGCTAAATTCGGGGGATTCTAGGCTCAAACAGCGATTGCTGGCATAGCCAGTCTGACATCACCTAACCCAGCAGTCGATACCCTGACTGCACAAATATTCCGCGCTGCGTTGTCATTTCCTAAAGGAATATCCAATTTCTCTCAGGTTTATGGCAGATACCGAATCATCCTTACCCAATCTTGAGTTGAGCCGACATTCGGATTTTCACTGAAGTCAAGAGTACCATATATTTGTCCTTGACGATTAATCCAATAGTAGTTGTAGTTTGTTGGTAACTCGACGGTTGGATAACCGTAAGGGTTTGTCCAAGTTGTGACATTGCCCAGATTCTCACGAAATTGGAAGTTTTGACGATCTATAGACTCACCTCGTTGGCGGTTTACCTCGTCCCAGGTACGCTGAGACCATTCGCGGTATTCCCTGTGCCTCTGCCCCTCAGTTTGCGAGATTTCTAGGTTCTGCGCCATAATCCCTTGTATTCCGAAGGCTGCCCCATTGGTTGCTGAAACCTGAGATGCTACTTGTGGCAACCATGAAGCATAATTAGCCCACTGTAATTGGTGGGATGCTGCACAAGTCATCACCATCGTACACAGGTTGTAGCTATATGCAACGTTGCACTTCGCTATTCCTTGATAGGGTATACCATTGTACATGTATGTGCAATCAAACTCATAAGCAACCGTGCATCCAGCAATCGGTTGAGCTTGGCGGGGTTGGCTCATCCGTAGGTCATAGGGCTGCATTGCCAAAAGCTTCTCATAGACGAACTGCCAGGGGTTGTAGTTTACTGCCAGTCCAGAATTCCCCACCATAATCGTCAAAGCAGCATTGTCTGGGGAAAATAGGACAACGGCAAATTGTCCATCCTCAACCACTCGCCAACCACTTGGGACTACATAGTTAAAGTAATTTCCGCGTCGGATTTCCAGCGAACCAGGGGTTGAAGCCTGAGAGGAAAAAGAAGACTGATTGTAGTTGTACATTTAGCTTTGTAGCAAATATTGGGATTAATACTGGATACATCTTGAGTATGGGGTTTTACGCACTGGGTTGCAACTTTTCCTCTCTTCTCTTCTTAGGCTGCGCCAACGAGACGCTATTCGCGAACGCTTGTATTTTGGGCGATCGCTGGAATGTTTTTTCATAACATCAACTTCTTGTCAGATATAGTATATTTGTACTGAAATTTTAGAGTAAGCCTTATTCCTTGGCTTAAGTGTGGAGATTTTATTTTTTTATATTATGTATGCTTGAACGGTGACTTTCGTCATGGATGTATTTATGACTTTTGTAGGAATATTTTTTTCAATAAAAGAGTTTTAATAATGTGAGGTAGAAACTAAATAATCTAAAATCTATTGGATATCGGCTTTCAACAAGTATCTGATAATTCCGGTAAAGTTATGGTTTTTCTTATCTATATTAATTTTATTTAGTAACTCCTAATAATAGATTTTTTTGGGTTAAAAGAAGAATAAAAATGAGCTACTATGATTTCGATGAGCATTTCTGGTCGCGAAAAACTGTCTGTATTCAATCAAAATCAGGAGACTATAGCCGAAAATCTTCTGATAAGAACTTAATTAATATTATCCTAATAATATTGATATTTGTATGTACAGGCTTGTTCATAACGATTTTATTTAGAATCAGCAATAGCAATCTAGATAGAAATTTTATCAATAAAAATAATGTTGATGGTAATTGCTTGATACTTAAAAGTAACAGTGGATTTCAAATTTATTGCTCTAAATTAGACTAATTTTAATAATTAAAAATTCCAAATTAAGTCGGAGAAGCATACTCCCCACAGTGATGGCGGCGATCGCTTTGTTTCGTTGAGATTTCCTCGTCACTGTATAGGCTTGAGCTTTCGGTATCCCATGATTGATCTGAAACTCGCGGATGTAATTTACAAGAACTGGGCCGATAACACCTGCGACAGACCATGCCGTGAGCAACCGTCCATGAATAGCGCCAACCTGCATTGTTCCAAATAAATCACGCAGATAAGCAGGAATGGTGGCAAATCCACCACCATACATGGTCAAAATGATACAAAAACCGATGTAAAACAGTAGAATATTCCCAAGTTCGCCAATTGTCGGAATTGAAGCATACAAAAGTATGCCTAAACCAAAGAAAATCATATAGGTTTGTTTCCTGCCAATGTAGTCTGATAAAGATGACCAGAAAAACCGACCAACCAAATTAAACAAGCTTAACAGCACGACAAATCCAGCACCGACTGAGGGAGAAACCTTAAAGATTTCCTGAATCATGGGCGAAGCTTGGCTTAAAACACCAATTCCGGCGGTGACGTTTGTACATAATACAATCCATAACAACCAGAATTGCGGTGTTTTAATTGCGTTATCAGCAGTAATATTTGACGTTGTTACCAACTTTTGGGGTTGAGTAGGTGGTGTGTAGTGTGGGGGTTGCCAAGTAGGTGGTGCAATACGTACAAAGAAGACACCACACATCATCAGACAAAAGTAAATTACACCCATAACCACAAATGTTTGCCATACCCCGACAGAGGTGGAAGATTTAAAATGCTCCATCAGTGCTACCGCGAGTGGCGAACCAATGATCGCTCCGCCACCAAATCCCATAATTGCCATCCCTGTTGCCATCCCTGGACGGTCGGGAAACCATTTAATTAACGTCGAGACAGGAGAAATATAGCCAATACCTAAGCCAATACCGCCTAATACACCGTAACCAAGATAAACAAGTACAATCTGATGTAAATACACTCCAAAAGCAGAAATAAAGAAGCCGCCGCTAAAGCAGAGTGTTGCAACAAACATTGCTTTGCGGGGGCCTTGTTTTTCAACCCATTTGCCAAATAGAGCCGCAGAAATCCCTAGAAAGGCAATCGCACTAGAAAATATCCAGCCGAGAGTCGGTAAGTTCCAATCAGTCGGTGCTGATTGGGTAATGCCGATAAGTTTGGTCATTGGCAAGTTGAACACACTAAACGCATACACTTGTCCGATGCACAAGTGTATTGCTAATGCTGCTGGAGGAATTAGCCAACGATTAAATCTAGGCTGTGCAATGGTTCGTTCTTTGTCTAAAACAGAAGTTACTTTATTTTTCAAGTTTTTCTCCTAGATCAAAAATTAGATTGAACTGGGTATTAGGATTTGGATAGGGATTCCCCAAGCAAATCTTACTCATATTGTCTGACCCAGGCTCATCAACGAAAATCGGCGGGAATCCCATCCCAACAAGAGGGGTGTCCGGGATAGCCGCCCGCCGATTTAGTCATTAGTTATTGGTGCTAATGACTAATGACTTCGATTTCCCCCCGGCTTGAAGCTGGGGGATGAGTTAAAACCACTTTATAGGATAGCGATCGCTCTTGAGGTACAACTTTGATTCTCTACGAGACGCTCTGCGCGTTAGCTTGAATTTTAGGAGGGCGATGCCTACAGCGGCAAGCTACGCTCCTCAAAGCATTTTATCTAAGAATTTTCTAAAGGCGATCGCTCTGGCAATAGAAGTGAAATAATAAATTAATACGCCTTGCTGGTACTAGAGATGGAGCAATGACCTACATCATGCACGACGCTCTAGAAGTAGCAAAGCTTGCTGCTAGTGACATCTCGGCAAGGCTTTGCTCCAAACCAGAAACTATTAGACATCTCCGAAAATGAATGTAGAGACGTAGCAGTGCTACGTCTCTACAAGGACTCTGGATAACGCATATTTAATTTCTGGAGATGTCTATTATCTGTATCGTTCGCGGAGCGTGTCGTAGACAGGATTTACGAGTTGCTAATATGGTAAAGAACCATAAATTAGCTTTGAGTATTTCAGACGCTAGTTGGTCAAAATTCGTTACAATGCTCGAATATAAAGCTAACTGGCATGACAGAATTTTGCAGAAAGTTGGCACTTTTTACCCCTCGTCTCAGACTTGTAACTGTTGTGGTTTTATTAACCCATTAGTTAAAGATTTAAAGCTGCGTGAATGGTCTTGTCCTATCTGTGGTAATTACAAATTGAGAGACCTGAATGCAAGTTTAAATATTCTGAGTGAGGGGTTGAGAATTTTAACAGCGAAAAACGGGGGTATTAATACTGCTGGGGTATCCCCAGCAGCAAAGAGACTTTTCAAGACAGCAGCCGTCGGTGCTAGGGATGCTCTAAACGCCTGTGGAGAACTTGTAAGACCTGGAGTAATTCAGGCTCAGATCATTGAAGCAGGAATCGCATGACTAAAAGTCATGCGAGGTTCAAATCTAGTTGGTATTAACAGATTAATGATGGTTGTGTTTCCCGTGATGCTTACCCTCTTTCCAAGGTTCGCCAGAAAAAGGTTGTACGCCAATTGCTGGATAGCTGTCATGATTAGGACTGAATACTTCAAGTGCAGCTTCAGTCACATATCCCAACGTTTGTTCTAAACTAGAAATACCAAATTTCATAGACATTTCACGAAATCCTTTACGCGAGATATGCATATTTAAGCAAGCTATTATGTCAGTCACTAGAGAAAAAAGTCATGACTATAACCATGACTAAAATCATGGTTATAGTCATGACTTAGAGACGGACAAAAAATCAAAAAAAGTGATAGCTCTCCCAATTGGGGTTCAGCCGGGATACCTTCTCAATAGGACACATTGTAAAGTCTTGTAACGTATATCAAGGGTTGGGCTTGATATACGGTTGTTTCAATACCAAACTTTGCTTCACTCCTCCAGTTGAAACATTCCCAAAAAGAACTAGTCGTTTGGGGACAGTATTAGGTACAGTGGCGACCAAAGTAATTTGATTGCGATCGCTCTCCTGATTCAAGCGAACGCGAGCAGCGTCTCTTTATATATGGGTTATGTGCCTACGGCGGCAAGCTACGCCGCACCCATCAAGCGTTTGGGTTCAGCGTCTCGTAGAGAGGAAATATATCAGTCCGATCGCCCCAATTAAATTATTAGAGGAAAATGGGGGGTGATCGCAGATTTACTATTTATCGGGAAAGGCAGGGGGCAGGAGGCAGAAGGCAGAAGGGAATTCTGACTCGTGTCAAGAAGCCCGTGACCGAAGGGAACAAGGGTTTAAGACCCCCACCAAATTTTCAATTTGGTGGCCTCAATTTAGGAGGGGTTTGAATCCCCTTCTAAATTGAACCTTCTGCCCTCTGCCCTCTGCCTTCTGCCTTCTTCAATTTCTAGTACATTACTCCCAGTTCACCCATTTTTTAATAAGTTAGGAAAAATGGGCAGTCAGAAGTATATTGAGCGACATATTTCCAAAAATAAGATATAGGAATCTAATTTGATTTCTGAACTGACTTTCCCTTCGATGTGGTGGGACTGTGCAATCGCTTAGTTACTTGTGATATAAAAAATTGAGTATTTCTAACAGATAAAATCTATTTAAATTACTTTTTATAAAATCTTAATATTTCTCAACTAAGTTTAAAAAATCTTGGGATTGAGTTCATAATTAAGTAGCGATCGCTTTGTAAAGGTTAGTTGATATTTCTTGTCAAACTGCTAGTAAAGTTAGAAACTAAGAAATACAACACACGCAATTATTTTATGACTGCTATTTCTAACCTTGAATTCAAACGACCAATTTGGCAAACTGCAATCATATTGACTTTGGGCTTTTGGCTCAGTGCAAGTCTAGTGTTAGACTGGGTAATTATGCCTAGTCTTTATCTTTCTGGGATGATGAACCAAGCTGGTTTTACGACAGCAGGCTATACGATTTTTTGGAACTTCAATCGGATGGAATTATTATCCGCTGCGATCGTATTGACAGGGGCGCTAGCTTTAGGAAAAACTCAATATCACTGGCGTATTGGTAGTATTGTTTTATCTGGGCTGTTGCTAACTATAGCTATGCTTGACACCTATTTCTTAACTCCGCAGATGTGCGCCATAGGAGTTCAACTCAACCTATTTGAAACTGCTGCTGCTATTCCATCGACAATGAATTTACTGCACGGTGGTTATTGGCTACTGGAAGTAGTGAAGCTGATGGCATGTGGCACGCTTTTAAGCTGGTGCTGGCGGGAGCAAGTTTAAGTCGATGGAGAAATATAACAGTGAGAATGTCTAATTATAAATCTCACGCCAAAGACGCAAAGAATTTCTTTGCGTCTTTTTGCTACATATATGGGCTATGCGTACAGTTTTGTATTTGTGACTTTTAAAACTTGAGATATTTCGGGTAAATTGCTACTGTAAAATGATTCACTCATTTATAAGTGTAATTAAATAAGCATCTACAATTATCTTTTACTGTACATTTTCAGCCTTCCCGGATATCCAAACAAATAAATATTTATGACAATTTTCTAGAAGATGCTATTAATTAGTTTTCATGTTTACTTTACTGATTTATCATGAAGTTTATATATTTCTGCTAACTTTTTTTGAAAATTATAGTAACCTGAATTTTAGTGAGTACTTTGCTTGTTATCTACCATCTAGTTGAAAACAGCTATTTTGCAGGTATTTACTACCAATCAAGAATTTCGCTGTAAATTCTTGAATTTGTCACTCTAAATTGTGCAGGTGACTATTTAGCCCCAGCCCCACACAACATTAGAACCCGTTTGCAGTACTTATGAAGAGATTCCCTTCTACTGATTTGTCCGCCTGTGCATCTCACTACACACCATCATGGCGACAATTATCAGCTGACTCATCCTTGTCCGGAGGTTTACCATTCTTGTTGTGCGATAATTTTGCCCAATCCCAACACTAAGAGTTACTCTACAATCACAAACCTAAGTAAGACATTGAGTTTTTTAAATGCTTAGTTTTTAATCATACTTTTTCTATGGAAGGAGTTTTCCTCAAGAATGAACTTCTTAAAAAAGTACCCGACCACTTTCGTCACGGCTGCAAAAACATAGTTCATCAGTGCGGACTTAATGCCTAAAAGCCTTGATTTAGAACCATTTACGTCTATATGACAGTAGATTTTGGGCGCTTCAGATTTTAGGATTGGGAGCAAAAAAAATTTTGCAAGAGAACTAAAGTATCTGTCATTTTAGCCTGAAAAATACGGATAACAATGATGCTTTTGTGACTGATGGGCGAGAGCCAATTGTCTATGGGTGGCACTTGAGTTACTGTTAGATTGGCTAGATTAGCTAAAGATACAGAAAACCAATCTAATTTTTGAAATACTATATCCTGGCAACTAGTCGGGCAATTTTGCTATTGGTCAGTAGCATGAATTGGTTTAGTTGTAACTCGCGGATTATAGCTTAACAGAGATTGGTGAATTAAGAGTTGGGGGGTGTGGAATCTCTGTACTAACTCAATTGTGACCACTATATTTATCTTGACAATGCTTCTAACAAAGTCGCAGTGAATTCCGAAAAGGTAATTCACTAATTTTGCCTGCAAATATTAATTTTATTCCAAAGCAATTCCAATGAAGACACTTCCAATTAGTAGATACAGATTTTTCCAAAAGCTTCAGCCTCTACCTTTGTTAAAAAAAATCACTGGTAAGTCGGTTACTGGTTGTTTACAAGTGTTTAGTACATCAGGCTCTTGGTCAATATATGTGGACGAGGGTAAACTAATTTATGCCTGCTACTCAGAGAAAATGTTTGAGCCGCTCTACAGAAATTTGCAGTGCTTGAGTCAGGAAATTTCTACTCTCCCTCACGGAATCAAAGACCAGTTGCGGGCAATATTTGAAACTGGTATTGAAAATCAGGCAATACCGAATCCAGATTATCTAGCTATTTGTTGGTTAGTCAATCAGAAATATATTAGTCCTTCTCAAGCAGCAATGCTGATAGAGCAATTGGCGCTAGAAGTTCTGGAGTCATTTCTGAACTTAGAAGAGGGGAGTTATGAATTTATTCCTGAAAGCTTTCTAGATGATATGCCAAAGTTTTGTCATCTAAATCTCCGCTTACTAGTTGAACAATGTCTAACACCCCAAAGCTTTGACCAAGACTCTCGTAGAGAAGTAGCTTATCGTCAAACATCACCAAGTTCTCAATCGCACACCTCACAATTTTTCCAAATAAATGAGCTACAATCTAAAGCCAAAACTACACCAAAATTGCCTGAGATAAACAGCTATAAACCAGCAGCCTACTCTATTAGGAGTAATGAATATAGGGGTCAGCAAATTATTCAACCGCCTGCTGACAAAAAAATCTACACAATCTTTTGTATTGATGACAATCCGACAGTCTTGAATGCTATTAAAAGTTATTTAGATGAGCAAACATTTTCTGTTATTGGAGTTACCGATTCTTTAAAAGCTTTAATGCAAATTGTCCGGATAAAACCCGATATAATTTTGTTGGATATTTCGATGCCTAATTTAGATGGATATGAACTCTGTTCTTTACTGCGTAAACACTCACATTTTAAGAATACACCTGTGATTATGGTGTCAGAAAAATTAGGATTTATAGATAGAGCTAAAGCTAAGATGGTTAGAGCATCAGGCTATTTAACTAAGCCTTTTACACAAGGAGATTTACTAAAAGTAATTTTTCAACATATTGTTTAATTTCCTAATATGAAAAATAACTCTACTTAATCAACCTATTCTTTGGAAGATTTAAGCTTGAGTAAGCTGTTCCATATTGAAACTGCATCTATTGGGCAGGCAAGATGCCCAACCCACAAGAATTATGTTTAATTAGATTATCCAAATTAGATATTTTTTAGCTTATTACCTGGATTGCTACCATTTTATTTATAGAAGATTTTAAAAAGTAAAAAGTAAAAAGTAAAAAGATAATCCCCATAAATAAATTTAGGGGAAATAATCACGGACGTATTATTTCTCTCTACGAGACGCAATCATGCGA
>NZ_JBALDZ010000034.1:0-7283 GCF_036917155.1 Nostoc sp. | reverse complement strand
GGAGCAGGGAGCAGGGAGCAGGGAGCAGGGAGCAGGGAGCAGGGAGCAGGGAGCAGGGAGCAGGGAGCAGGGAGCAGGGAGCAGGGAGCAGGGAGCAGGGAGTAGGGAGCAGGGAGCAGGGAGCAGGGAGCAGGGAGCAGGGAGCAGGGAGCAGGGAGCAGGGAGCAAGGGAGCAAGGTAGAAGAGTTTTCCCCTCTGCCCCCCGCACCCCGCCCCTCTGCCTCTTTTCAATGCCCAATGCCCAATCAAGACGAAGTTAGAGCGTGTTTTTTGAGTTCGTCTAGAGAAACCACTTCCAAAGCTCTGGCATGGGTTGCTGAAAGTATTACAGGTGGAGCAACGCCAGCTTCGAGAGCTTCTTGCCAGCGAGAAGCACACAAACACCAGCGATCGCCAGGCTTCAATCCAGGAAAATTAAAATCAGGAACAGCTGTGCTGAGGTCATTTCCCCGCGATTTGGTGAACTCCAGAAATTCTGATGTCACTTGGGCACATACGACATGCGACCCGAAATCTTGACCACCTGTACGACAAAAACCGTCGCGGTAAAACCCAGTCACGGGAGAAGTACAGCAAACCTCTAGGTTTCCATCGATTACATTTTTAGCGTCTGTCATCGTTAATTCAATCTAGAATATCTTTCTTTATCTTTGCATTTTCTAGGATTCTATAGTATGATCGTAACTTGTGGCACCTGGAGAGGTGGCCGAGTGGTTTAAGGCGCAGACCTGGAAAGTCTGTAAGGCAGTAATGTCTTCCACGGTTCAAATCCGTGTCTCTCCGTTAATCCCTATTGTACAACACTTTCAGCCTACACGGTTGTGTAAAATGCCATTTTATGCGATGTGGTAGTGGTTGAGTAATTGGTATAGTTGGTTTAGCGCTCAACCGATAAGTAAAACCAAATAATTGTTCGCCACTATAAAAGTTTTCCTTATAATCAATGACTGATAAGCAAGAAAGCAAAAAATTACGCTCTTGGAGCGTAATTTACTTATCAATCACTCACCCATAAGTAAACACCCTACTTTTTACGATAGGGTGTAAGCTTTGTTTATATGGGTTGACAATTACTTCAAAAATTTCCTCTCAACAAAAAACCTGTGCAATTCGTCATTCTCTTCGTACAAGGTTTTGCACTCTACCAGAAATAATCCGTTGGTATGTCCAACAATCTCAACAGTCTCCCAAGTGTAGCCTTGGGATGTCTTTCTTAATGCTCTAGTAATTTTTTTCATTTTATCTCCCTCCCAAATACATCCTTTTTTATCGCGTCAAAACACCAAATAAGTTCGTTATGTTTCTCTACCTGTATTTTTCCAGTGAACGAGTCATCGTCAGATAGCACCAAGAAATCTTCATACACCTTCAAAATTTTCCTATTTTGTCCCCAGTAGTGGACGTACTTGCCAGGTCTTAAGTCTATATCTCGTGGTTTTCTTGCCATTGGTGATTATGCTTTATCAGCGTAAATAATACTTTGCTCTGATAACCAAGTTTCTTTTCCGTCTAAACCAACAACATTCCATTGTCTACCTATTGCTGGGTGTTCACCTTTAAAAGACGTCGTGACATATATATGCCCCGCAACATAAAACCAATAGCCTATCTCTACTTCCATGTAATCCATATTTTTTTACTTGTATACCCTGTTCCAAAAAGTGACATAAATAGTGTCATTTTTTTTGTCATAATTTATGTCATTAAAAGTGACACTTTTCCAGATACCCTATCCTCACCTATTTAATGGATTAGAAAAGTACTTATTACCATCACCATACTCAGCAAGTATCTGATTGCATTTGATAGAGTACTTCACTACGTCAGGGTACTTCTCAGCAAAAGCCTTAGCCTCAGCAGCTTTATCACGCTTGATGTTCTGTAGATCGTTACGTAATGATGCTAGGCGTGTTTCTAATACCTTTACCTCATCCTGAAGCTTGCTTTCCCTGTCAACAAGGGCATCAAGCTTCGATGTGTCAATGAGGGTGAGAGAATTTGCTGGTTTTGTTGTTGCCTGTTTTGCTATGCGTTCACACTCAAGGAAGTATTTGCGGATAGCCTTACCCTGTTCCGTGCCTGCCATCATACCAAGGGATTTAAAGCAGTCGATAGTGAGTATAATGCAATTCTTGGGTCTACCGCCGTTAGGGGTTTTCCGGCTATAGCCGGAAAAGTCAATACCTTGCTCAAAGTTGTTTTTAAGGGTATCTAGACAGCTATCTATTCGTGTGTACCCTAACCACCGCCAAGCGTTATCAAGGTCAACAGGAAATGGCTCACTAGACTGATACAGCGATAGTGCGAGCGATTGGTCAAAAGTAAGGTGTGTCATGGTCTTGTCCTATATATGGTGTGTTTCAGCAGTTTAACGACATACTGAGGTCACTGCATACTTGTACCCTTATAAAAACTGTGTGACTGTTTGTGAGTGCTATTTGTGAGAGATTTCTGTGTGGGATTTGCTGTGGGGGTGGTATTGGGGAGGGAAATAAAATGTTAGCTATTAGCGCTTTAGCTATGGTGTCACTCCGCGGTGATGCCTTTTTTACTGTGAGAGGGAAAATATTTTATGGGTGCAATGCCTGATTTAACACTTAAAGAGATACACGAGAAATGCCTTAATAAAGAGGTGAAGGAATATATCGATTCGATGCCAGAATTACCATTCAATATCAATCTTTGTAAGCTTCTGGCTACAATCTTAGAGACGGCTGGATGGATTGAGTGTGCTACAAATAATGGAACTCCTGCAATCAGACCAGAAGATAAACTTGATACTTATCAATTCCCTGAATATGGCGATAGGTCTGTGGATGACAACAATATCCACCGTTTTCAGGAGATTACTTACAAATTAAAAGTTTTAGTGAGTGAAGATAAAAAGGATATACAGCCTACTCATGGCTTCTATAGGTAATTAATCTCTCTTTTTTTTGAAGCGTCATTCGTTGGCGCTTTTTTGTTGGGCAGTTTTCTGACTTGCCAAGGTCAACATACTATCGCTTCGTTGCTATTCTCGCTTTCTTTTGTTTTTTCTTCTTCAGTCTCTTCACCAGCAACAGTACTACTTGCTTTCTGAACGTGGGTGATTTAGACCAGTGAAGTCTCAATAGTTCTTTGACCTTTCTCTTCATGGCGCTTCCTTTAAAGGGATGATAGCAAGTCAGGAATTGTTATTAACAAATAATATATTGCATTAAAAAAGGTAGCAATAGACTACCTTTTTTGTGAAGTGAACTGAGTTATTTTATTCCTTTGCCTTATCATCCATATTGCCCTCTCTGGCAAGTACTAGCAAGTCCCCTACTTGACAACTCAGTGCCATACATAGTTTTTCTAATGTGGAATAAGTTATTGATTTTTGTTTGCCATATTCTATGTCTTGAACAGTCCCCAACGTCATATCAATCTTTTTGGCTAGCTGATTTTGTGACAAACCCGCCCGCGACCTCATTTCTTTTAACCTTACTTCCACTGGCATACCTCGCTACAACTCCCTATAGCCTATCCCATCGTGACTATGACATCTATCACTATATTTTATCGCAATTGATTAATACATAACCAAGTACAACTATGTATAGTATTGATATGTAGAGCATAACTGGGTTAGCTTAGTCACATCAAAAGCAAACAACACTGCTCAGAGGGTGAGGGACATCGGTAGCATCGTTGTTTGTGGCAGCAGGGAGGAACGAGGGACGTCGAACTGCTGCTATCGATAGACAATAAACACTGTACAAATCACACGGGTAAGCCGCATGAAACGCTATTCTGTTTCACTTGAATCAAAAATTACTACTACATCTGAAATTGATTCCCAATCTAGTGGTCAATCAATTCTCCTAGACATTTCTCTGAAAGGACAGAAGATTGCTACTGCTGAAATACCTTTAACTATCGAAGATATCCAGGGAGTTCCCTTGAAAGACCGACTAGGCAGAACTCGCGGCTTTGCTGGGAAGAAGTCTACTGAAGAAATAATCGAGAAATATTTAAATTCCAACTTAGAAGTAACTTATGTTATTGAGCATAAACATTCTAAGTCCGATGAGGGGAGTGCCTTGAACATTGTACTTACTAAGCTTATTAAGGAGGATCTGCCAAAGCAAGGCGAAAGTAACAGGTCTAACGAGTACGCGTCAGAAGCATCAAAACGTATCGACTTAGAAATAGGTCAGGATGAACTGATAAAGCAGATTACAGCACGATTAGGTTTTGCTATTGGTCGCAGGGATATGGATGAAGTAATAACACTCATGTCTAACTTCGGTTATTCCTACGAACGAGTAGGACAAACGATGGGTTTTGTGAAAGAGGTAAGGACTTGTTAAAAACCTGCATTTTTCGTTAAACGTAACAGGTTCTAACATCTTTCTTATTCACTTAATCTTTTAAAAAAGTACAACGCCATGACTTACCAACTACCAATTCAACAGACCACCGCCCTTGTTCCCGTACCTCGCTTTCAGATAGGTGAGAGGGTAACGACTGATTACATTCATGAACAAGGACACGGATTATTTACAGGAGTGATAATTGAACAGGCTTTCAGAATTAAACATGACAAGATGAACTGGCAATACACCATAGCTATTACCGAGGCGTTGAAAGACGGTGTTCAATGGACTAGTTCTATGGGTGAATACGGTTTTGACCTAGATGAGAATACGCTAATACCCGTTGTCGGTCAATATTAAATTCTGTATTTTTGTCAACCTTGACTAGAAGAAATGGCATAGAAATATGCCTTTTTTTTGTACACATATACCCGTAGTAAACAATATTCCAGCAACAATACTCATCATGGCAAACACAAAGCAAAGCTTGCGGACACGACTGATGTTTTCAGGTTCTTTATCACGCTTTGAAAAGGCATCAAAAGAATGGGGAATACCAATTGATGTCATAGCAGAAAATTGCGAGCGTGGTACTCACTACGGCAAAACAGGCTGGTGGATACAGAAAAATGGCATTTATCCACAATTTCGCTTTGACGACTCAGATAATACCCAAAGATATGTAGGCTTAAAAGATGTGTCACCTGATATCTGCATACCTACGCTACCTGAGTGCTACGCCAACCCTTTCGACGATGAAACATACAAGCTACCAACAATCATAACGGAGGGATGGAAAAAGGCTGTTATTCTTATGCTACATGGTTTTAGAGCGGTATCAGTGGCAGGTGTATGGAACGGGCTTAGAAGTGAAAAGGATAGCAATGGCAATAAGACAAAGCGCTACATAGTGCCATCTTTGCAAAGGCTAATAAGAGAGAGAGATATCACTACGTACATGTTTTGTTTTGACGCAGATGTAGCACTCAACGATAGTGTAAAAGCAGCACTGAATGAGGCAGTGATAGCACTCAAAAAAGAGGGATGCAAGGTTTTTAGTGTTACTGGCAAGTGGGATATTAAGGATGGGAAGGGAGTCGATGATTACATTAATAATGGACACTTGGATACATTCAAACAACTTGTAGATGATGCTATCAAGGCAGGTGAGTACACGCCCGGTGAACCATCGGCAAGTAGCACTGATAAAAAACGAGGAACAAAAATAGTAGATTCAGTGGAAGCGATAAAGGAATTCTATGGCAGTCGCTTGGCATACAACGGGCTTAAGTCAATTATCGAGTTGGACGGAGAACGATGGGATGCGGATGATATAAGGATTAAGCTGGCATACGATACTGGTATAGAACTGGGTAATGCCGATGCTATCCAGTTTGTAGAGAGTGTTGCTAAAGCTAACTTTTACCATCCAGTCGTTCAATACTTGGAGGGTGTATCAGCACTACACAACACAGATACAGAAGTTGCGATCGCTCGCCTAGCAAAACTATGGAATGAAATATTGGGCATAGGTGAACCGTTACCCATATCTCAAATGACGAAAACTGTTGTTGGTGCTGTAGCCCGTGCGTTTAAGCCCGGCTGTCCTATGAGAACAGTTACCGTGTTGTATGGTGGGCAGAACATCGGCAAGTCTACTTTTTGGCGTGAGTTAATGGGTGAAAAGTTCTACTCTGACGCTTATGAGGGTACATCTGAAAAAGATGATTTACTTAAGCTACACAAAGCTTTCATACATGAGATACCAGAGATTGATGCTATTTACCGTAAGACTGATGCTAGTCGGCTCAAGCGCAATATCAGTCAACGACAAGATGAAATCAGAGTACCTTTTGGTAGGGAAACTGTGACAAGAGAACGTCAGTGCATTATCACAGGTACTACTAACTCACAAGACATTTTGAGAGACGTAACTGGTAGTACTCGATTTTGGGTGATAACTATACTTGGTCGTATCAACATTGACTTGTTGATTTCCGCCAGGGATGAGCTTTGGTCATTAGCAGTACAACTATACAACGCGGGTTATTTGTGGGAACTTACCACAGACGAGCAAGTGTTAAATGAAGAAACAAATGCTAGTTTCTCTACGGTTGATTTAATTGATGAGGTAGTTGAAGGATTCTGTAGGTCAAAAGATAGTGTTAGCGGTTGGAAGGAATTCATTGAATTCAAGTATGTTGTTGCTCACTGCTTCCCAGAAAAGACAGATGCTAGCGTCTCATCTGCTGACCAAAGGCGCGTGAGGGATGCACTGACAAAGTTCGGTTATAGGACTCATGTTCGCAAAATATCCGGGCAATCCGTTAGAGTGTGGCAACAATCGATGGTTACACCAGTTACAGTGGTTGGTGAGAGGTGTAACCCTAGTGTAACCCCTTCAGTGCAAGGCTTTGAGGTATCGGTTACACCAGTTACACTAGCTAACCAAACTTTTGCGAATAAACCAGATGACGACACGGCGATAATGAAAAACTACCAAAAAAATACAACAAATGAAAATGTTGCAGATAGTAGTGTAACCAGTGTAACTTACCATGAAAGCCTTGCTGTACAAGGGTTACAGTCTGGTTACACCGCTATGGCAATAGATAACGTTGCTGTAACCGATGTAACCCACTGCAAAGAGGGTGAAGTAAAAATAGGAGACATTGTAGAGCTAACGAGAAAGTATGACAGCGTAGCCGATTGTGGAACGAGGCATACCGTATCTGGGTTTTATCCTACTGGTGTTATGTTGTCAGTCACGGTTAACTCGGTTAAGAGCAAAAAAAAGGAAACAGTATTACGTCCAGTCTCCTATATGGATATTAAGTTGACGTGATAAACGCCCATAACAACGCAATAACAACATTTTCAGTACACCACAGGTTCTAACATCACTTCAATCCCGATATAGATAAGAGAAGCGCCAAAGCA
>NZ_JBALDZ010000033.1:0-68731 GCF_036917155.1 Nostoc sp. | reverse complement strand
ATGCTTTTTTTCTGCTGATAACTATAAACAAAATTAATTATTCGTTTGTTCGCGTAAGATAAACGCGAACAATTTATTTTTGTCCAAAGTCCAAATAAAACCTTGGTTAAGAAATTACCGTATCCCCGCGTCGCATCTTCAAATCGGTGATTAAATTGTTTAAGCAGCCAAAATTCACTAATCCGACTAGACCAACGAATTCCCAAGAGTCGAGAAGACAGCATCGGTACTACTGTGATGGCGACAACAAGGGATGCTGCAACTGCAAAGCTAATTGTTAAAATCAGTTCATTAAATAGCAGTGCAATAAAGCCGCCAATTAAGAGGAATGGTACTACAGAAACTAAATTGGCACCTGTAGCAGCAATTAAAGCAGATTCTACTTCTTGGGAAGCTGTGATCGCGCTGTCAATAAAGAATCTTGAATTTCTCCTCTGCCCCTCTGCTCCTCTGCTCCCCAGTTCCCCTGCCTCCATCTCTCTCTGATTGGGAGTCATGCCTGTTTTTTCGGAAATGTTTTCTAGGATCACAACCGATGTGTCAATTGCTTGACCGACTCCTAATGTCAGACCTGCCAAACTAAAAACATTCAAGGTTAAACCAAATATTCTCATTAAAGCGATCGCTGCTAGAGTACACAGCGGAATCGTCAAACTGATAATAAATGTTTGCCTGAACGATCCCAAAAATAACAATACTGCTGCTGCTGCTAACAATGCCCCAGAAATCCCCGAAAAGATGACATCATTTAAAGAGTTGCGGATGAAGACAGATTCATCTGTGGTGGGACTCAAAGTCATGTCTGCTGGAATTAAACCCGATTGTCGTAATTGTTCAATTCGCCGCTTAACAGCATCTACAACTGTGATTGTGTTGGCTTCAGGCTGCTTTTGAATTGAAAATTTGACCGCAGGCTGACGATTTAGGTAAACAAATACTCGCTGTTCTTCTGTATCGTCAATTACCTCTGCAAAGTCTCGCAAATAAACGCGGCGGGAAGGTGTAGGAGTAGTGGTAGTGGTATTACTGCTATTAGTGGTATTAGCACTAGTAGGAGAAGAAACTTCCAAGGAAAGGTTTTCAATTTCTCTGGCATTTTGGAAGCGTCCGACAGTCCTAGTCAATGGCTCGGAATTTTGCCCCAGAATCCGACCACCAGAAGTATCTTGGTTACGGGCTGTTAATTCATCTAAGACATCATTTAATCCCACACCCAAAGCTTGCAATCGGTTTAAGTCAACAAGCACTCTGACTTCTTCCTCTGCACCACCAGATACGTCAACTGAAGCTACTCCCGGCACGACACTGAGTTCACGGGTTAACTCTTCATCAGCAAATACGCGTAAATCTTTCCCTGGCAATGAAGGAGATGTCAGCGCCAATTCATAAACCGGCAATTGGGAGGGATCGACTTTAAATAATCGCGGCTCCTCTATCGTATCTGGTAGTTGTCCTCGACCTCGGTTAAAAGCAGCAGTAGCATCATTTAGGGCTTGGTCAATATCGCCCCCTGGTTGGAAGTATAAATCGAGGCTTACCTGTCCCTCACGGGTGCGGGAAAAAACTTGTACTACATTTTCGGTTGCTGCTAAAGCTTCTTCTAAAGGTCTGGTAATTTCATCTACTGCTACTTCTGGTGAAATACCAGGGGCTTCTAGCCGAACCCCAATTCGGGGATAGGTAATTGACGGTAGGAGATCGACTTGGATCGTTGTGAGAAAAAATACCCCAATGACAATTACTGCCACGGTAAGCATGAGTGTGCCAATGTGTTGGCGAATCGCGATCGCACTAAGGCTAAATCCGCCATTGCCATTATTATTTTTTGCCTGTTGCATGATACTAAGTGATAAGTGCTGACTACTGAGTACTTTTTTCTTTGGTATGGTGGTTATTGCCCACCCTACTATTGCTTTTCTGAAAGAATTGAAAGACTTACAGTGTCACCTTCTTTTAACGGCTTACCACTCCGAACAACGTAGCGCTCTCCTGCTTGCAAACCAGATAGAATTTCCACTCTGCCATCAGCCCTTTTTCCTAAAGTAACTGCACGTGTCGCTACTTTCGTCTTGCCTTCTGTGTCTTTCACCACAAATAGCGTCCCTGATGGGTTTTCTTGCTCTTTTCCTGCCCCTGCTTGTTTTTGAATCGCTGTTTGCGGCACTACTACCCGCTGTTGAGTCTGGGTTTGAAAATTGACCCGCGCCAGCAATCCACTGCCAATCTTGGCTTGAGTGTTAGGAATCACTACTTCTACAGGTATCAAGCGAGCTGTGGCATCGGCAGCTGGAGAAATGCGCGTAACTCTGCCAATTAATGTTTCTTTGGGAAAGGCATCTAAGCGGACTTGTACAGACTGTCCAACTTGAATTTGTGACAGTTCTAATTCGGAAACTTGGACGACGACTTTGACACGGTTAAAGTCGCCAATTTTCAAGACTTCGTTACCTGCTTGCAGCAGGTTGCCTGGTTCTGTCACCTTTTCTGTGACTATACCAGTGATAGGGGATGTCAATCGAGCATAAGACCTGCGCTCTTTGGTTTGGGCAACCAATGCCTGTTGGGCAAGTACTCTACCTTGGGCGGCGGCGACGGCTTGCTGTTCTGTACGAACTTGTTCTTGGGCTGCCCGCAATGCCTGGACGGCTGTTTTTGCCTGGGTACGCGCTTGCTGGGCAGTTTGTTCAGCAAGCGCTCCAGCTTTGAATAGATTCTGTTGGCGTTCTGAGTCTGCCTCAGCTTGTACTACTTCTAGCCGCGCCCGTTCAACGTCTGCACGGGCATTGCTTACCTGATTACTTGCCCTAGCTACTTCTGATTTCAGGGCAGCTAGCTCTGCTTCTGCTTGCTTTAATTGGGTCGAAAGGATGGCATCATCTAACTGCCCGACGTTTTGCCCAAGCTTTACTGTATCGCCGACATCAAGGTTCAAAGCCAACAACCGAGCTTCTACTTGCGATCGCACTGATACAATCCGAAAGGGTGTTGTATTACCTGTGTATTCTGGTTGTGTTTGCAGCGTATCAGTTCGAGCGATCGCCGCATCTACAGCCGTTGCACCACCACGTTGTCCACTACCAGGACTCTGAGATTGGGCATCAGCCGCTTCTTCCTTGGGCAGCGCTCCACAATTCGCTGTCAGCAGTCCTATGCCCAGCAAACAGGGAATCAATAATCTGGATGCGAAAGGGGAAGACCCCTTTGTGTCAAAACTATTTTTTACATCTACAACAACCATATCAGTTTTTACAACTGAATCTAACTGGGTATTAATTACCTGGTTAGCGGCTGCGAAAGGTGAGATTTTCGCCTGCTTGTGCGGCTTCTTTCTGTCCAAAATCATTTATTTTTCTCGTATTTGGGTAGCTTTTTGGGTTTAAACAGCCGTGCGTTACCAAGTAATTTTGAGACATTATGCATCGGTGAGAGGTTAAGATAATCTTACTTTTGTCAATTAGAAATTATGCTTAAAATTTGGAAAGAGCCGAGGTATGAAGTTAACTGTTGTACTGAAATTATGGGTTAAGAATAAATGATGCGTATCAAGATGACGCGTAGGCAAAGCCCAACCTAGGCATCGCCCAATCAAAAATTCTGTTTCTAACCCCGATTTCAGCAATATTTTAAGTACTATTGCTTATTGACAAATCGTATCTGACCTTAACCTCTCACAAATGGACATTATGAATAGTGAAAAGCGGCGAGAGTCAATTTAGCTATCTTCTTGCAGAATTCTGTATCAAAAATTACTTTTTATTCAAAAAAAATCTCACCACTTTAACTCAATTACATTGAATCGGCAGCTTTTTAGCTGCCGATGAAATTCTTAACTCAGTATAAATATTTTTAAATTTCTTGCAATCTGCCCTTAGTAGAAGACTTGTATTTACTAAAGATAAGCTAATCGTCATTCATTTTTCCAGACTGATTCGCTTGTAGTAAGGGCTTCAGCCCTGGTGTTATGCAACTTAAATGCTCATTAGCTTACGGGGGTTTTACGCCCCTATTTCTAAAATAGGCAGTATTAAATAACTATACTTAGGCTGATATCGCCAGACTGACCATAGCAAAATGATTGGTAATTTTTACGCTTAATCCAATATATTAAGAATAGTAAACATAAGTTGCTTTTTTTGATGCTGTAAGATTTTGAACAAGCGTAGGCGTAGCCCGTCGTAGACATCGCATATACAGCAAAGAAAAGGGCGATATATATTTAGAGCCACCAATATTAGGTCAGGAAAGTTACAAGTGACATCATTGCTAAAAATTGCACAAACCGCTGACGAAGCCCAGATTTCCGAATTTTTCCAGGAATCAGTGGGTAAGTGGCGATCGCAACGACGCTATTACAGCCTACCTGAGGGAGAAACCAAGGAGATGGAGAGTATAGTTACGATCAATTTTCTCAAGCAGGGTTGTGATGAATTGCAAAAGCTAGCTCAGATGCACGATTTGCATGATACAGGTAGCTTAATCTGTGGTGCAGCAGTTACATGGGAAAGTACAGATGTACTGAAGGCCAGGAAAGAGTCGCAAGGTTCTACATTATTTGGGGCTGTGGGAAACATTTTATATCGCGATCGCGGTTTTGCTATATCTAAACCAGTCACCGCTCAGTATTATTTCTTCAACCCGAAAACAATGTGTTTGCGAACTGAATACAACGGTTCAGTTTTTGAAGAAGAGTTAAAGCTAATTGGCAGCAAATACCGCACCAGACAAACCATTATCTCCCGTGCTGGTGAGCAATTGATGATTGGTCAATATTTAGAAAAGAGAGTGGAGAGTTAGTTTAACTCGTGGGTGTGGTTCGCTATAGCCTCACCCGTTTTGGCACTAGCCAGCACTTAGCTGTCAACTGCTCACATAACTTTTTATAACAGTTTTTCAACTTTTTACCCAGAAAGTTAGTTGCCATGTAATCATGGGAATTGAAATGAGAATTAATTCGGCGACAGTGTTTGTTTTTAGTATTGACAGGCTTTTTCCTTTTGGTATTACAGACTTCTCTCCGAAATCTAAATCTCTACAAACTTATGATTTTGGAGACATTTAATGTCAATTTACGTTGGTAACCTCTCCTATGATGTTACACAAGATGCGCTGAGTGCTGTATTTGCAGAATATGGTACTGTCAAGCGTGTTCAACTACCCACGGACCGTGAAACAGGTCGTTTACGCGGCTTTGCTTTTGTGGAAATGAATTCAGAAGATGAAGAAACAAAAGCCATTGAAGCCCTTGATGGTGCTGAATGGCTTGGTCGTGACCTCAAAGTAAATAAAGCCAAGCCAAGAGAAGACAGAGGTGGTGGTTCCTTTGGTGGTGGCAATCGTGGCGGTGGCGGCGGCTATAACCGCACCAACCGCTACTAAGTTAAGTAGACGAAAGTAACTTAATTTAATCTAGAAAAGGCTCAGGCAGCGATGCTTGAGCTTTTTCTATGCAAAACTTGACTCTAAATAATTTCGGTTATATCATGTCCGCTTGATTACTTACTAAACCCCAAGAACCCCATCCCGCCAAAGCTACGCTTTGTCTCCCCTCCCCAAGGCATCGGGGAGGGGCTGGGGTGCAATGACTGTGGGAATAATAACAAATTATTCGGACATGATATTAGTTACCAAACAGAATTCAGGAGTCAGGAGTCAGAATTCAGAATTGAATTCTGAACGAAAAAGCGGATAGCGTAGCTAAGCCTTTGTCTTCTCCCTTGGCGTTAGCCTCTCCCAATGTGATTCGGGGAGACGCAATCATGCGAACGAGCGTCTGAATAAACGGCGTTTAAGACCCCCACTAAATCTCCGATTTAGTGGTCTTTAATGAGTGGTGGGTCTGAATCCCCCACTCATTAATTCTGACTCCTGAATTCTGAATTCTTTTTCAACTTTGATTTTTACCATACTCAGTGCCTCGGCTTTGAGTAAGAAGAAGAGTACTCAGTACTCGGAATTCAGCACTCTTCATGTGATCGCGTCCTCATGAGCAAGTTAATAAAAAACCCCGCTGATTGGTAGGGATTCCAGCGGGGTTAAATAATACAATTATTTTTCAGATAAACCAACACTAAACTTTATTACAGAGCTACTAGAAACTTTTACGACTAATAGTAACTATTTATGCGTGAGTTTTATGAGTTAGGTTCTTAGCATGACGCTTGTGGGTTTTGTGATGTTTAGTGCGATGATGTTTAACAGTTTTGACACTAGCGTGATGGATAGTTTTCGCTTGAGCTTGAGATGCAAAAGCGGTTACAGGAGCAGCAAAGATTAAAGCCAAAAGTAAAGCTTGAGCGAACTTATTCACTTGAAAATCCTCATCAGGTAATCAACAATCTAACTATCCAATAGGCGTATGTCATAAGTTTGTAATTGATATGAATCTTTCATGTCTATTTTTACATCCGTAGATATAAGTAGGTCGGCATAAATAATTATCCTTAGTATAAGGTAGTGAGTAGGAAGCAGGGAGCAGGGGGAAAAAGGGTTTGAGCCTTGTTTACTTTGCTTTGCACAGTTTAGTTTGATTGTGCCAACTTACTTATGACTTACGTGAAATACTTAGCTAAAAATACTTACTAGTACTTACATTCTAAGTGGAATATTTTTGACACTATTCAAATAACGCAATTTGGCTCTGATACCTGTGTTAATTTTGACTAAGAAATGCTGAGAGCCATCAATTCTTCTGCTATATCAAAGTTAGCTGTGACATTTTGCACGTCATCCAAGCCTTCTAGAGTATCAATTAACTTAAAAAGCGATCGCGCCTGATCCGGATCGGTAACTTCTACACTATTACTAGGAATCCAGCGCAATTCGGCATCAATCACCTTAATACCTTGATTTTTGAGTGCCTGGCTAAGGGCTTCTAAATTTCCGATGTCAGTAAATACCTCAGCCATCTCATCTTCAGTCATCTCATAAGACTGGGCACCGCCTTCGAGGGATGCTTCTAAAAGCTGTTCTTCGTCAACTACACCCTGCAAAACACAAACGCCTTTTTGGTCAAACATCCAGCTAACGCAACCTGTTTCACCAAGATTGCCACCATTTTTACTAAAAGCTACACGCAAGTCAGCAGCAGTGCGATTGCGATTATCTGTAAGGGCTTCGATTAAAATCGCTACACCACCAGGGCCGTAACCTTCATAGCGAATCGCTTCAAAAGTAGCATTATCACCACCAAAAGTGCCTGCACCTTTAGCGATCGCTCGTTCAATATTATCATTGGGGATACTCGCAGCCTTTGCCTTGTCAATTGCCGTGCGAAGTTGAAAATTCAGCGCCGGATCTGGTACGCCGCTTCTAGCTGCAACGATAATCGCCCTGGATAACTGAGTAAAGGTTTTTCCCTTTTTTGCATCTACTACCGCTTTTTGGCGCTTAATGTTTGCCCATTTACTGTGTCCTGCCATAATTTTAAATTATCAAAACTCTATTCAAGATTAGGATATACCTAACTTTTGCCCCGACGCAAAGGTGCATTTGGTAAAAGTGAGTGGGGAGTAGGGGAGGTAGGGGAAGATGAGGGAGATCAGGAAGCAACCAAAGCCCCACAAGAGTGCTGAGTGGGGAATCTCATTTCTTTACTCAGGACTGGAACGGTCTAAACGCCCCGCTACCGCTAACGGAAAAGAGGAACTGTTTTGCCCAATGCCCAATACCCAATACCTAATTTAATGAATATTATGCACGATTTCTTTAACCCTCCTTGCCATGCCAAGCGAAAAATCAAGAAAGTGTCACGCTACTTTCGGAGCTTACTGCTTGTATTATTGGTGGGCATACTAGCTTTAGTTGGATGTCAAAGTATCTTACCTGGTATTAAGGAAGATAAAGTAATTCATTTAACTCTTTGGCAAGGTGTCAATCCACCGCCAAATCGGGATGTGCTGCAAAAGCTGGTGGATAAGTTTAATCAATCCCACCCAGATATTCAAGTAGAGTCGCTTTATATTGGGCAACAGGATCAGCAAACGCCCAAAATTTTAGCAGCGGTGGTAGGAAATGCACCCCCAGATTTGTTGTGGTACAATCCGACGATCGCAGGGCAATTGGTAGAACTCGGTGCTATTTTACCTTTGGATGAAATGCTCGAAAAATCTCCAGTAAAAGCCGAAATTGACCCAGCTTTGTATGGATCAATGAAATACAACGATAAGATTTGGTCTGTACCCTTTGCTACGAATAATGTTGGTATTTTTTACCGTCCGAGTTTGTTTAAGGCTGCGGGAATTACTGAATTACCCAGTACTTGGCAGGAGTTTGGCCAAGTTGCAAAAAAATTAACTCGTGATACCAATGGTGATGGGCGAACCGATCAATATGGGATGTTTCTGCCTTTGGGGAAGGGAGAATTTACAGTATTTACCTGGCTACCGTTTATGTGGAGTGGTGGCGGCGAGTTGATGAGTGGTGATTCACAAAATGCCGCAGCAGTAGATTTGGAAGATAATCAAGGGGCGATCGCAGCTTTGCAATTCTGGCGCAATTTAATTACGGATGGTTCCGCTATTTTATCTGGTCCGGAACGAGGTTATGAGACAGATGACTTGCTGACTGGCAAAGTTGCAATGCAATTAAATGGCCCTTGGACTCTGGGGGAATTTCAAGAGACTGGTGTCGATTTTGATGTTTTTCCTATTCCGGTTGGGCAGAAATCTGCTACTATTATTGGTGGTGAGAATCTCTTCTTTTTCAAAACTACGCCGGAACGCCAAAGAGCAGCTTTTAAGTTTGTCGAATATGCTTTAAGTAAAGAATTTCAGACAGAATTAGCATTGGGAACTGGCTATTTACCAGTGAATTTAAAGTCTCGTCAAAGTCAAAAATATCAGGATTTTATCAAAAAAATCCCACAGGTGAAGGTATTTTTAGATCAAGCTAAATACGGGCGATCGCGTCCAATATTTCCTGGTTACAATCGGATTTCTGACAGTGTAGGTCGGGCAATTGAATCTGTATTGTTGGGCAAAAGTTCGCCAGCAGAATCACTCAAAGTAACTCAGCAGCGCTTAGATTTGATTTTTAAGTGATATGGGTAATGTGTAGAGACGCGATTAATCGCATTTGTTAATCGGGGTAGATATAGGATGGCTGACACCAGGGGCAAGATAGCTTCAAATACTTATCTAGTAAACTTTTTGGTACATCAAATAGGTTTTAGTCTTCATCAGCTTCATTTATTCCCTGTACTTGATTTTAACTTCCATAGAGATTGACTGTGCTTGAAAACTAAAGCTATGTTCCAGTCATGTTCTTTTTTCAAGGTATCTTGTAATGTTTCAGAAGCATTGAGGAAAAATACATCAGTAAAAGTATCAGGAATTTGTTTAATATTTGTGTTAGGAAATAATTGAAATTTTGTTTGTGGTTCTAGAAGGTAACTTATAGATAATACATTTCCCCAACCCCAATCTTTCCCGCACTCTAAACAAATAATTAAAGGATTTTTAAATTGCTTAATAATATTTACCATCGGAATATTATCGAAACTATAAGCTTTATTCCACCAAGTTTTTTTCGGTAAAATAATCACACATGAGATGATTTGTAGAAAAATTAACCCAAGTGGCGCTTGGGGCAGATATAGCTCCCAATGACACAAAGTGCAAACTAAACTCTATTTAGCATTGAGCCAAGATAGACGTATTTATCAATTGATGACTATTTGTAATAACTTGGTAGTGGCTTGTCTGTTAACGAAATAATAGGCATCACCGCGTTGTAGACTATCCATAATAAATCGCGTCTGTGGTGTCAGGTGCGTAGTTTAACGCTGTAGGTATCGCATCTAGTACAAAAAGGCAAAAGTAAAAAGGCAAAAGTAAAAAGAAAGAATGCTTATTTTGTAAGCTTTCTGGCTATTTTAAATGGGTGGTTTATTTACGCCGTGTTGTACTAGTTTAAATCACAAAAGGTTCAAGTTCAGTATTATGCCATTTTTCTTCAACCCGTTCAGTAATTAGCGGTCTGATGATAAACTTGGGCGGGCTACCATCCAAAACATCAATCCGCACACATGAGTAAGGCAGTCGGTTCTGGAAATTGTAGTCATGACGACCCACAAAAAGCATTGAATCTGCAACTTTCCGGCTGGGTTTACCTGCAATCTCAGTAAAAGTCTCCATCAATTCAGTCCCCCCTCGCCGTTGATAACGGGGACGATGACCACTACCGCCAGAGATAATGCAGTTAATGTGAGAGTCGGCAAATCCGGTGTCAGTTGTGCAAAGATGCTCCAAACAGTGAGCGTGACCGTTTAAAATCAAATCGACTATGGGACGTTCTTTAATTAAAGAACCAAGAGTTTCTGCAACTTGTTCAAACACCCAGCGCAAGCGGTGGCGAACCGCCAAGGTTTGTGCCTGATTCCACTTGGTAGCTTCTGTGACATAGGGGGGATGGTGGAAAAAGATTACACGTCCGCGCACTTCAGAGTTATTCCAAGATTCGATTAGTCTGCTTCGCAACCATTCAAGTTGTTCAAAATCGATCGCAGGCATTTTCTGAGATGCCAATTGTTTCTCAATATCGATTTTGATCTCGTTGATTTGGTCTAATTTGGCGCTAAGGTCATCCAGTTTTTCCGCTTCGGTGGGTTTATCTGGATTGAGTCCATCGCATATTTTCAAAATCTGCAATTCTTCTCGATCGATCTCATGGCGACGATTTTGTAATTCCCGACGGTAAATTTCTCCCTCTTGAGTTGCAGGTAAGGGTGATGGTGTATTAAAGGTATTAGAATCTAATGCGAAAAAATCAATCCCGCCGTAACGAAAGGTGTAATAGCGATTGGGTAAGCGGGTAAACTGTCCAGGTTCATAACGCAAACATCGTCCTGTATCAGTCTTCGCGGTGTAGTGGCGATCTAAATGACGTTCTAACTCTTGTGGAGATATCGCCTGGGTGTAATCCATAAATGCTTGTGCATAGGCATTACCTTGATACGATCCATGCCAGCCAATCTCAATATCTTTGTAGCGGAACAGGCGACGTAGTGACGATGTTGTACCAGTAACTAAACGGTACATCAACGGCACATCATAATAATCATGATTACCAAGTACTGGCAAGAATGGCAGATTAAACATCATACGGTCATAAGGAATGTCTTTCGGGTTGTCGCCACCGACAAGAAATTCCCGGTAAGGCTCAATAAAGTTTGTCGAGTAATACTCTTGGGAACCAACCACATAGATGACATCGCCTGTATGCAATACAAAACTGCAATCATCGCGGTGAGGAAGCATCAGTTCGGCAACTTTTCGTTGGGGGTGGTGTCGAGAATGGGATTTAGTGCCAGAATCACCGATAACCATAAAGGAAAATTCTGGATTATCTTCTCTGCGATCGTCAATAACTATACTGGTTTGGTCAATTCCCCGTTGCACAAAACTTGGATGCATCCACCGCACCCGTTCCTTCATTTTTTGAATTTTTACAGGAATCGGTGGATCGGATATCAATTTCATGGCTGATCACTCTTGAATGCCTAACGCACACGCCGATTGTAACGAAATATTTAATTGTCAATATGTTTTCATTTTTACTCTAGAACGAGTCGCACCAAGTCAGCGCTTGCGCTATCGCTCTTTGGGAAAAACTTTTTGGTTTACTGATGCAAGAGAAGTCAGTAATTACTCTAATGTTTGCTTCAAATGCTATGATTATTTTTACTTTGCAGTTTTTATCTTAGCAAATACAAAGGAATCAACGTCAGGGTTCTCTAGTTGAGTGAAATTAAAGTTTACTCTTAGAATTTTAGGCTGTACGCTGCTTGCGGTTTTAATGCCTACCGTACTAACTGCTCAAACTCTTCCATATGGAACGGCACGTAAACCTCACACTTGCCCATCGACCGTAGAACCAAAAAAAGGAGCGCCTAGCGTCGAACAGGCAAAGATGTATTTTCTCTGTGATCAAGAATGGGAGTCTCCACCCTACACTAATAGCGGCAGTTTTTGGGTGCTTATCAGCGATCTCACTCTTCAGATTGCCTCACACTCTCGTCCGGCGAATGCAACTGATCTGACATTCAACGCCAGGCGCGGGGGGGAGCATTTAGGTATGGATACAGATCAACCCGTATACGATATCCGTGCAAGCTACACCAGTTCTACTTGCTATAAGATTAATCAGGACATTTATCGTGAAGGAAAAAATTGCCGCGTCGAACAATTCCCAAGCAGCACCGGGATCTGTTTCCGCAACACTTTTGGCGACTGGCACTGCCGTACAAGAGGTTCAGCAAAAGAAATTGGCAAACACTTACCACCGCCTCAGAATTAGTGAAGTTCATCGATCCATCGAACCATCAGTACAAGCAATAACTACATCAGAATTAATACTTTGATATACCTGAGTTCGATATAACAGAAACGCTTAAAAATCAATCATAATCAATGCTCTATCAATTAGTGGGACTTAAGTTGACACCATTTTTCAAAACACGGGGGCATGGCTGCGGAGGTTGTCTCTTTCATGGGGTGTTACTTCGACGTGAAAGCTATGCTGGTAAAGCATTATACTCTATTTTTAACTTCTATTTTGTTTAAGTCCCGATAACCAATGCCTCATGCCCCTCAACAGTGCTGAGTGCTGTTAGCGATAGCGGGGCGTTTAGCCCGTGCTGAGTGCTGAATCTCATTTCTTTACTCAGAACTGGGAACTCGGAACTGTTTTGCCCAATGCCCAATGCCAAATCCTTACGGCAAATTTTCTCGCAATAATGCTCGAAAGCCTGCTTGTTGAAAATGTTCATCGGCGGTCAGTGCTTCAGTGATTCCGCTATATTGCATGACAATAAAAGATACGCAATCGACAAATCCCCATTCTTTCTCTGTTCGTTCCCGATATAGCTGAAAAGCACGTTCGTAGAGTTCCTGAGAAAGGGGGACAATTTCTACTTTGGAGTCTGCTACTAGAGAATTTAATAATATGATTGCCGCCTGACGGTAAGGTTGTTGGGATAAGGCATTGCCAATTTCCAACATTACCGCCTGTGTTGTCACCAAACGAGTTTCTGCTGCTTGTAACATTTTAGCCAGATGCAAGGCTCGGTCATGCAAGCGATCGCTCGGTGCAGATAAGGCAATGGCAAATGATGTATCAAGAAAGACTTCAGAATGCATGTAAAGTTTACTTACTGTACAAATATTTATCTATATTGCTAGACCAGTCAGGCGGTCCCTCGAGATTGAGCGATCGCGCCGTTTGCAAAAATGATACCGTTTCATGTTCACTTGGCGGTAAAATTTCAATACTCATTCGCACGCGGGTATTGATTGGCAGTGCGATCGGTTCTGCCGGATAGAACACTTTGCCATTAAACACAGCGGTGATTTTTTCTACCATTTCCTTCAAAAATTGCTTCTAGTCTATCCTAAGCTGGTTGTGCTGCTACGGGTAGGGTAGACAACGCTATAAGTAGTGAAGATACGTATACTTCTCTTACAAATTATCTCAATTTTTCAAAATTGCCTAAACTACTAACTGAATTACACCCCACTGTCCATTTGTCAACCAAGAAGAGTCAGATTTTGCTACTTCTTCAATAACTTCTGGTTTCAAACCTACTACTACTTCAGACTTCAGGGTGCGTAAAGCTACCATTGGCACGGGTAAATAGCAGATTATATCTGCAATACTGGTGGTAAAATTCCAGTGGCGATCGCCTAATAATCGGCGATAATTTGCATCTCCTTTGACTATAACCAAACTCGCATTGGTTAATTCATTTTTGAGGGAGTTGGGTATTTCCCAAAATGCTAAAGGCGATGTCCAAAAGTAATCTTCAGATAGTATTAAACATCCTGATCCAATATTTTCTTGTAATCTTTGGGCAAAGGATATAACTTGTTGATGTTCACTAGCAGCTAAAAAATTGATTGTGTAATGTACATCCTTAATCATGGCATCAGATACAAAAGTCGGATGTGGCTTTAAGTGTAGGTAAACCTGATTAGCCAGTCCGCTACTTAATAGAAAATCCACTAAAGATAAATCACAAATAAGTTCAAAACCAGCATTATCTACAACAAAATCAATTCGTCCCCCATGAGAACTAGTTAATAATTCCGTGACTTGGGAGGCATCATTTACTAAGATATGAGCTAGTTGGGTTTGAATATCAAAACGACTCCGGTCATTCTCGAATGCTGACCATAAACTCAAGTCAACTCGATTTCCCCACAAAGCAAAATATAACAATGCTATTAAAGCTGTTTGGTTTGATTTTTCCCCTAGTTGGGAATTATCTAACCAATTGTTGACTTGACCACATAGCAAAATAATCGAGTCTAGAGATGCTTCCAATCCTTGAGATTTTTGTAACTCAAATGGATCAACACCTTGCCATACACCAGGGCGAAAATAATTGGTAATTTCTAGAATTAATCGATAAAAATAAGTTTCGGCAAAAAACCAGGGAACATCTACCCAACGCTGACCCTTGTAAAATTCTAAATATGTATTCCAGGCAGAAAAATCTACAGCAGTGTCATTTACAAGAGGTTGTAAAAATCCTGTTGGCAGTTCTGTAGCCAGGTTTTCTAAGCTGGTATTAATCTCAGATGAGAAATTATTTTCGGCGATAACTCGGCGAGCGATCGCAGGCATTCGTTGAGTAACGGTAAACTCAGTAAAAGAACCGATTTCTGACCCCAAAAGAGACGGTGGTATGGGTAATTTGGGGATGTGGGATATATTCACCACAAACTTTTCTTGTCCTCATATTTCTAGTTATTCTAGCTTGAGCGTGAAAATGAGGTGGGAGAATTGTCAAATCAACTCAAAAGCGGGATAAATTGACCGATGGCTGCAAACAAAGCATTTAAAAAAGTCAAAAAATCTCTTCAGGAAGCTGGAGTTAGGTTTGTCCGTATCCTTTGGTGTGACAACGCCAACATCATTCGTGGCAAAGCTGTTCATGTCGAGATGTTATCCCACTACTTTGACTATGGTGTAGGCATTTCTGCTGGACAACAGGGAGTACCTGTAATGTATGATGCTGTCATTCCTGAAACTGGTCTAGGGCCAGTAGGCGAAATCCGTTTAGTACCAGATTGGTTTAGCTTCACTCCTTTACCTTACGCTCCGGGTCATGCTCGTGTAATGGGGAACATGGTACTTAACGGGAGTCCTTGGGCGTTGTGTCCCCGTAATTTTCTGGTACGGATGATTGAGGCGGCCAGACGCGAGGGGTTGGAGATTAAAGCTGCATTTGAAAATGAATTTTATTTATTACGGCAAACATCTGAGGGAATTATACCCGCAGATTCTACAGTTTTTGCTTCGACTCAAGCAATGGATATTCATCGAGAAGTAATTGATGAGATAGTCGAAGCACTCATCGCCCAAAGAATTCCTGTAGAGCAGTATTATCCCGAATCTGGCCCAGGTCAACAGGAAATCTCTATGCGATATACTGATGCTTTACGGGCAGCTGATTGGCAGATTAGCTTTAGAGAAACCGTGAGAGCGATCGCTCATCACCATAACCTTACAGCCTCTTTCTTACCCAAAATTTTCCCAGATGCGGCTGGTAGCGGTTGCCACATCCATCTTAGCCTCTGGCGTAATGGGCAAAATCTCCTACCAGATCCTCAAGATATCTGCGGTGTTTCCCAGATAGGCCAAGCATTTATCGCTGGTATACTCGATCATCTACCAGCACTAATGACGTTAACTACTCCTAGTACTAATTCTTATCGCCGCATTCGTCCTCATAGCTGGAGTGGTGCTTTCCGTTGTTGGGGACTAGACAACCGTGAGGCCGCCGTGAGAGTCCCCAGCAATCCTGGATTCAACGGTTCCAGCCATTTTGAGTTAAAAACCGTTGATGCATCAGCCAATCCTTACCTCGCTTTGGGTGCGGTGATTGCAGCCGGACTTGACGGTATACAACGAAGTTTAAAACCGGGGAATCCTGTTGCACAAGACCCCGGACACCTGCCAAGTGAGGAACGTCATGCTAATGGTATTGACCTTTTACCACAAAGTCTCGGCGAAGCTCTAGACTGCCTAAAACAGAATAATATTCTTTTAAATGCTTTAAATCCAGATTTATCGCAAGCATTTTTAGCAGTCCGTCAAGCTGAATGGTCAGCCATGAAAGATTGGGAATTGGAGGCAGAAGTAAAGCTTTTATTAGAGAAGTACTAAAATTATTGGGAGATGCGGAGATTGATTTCAGCACTCCTGACAACCTAGTTCTTGCTGTAAATCTGTTACGAACTTGGCAAACCTATATTCTAGTTACATGAACCATCAATACTGCCCAATGATGTCAGCTGTGAATCGAGGGCGTTGAGGTAACTTGAATCATTCAAAACTTGCGCTGGTAACTTATTAGCCTTGACAGCAGCCTGAACTATATCTTCCGCAGTCAGGCTTCCGCCTTGGTATTTAAATAACAAAGCGCCCCCACTGGGAATACCCTGCTCTTTTAAATAACCTTGATAAGCGAGAAAGGCAATATTGAAGGGTTGTAGATATTTGGCATCTGTATTTATTTGTCCACTACCATTGTTAGTATTAGCTGTTTGAGCGCCAGCAATTCCAGGTATAAAAGCAATAGAAGTAACAATCAGTGCAGAATTGAAGAAGGTTGTGAGTTTCATAATTTTCTTCTCATTAGAGATTTATTAGTGTTGTCTATTAATAGATTCTTCTTGTTTTTTAATCTCAAATTCTTGCTATGAGATAATCATATTTGTTGATTTATTACTCACTCATTTGAGTGATATGATTCCCTAAAAGCTTGATACAGAAAGACTTTGAAAGAATTGCTATTGGCTAGCAATGGAGTGTTTTTTCAATTAATTCTGAATTTTCACAAAGCTGTAATTCAGGAAATGATGTAAATCAAAACTTGAAAGTATAGAAGTAACTTAGATCATTTAAAATCACCCAGACCCATCATGTAATAAGCGATAAAAGCAGTGTCAAAGGGTTTGAGATAATTGACATTCGTAAAATGTCTAGGGAAAGTATTAGAGTTGACGACAGTGTTTATTGATGGTCTATTGTGATTCTTGGTCGAATGCAGGCTAGTAATTTTAGGCATAGAATTAATCCAAGCAACAATATATGGAGAATTTATCAAGTTTATGAGTTTCATAGAGTTATCCTCAATTAGAACAAAGTGCAATCAGTATTCTCTAGTTATAGAGTCCACTGTTTTATTAATCTCAACCTTTTTACGATCAGTTAACCTGATAGGCTGATTTGTTAATTACCCAAATGGGAATTTAGAGAAGGTTTAGTAATAACTTAAAAAATGCAAAGATATTCTAAATAAGATCCTTAACTTGGAAGCATTTCTAGAAGGTACGTTAGCCTAGCTCGCCGCAGGTATCGTTTATTTATCTCTCTTCTAGACATTTTTTATTCAAGCTATAAACCAAAATCCAACTTTGTTTTGACTAATTAAATTTCCATATCAATATGCTATAAAATCTTCTCGGTAGAAGCAAATGCTTTTAATTTTCAAATCCATAAATAAAAGTGATTATAATTAATAGATAAAATAAAAACCTGTAACCCATTGCCTCTTCGCGACTTCTGAACTCTTTTGGCAGGGCAGCAGGTTCTATAAATTCACTACAAATAAGCTGATAGTGTCAAAATGTTATGTGTATAGTTTATTTACAAAGTCATTTATGCCAAAAGCAATTTGGAATGGTGCTGTTTTAGCCGAGAGCGATAATACTGTAGTTGTAGAAGGCAACCATTATTTTCCTGTTGACACCATTAACAAACAGTACTTCGCAGAGAGTAACACCCACACTACTTGTCATTGGAAAGGTGTTGCCAGTTACTACAGTATCGAAGTTGATGGGCAAATCAATAAAGATGCTGCTTGGTATTATCCCAGCACCAAGGAGAAAGCTAAGAATATTGAAGGTTATGTGGCCTTCTGGAAGGGTGTAAAAGTTGAGGCTTAATAAAGGTTCCTGAAAGTATTTTTGTTTCAGGGAATTGATATTATGTCCTAAGACAGTTTTGGGCGATTGGAAAGACACTGTTGGTCAACTCTTGATGGGTTTGACCCCTCACCCCTAAAATCTTGGTTTGGCGTTGCTTTCCCGCCCTGAAATAAATTTCGGGCTAAGAGCTACTGTCCGTTGAAACGGACTAAAATCAAGAGCAATTGCAATGATCAGTTAGACCCCCTATCAATTCGCCAACAGTATCTTGGAAATCGCGGCTACACAAACAAAGTCCACCTACGCGGACTAACTAAAAATCAAGCTTCCTAACCCACGCAGGTGGGTTTTGTCTGTATAGCCGCGACTTCTAGTCGCCAAGACTAGTAATAATTTAGACTTTTCAAACATCCTCTTAAATAGTGCGATCGCACTTGGTTCGAGTACTATTCTCGAAATTCGGATTAATTTGTCAAAATTCAAAAAGTCTGAGATATTAGTCTTACATCTTGTAACTGAATATTAATCATATTCCGGTACTTTTTGGCTAAAATACGCAGATTACGTTTAAATTTAGCAGTGGCTTCAACTTGAATCAAAGGTGGTTCACTCTGCATCAATACCTTCCCACAAATGCTTCTTTTCTAATTCATCTAGTAAATATTCTTCTAAGCCTAGCAGATAGTGTTTAAAGCTTTCAACAAGTTCAACTAGTTGAACTCTATCCCTACACAGTTCAGCCAGCCGCGATTTAGTGCCAATTTCAGCAGCGAATTTTCATCATCAATATATCGGCAGAGTAATCCTATTAACTTGCCACCTAGCATCCATGTAGCATCACCAAGATTTTCGCCGATTTTCTCTTGTGCTTTAGTCCAAAGTGTAGTTGCGATCACAGTAGCAACAGCCGTCAGTGTTACAGTTACCATAAATTCACTACAAATTGAGTTTATGTAGAAATTATTTCAATTGACACAATATAGTATGACGCAAAAGCTAGGGGATTATGAGTGATATAAATCAGTCTTTTAACCCACGGAGGTGGGTTTTGTCTGTGTAGCCGCGACTTCTAGTCGCCCCAGGGTACCAATTCAATTAATGATTGCAACACATCCTTGGGTAAAGACGCGATTCATCGCGTCTCTACAAATGGTCTGTTTGTCGCATTCTTTTTCAAATTGTTATACAATGGTGCGTTAACTTTTGGCGTAACGCACCCTACTGGCGTGGCAAGCCTAAAGTTGTGCATTAGACGTAGGTTGGGTGGAGCGGAGCGCAACCCAACATATATCAGGATGTTGGGTTACGCAAAGCCTCCACCCAACCTACAATTTTTTTTTTGCAACATTTTAGCCTTGCCACGCTACTACGAAAATATCTAAAACCTAATTATGAATTATCAATTTTTAATTAGACGCTACCTTTGCTGCCACAGGGTGAATTATTTCCTCCAGCGTTTGGAGTAATTCTTGCTCATTATAAGGTTTAGAAAAGTAAGCTCGCGCCCCTAATTGCATAGCCAATTGCCGATGTTTATTACTACTACGAGAAGTCAGCATCGCAACGGGAATATTTTTTGTATCAACGTCTGAATTTACCTTACCTAAAAAGCCATAACCATCAAGGCGAGGCATTTCAATATCACAAATTACTGCCTCAACTCTCAATCCACTATGGAGTTTTTCTAAGGCATCTTGACCATCTTTAGCTTGCTCTACTTGATACCCTCCTTTTTCAAGGGTCAGCGCTAAAAAGCGACGAACATTAATCGAGTCATCTACGATTAAAATTGTGCCTTTCTGCTTAACTGAAGCTGCTGACATTTTCTCTTCATCAAATATGAGGAACGGTGTTTTTAACCTTGCTGATGGTAGTTGAGTACCTCTGGGAGTCTTCCGATTTGTAGCAATCCAATACAATAACTCATTGACATTCACTAGTGGTACAACTCGACCATCACCGAGAATTGTGCAGTTGCTGAAACCTTCAGGTAAAGGTATATTTCCTTCGACTTGGCGAATAGCAACTTCCTGTTCACCCCAGCAACGGTCTATTTGGATCGCTACTGGCTGATTATTACCTTTGACCACTAACACGCTATTAGCATTAATTGCTGCCGGGGTTTCTAACTCTGAAGTATCGTAGCGCAGACAATTAAACTCTAAATAACGAGTCAGGCGAATCAGTGGTAGCATTGTTCCTTGCCAATTTAGGACTTCACTACCTGCCATTTGGAAAACTCGCTCGTCTTGGAGTAAGGATATTTCTGAAATGACATCTGTAGGAAATGCCAATAGCATTTTGTTGATTTCTACTAGTAGAACTCGCGCAACCGAAAGGGTAAATGGTACTGATAGGGTGAAGGTAGTACCAACTCCTGGTTCTGTATCAACTTTCACATCTCCTCGAATCAGTTTGAGGTTGTTACGAACCACATCCATACCAACACCGCGACCAGATAATGCTGTAACTTGCTCGGAGGTGGTAAAACCTGGTTCAAAAATTAGTGATAACAGTTCTTCATCACTAGCATTCGCGAGTAGAGAAGCATCCAATCCCATAGCTAGGGCGCGGGTGCGAATTTTCTCTAGAGAAATACCCCAACCATCATCACGGATAGTAATGAGTGTGCGATTACTGCGGTGAGTAGCTGTAATTTCAATTAATCCTTGTTCTGGTTTACCCAGAAGGCGGCGGGTGCTAGAGTCTTCGATACCATGATCGAAGGCATTCCTTAACAGGTGCATTAAAGGTTCATTTAATGCTTCTAAAATGCTGCGTTCAATTAAAGTGTTGCCACCTTCAATTTTTAACTGGACATTTTTCCCATACTCTACATTTAAATCGCGCAAGGCTCTAGGAAAACGTTCAATTAAATCAGACAGTGGCCGCATCCTGATGTGATTTAGCTTTGTTTGTAATTGTTTGGATGTTTTGTTTAATTTCCGAGCAATATTGTCTGTATCATCTACACTGAGTTGCACATCAGTTGTGACTTCCTGTACCTGAACAATGGTTTCCATAACTTCCTGCGATCGCAGGTTTAAATCGTTATAGCGATCCATTTCTAAGGTATCAAATTCCCTGTCTGTGTCTTGTGCTTGATGACCATTTTCAGCTTGTGCCCGTACCCCAGCAGCTTGAGTGGAAATTTTTTCGTAAGCTATACGTAAATCTTGGTTTTCGCGGTCGAGAACTTGGACTCTCTGGTTAAGGTTACGAACGAGTTTGCGTAATCTTTCTAGGTGTGAGTTTAACCCATTACGTTGAACAATCAGTTCGCCAAATAAATCATTAATTTGCTCTAGTTGTTTGCTAGGAACTCTAACGCTATTTTCATGAATTTCCCGCTCTTTTACAACGCCAGTTTGCTCTCCTTTGCCTTCGCCAAATTTGGCATCGGCAGAATTATCTTCTCTAGAAAAGATGGTATTATGTTCGGTGACATTGACACCATTTACCTCGTCGGCAAATTCTGCATCTACGAATGTAAAATTTGCTGCAATCGCTTCATCTTTAATCCAAGCTTCGGGAGTTATTTCGGCTTGCCAAACTGCTGTTGAAGCTGCTTCTGTGTCGAGGATATCTGTGGGGAGAAGCTGCGGTATTATTTCTGCTGGTAATAGTAGCTGGGATTGCGTAGAACTACCCAAGTTAATTTCTGTAGGCAAGTTATCTAATTGATTTGTCAGCACTAAAGCTTGCGATCGCCGCCATGTTTGCAATGCTAACTGGGCAATTTCGGGAATGCGCTCGCTACTAACAGTTTCCAAGTGCTGCGTTACTGACTCACAAAGCTTGCTAAAAGCTGGCAACTGGAGCATTTCTCCTAAACCACCCAATTCAGCTGCCATGATCACAATTTCTTCATGCAATCCCGGCTGTTCGCTATCTGTCAATATAGATTCTAGGCGTTGCAAACACTCTTCTACTTCTGTGGCAAATAGCAAGGGGATAACGTCTTGGCCATCCTCTGGGGATAGCATAGTTGAGGCATCCTCAGGGGTGGGGTCGCCTAAGCGATCGTGCAACTCATCAAAAATTGGATAACAAAAAGTTGCTAACCACTGATCTTCAACAACATTCCCTTCGGCAAGTAATTCTACAATCTGACGCAGCCAGTCAACTCCAGATAGCAATAAACTTTGTAACTGAGTATCAATTTCTAAAGAATTTTTTTTAGTTTTTAAAACTTTAAAGGAATCTTCGAGACGGTGAGATAAATCACTGAGCGATCTAAATCCCATCATTCCCGCGCCACCTTTAATAGAATGAGTGGCCCGGAGTGCAGCATTGATTTTATCTAAATCGATACGGTTACTAGTATCGATTTCCAACAATACCCCTTCTAAGGTATTTAAGTAATCAGTTGCTTCTTCCAGAAATTGCATCTGGATTTCTAATTCTTTGTCTTGTGACATGGTTTTTGTTAATAATTGTTGGGCATTGGGCATTGGGCATCGGACATTGGGCATTGGGCATTGGACAAATGACAAATGACAAATGACAAACTTAACTAACTTTGAAAGCCTCGACAGTCTCTTGTAACTGCTGCGAAATTTCCACAGTTTGTTGCAGAGATTCAGAAACTTGGCGAGAAGAATCGCTGGTACGTTGTGATATAGCAGCGATATCTTTCATGAATTGGCTAACACTTTGGGATGTTTCAACCTGAGATGCAGTTGCAGTGGAAATTGACTGCACCAAGGAGTCAATTTGAGACGATACATCCAAAATTTCACTCAGACTTTGTTTAGCTTCCTCCACAATGCGAGTTCCTTCTACCACTTGGGTAGTGCCTATTTCCATCGCCTGCACCACTTCACTGGTTTCTCGTTGGATATTTTCAACAATTTGTTCAATTTCTTGGGTTGCTGCGGCACTTCTGACTGCTAGTTCGCCGACTTCTTCCGCCACGACGGCAAATCCTTGACCTTCTTCACCTGCACGTGCTGCTTCAATACCGGCGTTGATGGCAAGCAAGTTTGTTTGAATAGCGATTTGGTTAATTAAGGAAACTACGCGAGAAATTTGTTGCGAAGATTCTCCCAAACGCTTCACTTTTTTAGCAGTTTCACCAACAGTTTCCCGCAAAGACAGAATATTTTGTACTGTCAAATCCATTGCGTGTCCGCTCTTAGTAGCGGTGTGAGCTGCATGGTTGGCAACAAAGGCAGCTTTTTCGGCACTTTCGGCTACGGCTTTCATGGATTGAGTCATTTGGTCAACAGCATCCAGGGTGCGGTTGATTTCGGCAGCTTGGGTTAGCGCTTCTTCTGCTAAGTGGCGGATGGCTCCTTCGTTAGAGCCAATGGCACTATTGACATGGATGGCAGCTTGTTTAACTTGGGTAACAATATCCCGCAGGCTTTCCACAATGGAGTTGAAAAAGTCGGCAACAGTGCCGATTTCTCCGGCGGTTACGTCTGCACGCACTGTCAAGTCGCCTCTAGCTGCACCTTCTACATCGTTGAGTAGTTGTAAAAGTTGTTGTTGCAGTGTTTCATCTGAGCCACTTACAGTAACATTTTTGACTTTTTCTATTTCTTCTAATAGCTTGGCTTGTTCTAAGGCATAGCCGACTTGAGTTGCTATTTGTTGAAATAAGTCAATTTCTGGCTGTTGCCACACACGAGGAGTTTCGCAATGATGAGCAATTAATAAGCCTAAAAGTTTCTCTTGAGCCAGAATTGGTGCGATTAAATGAGCTTTGACAGCAAATTTTTCCAAAAGTTGGATGTAACTGTCGGCATTTTTCAAGTTTTGGTCTTGATGAATGTTGGCAACCGCTTGCACTTCTCCATCACGATCAGTTTTTAGATAATGTTCTCGGAAATAGGGATCATCAATTTGCACTCCCAGCATTTCCGGCCAATTACCAGTTAACGATTCCGCAACGACAGCGCCAGCTAAAGTATCTGGATTCAGACTATAAATGATTACCCGGTCTGTTTTTAGCGATCGCTGAACTTCTTTGACTGCTGTATGATAAATATCTTCAGTTTTCAGAATTTTCCGAATCTGTAGGGTAATATCTGCTAGTAATTTTACCCCTTCAACGTCTAGTTCCTGTTCCTTAACTAAGACCTGCAATTGTTCGGCCATCTGGTTGATATTTGCACTCAATACCCCTAATTCGTCTTCTCTTTCGATTTGCAGACGGGTATTGAATTTACCTTGACCTAGTTTTGCTAATGCCGCAGTGGCATTGAGAATTGGCTGTGTAGTCAGTTTCGCTAACTGAGATGCGATGGCAGCTACAATCAATGCTGTCGCTGCTGTACCGATGGCTATAATCCACAACAATTGTCTTTGCGGTTCAAATACAGTTGCGGTATCTGTAGATAAAAGTACTTGCCAGTTTAAATCAGGTAAGCTATCTACCGTACTATCTGGTACGTAGCTGACTAATTCTTGTTTTTTCTGAGTTTTCGGAACTTCTATAAAACTATTTACCTTTTTAGCTGCCAGCAGTTTCGGTAAACTAGAATACTCTTCCTTGGCATCTCTCCCCAATAATTCCTTTTGGGGACTCAAGAAAACTGTTCCCGAAGCATCGAGCAGCTGGTATTGTTGGCCATTGGCTACGTAGTTTTTGATGACTTCCTCTAAAGATTTTACGGGCATACGTGCCTGTACTACGCCAATAGTTTGCCCCGTCCTTGTCTCTTTCACAGGTGCAGCTAGATAAATGCTCACTACACCAGTACTTTTTGCTGCTTCCGGTTTACTGATAACAGGAGTATCTTTTTGTAAAGCGTCTTGAAAATAGGTACGATCTTTTTGATTTTCCAGGGGTTCGCCTGTGGACTGCACAATCAAGTTACCTTGGCGATCAAAAACAGCAATACTGTCATAAGCTTTGTAGGCTTGGACAATACGATCCAGGACTGCTTGCTTTTGCTGGGTAGTGACACTAGTTTGGGGACTTGTCAAAAATAGCAAACTTGATATCACCTGAATATCACCGTAGCGTCCCAGCATAAAGCGGTTAACTTTATCACTTAAGCCAGTGGCTTCGGCTTGTTGAGATTGGGTAATTTGCTTAGTAATAGATTTGTTGGCAAAACCAAAAGCGATCGCGCCGATGCCCAATACTGGTATTGTACCGATTGCGATCGCTAAAATAGTCGCTTTCTTAACCAATCCCAGCCTTGTAAAAAAGGCAATACTCTGATTTGAAGAAGAATTATTAACACTTTCAGTAGTCAGCTTAGTTGGTAGCTTTACTACAGTCCCAATGGCTTTTTGGGATGAAATCAGTGATGCTCGGTTTTGAGCGCCATTACCTTGATTCGTGTTGGTTTTATTAAACATAAAAGTAGCTCTCCTAAGTATGTGAATAAGACACTAAAAATCTTTTTTAGTAATACACCCTAATCACTGCGGAGAATAGAAGATTGTACAATCGCCTGTGCATCTAATACCAGTAATATTTCTTCCTGTTGCACAACACACCCACATAAATAAGGAACTAAACTGGATGCCACTTGTCCTATGGGAGAATGAATATCATCAACGATGAACTTGGTTGTACCTTTGATTTCTTGTACAACTAAGCCTAACACTAATGATTCCAATTGGATAACGATCACATTGTACTGTCGCAGTCGATAATCTAGGGATTCTAAATTGAGCATTCTTGGCAAATCAACTACCCAAATTATCCGACTCCGCCAATTCATCAATCCTAATATGCAGGGCTGCATATTGGGCATTGAGGTGATAGATTCAATGGGCACAAGAATAGCTTCTTGTGTATGCCTTATTGATAAAACAGCAGTAGTTTGTTGATTTAGCTGAAACTTCAGATAACCATCTACTAAGTTATTTTGGGTTGTTTTTTCAGGAAGAGCAATGTTTGTACTAGTCATTGATTCAAATTACCACTGATTTAATAGTACGTAGGAGATGTTCGCGGGTATAAGGCTTAGTTATATAGGCATCTGCACCTTGTCTCATCGCCCACAAACGGTCAATTTCTTGATTTTTAGAACTACAAACCACAATTGGCACTTTTGCAGTAATTGGATTTCTTCTTAGATAACGACACAATTCAAATCCACTCATTTCTGGCATAACGACATCAGTAACGATCGCATCTGGTTTTTCTAACACAGCCTTTTCTAAACCTTCTTTTGCACCACTTGCCTTAATTACGTTGTAACCACTTTCTTTGAGATAATGACTCATTAATTCTAATTCGCTGGGAGAATCTTCTACAATCAGAATCGTGCCAAGCAAAGTCAGGCTCACTATTAAATCTCCTAAAAAAATAAATTAAACGTATTTTGTTATTTTTATTTGCCTTGTTGAAATCAACCAAGATGCTTGAAAACCATTTTTAGCAATTCTGATTGTGTAAAAGGCTTGGTCAAATATCCTGACGATCTGACAATTTTAGCCTTTGCTCTGTCGATAAATCCTGTTCTACCAGTCACCATAACGATCGGTGTATTTTTAAAAGCTGAATGTTTCCGTAATAAAGAACATAGCTCGTAACCATCTAAACTTGGCATTTCAACATCTAGCAAAATCAGATCGGGTTTACTCCGCAGAATTTGCATTAAAGCTTTTACCGGATCGTTGATCATCACAACTGAAAATGTGTTTTCATCCAAAAAGTGTTTAATGGAATTCAAAACCGTTTGGCTATCATCAATGCAGGCAATTGTATATAATTTTTTGCCAACAGTTGGCTGACTAATTTTATTATTCTCAGGAATATCAAAATTGATTGGTATCGGTAATTTTTGTCCAATTTTTATTTGCAGTTGTGGCTGAACTTGAGTCGGTTGTGTTGCAGCCAAAACTTGGGAACCCCCACCAGCCGGAATTGATGACTGAATATTTTGCCGATTTCTTAATTGCTTTTGACAGTGTTCAACAAGTAACCGTAAATCCAGGCGACAGAACTTTGGTAATTCATCCAAAGAGCTTTCAGGACTAAATTCATAGCTACCTTCTTTTAAACACAGAAATGATTCCAGCACTTCTTTTGCTAATTCGTCTATCAGGCTTCCTGCTTGCACAGAGGTAATATAGTCCTGATTTACTAGCCAACAAATAGCTTGGTAATCAGCATTTGGTATTGATTGATGTTCATTCTTCGTCTCAAACATCAGCCGCATTTGCACGCGAGTGGCGCTGTTGAGAGCAGGAATTTGCTGACTCAATCGCCGCAAGTGACTGTCAAGGCGCTCAAACAGTTTATCTGAATAGGAGGCATAAGTAAGTTTACCGTCCTCTAGATAGATTGACCAAAAAACTATCCCAGTAAATATGCTTAAGCACCCTGTAGCACGCCGACTGGTTAATTGTGCCAACAGAGATAGCGGATGTAGTTTCTGGAACAACCTGTAGCTACCTATAGGAGTTGTGCTCATTTTGCTTTTACTTCAGCTAAATTCGATACGTGTAAGCTAAATTCGTGCAGAGTTATTCCACAAATTAAAGTTAAGTAAAAGGCTTCAAATTTTTGTATTTTAAAGTACACAATTTTGACCTCTAGGATTTGTGGTGAAACTCAACGAAAGCCGCTTTATATTCAAATGCTCAAATCTCAGTAAATTCGTAAATTGTTATTAATTTACTTCCTGTTACTGAGATTTATAAACATTCTGGAAAAATAAGACATAGAAATGTCAAGACTAGATGAAGCCACTTTCCATTGAGTAACCCCATTCTGACCACAGGAATAATACTGATTTTCTTAAAATAATATCTTTGAACTTATGTATTTACACTTAAGTAAAATCTAGTCTTTAAGGATATGAGTACTAAATGAAGCCACTTTTTATTAATTACCCCATTCTGACTACAGGGATAATACTGATTTTTTTGACAAAAATAAAACAGAATTCAGAAGTCAGGAGTTGAAATATTTTAAGTTGGATTTTATACTAAGGCAAGACTTTACTGCTTTGGCAGAGATGTTTGCCCAAAAAATTTGCGCGATCGCCTGTTTTCTCCTGATTACTCTTACTATATTGATTTTGCAGTTGCTTGATAAAAACCCGCCATTGACAGGTAATACAATAAAATGACAAACCAATGACAAAAATTGAGTAACATTATGCGTTATTCTGTATTGGCCACTGACTACGACGGTACACTAGCAACTGACAATGATGTAAATGAAAATACTTTGGCAGCGCTTTCACGTCTGCGAAGTTCTGGTTACAAACTCATCTTGGTGACAGGTAGACAGCTAGATGAGTTACTGCAAGTTTTTACACAAGTAAATTTATTTGATTATGTAGTGGCAGAAAATGGCGCTTTGTTGTACTCACCAGCTAGCCGTGAGGAGAAACTATTAGGTTCGCAACCATCACCAGAATTTATTAAGGCATTGCGCGATCGCCAAGTCAAGCCTCTGTCAGTTGGTCGTGTAATTGTCGCTACTTGGCATCCCCAAGAAACCATAGTTTTAGAAACTATCCGCCACTTGGGATTAGAATTGCAAGTCATATTGAATAAAGGTGCGGTGATGGTGCTACCATCAGGAATTAATAAAGCCACAGGGTTAGCCGCTGCTTTGGAAGAGATACAGTTATCACCTCAAAATGCAGTGGGGATTGGCGATGCAGAAAATGACCATGATTTCCTGAGTGTTTGTGGTTATTCTGTAGCCGTTGCCAATGCTTTGCCGACACTCAAAGAACGTGTGGATTTTGTGACTAATGGTAGTCGGGGGGATGGTGTTATAGAACTAATTGAAAAACTTATCAACTCAGATTTAGCTGAATTTAAGCATTAATTTGAGCAGGTTTATGCAAAGAAAAAAGGAGAGTATTGCTACTCTCCTAATGTAATATGAGTGAGTGATAATTTATTTTTTTAATTTATTTTTTAGTGGTAAAGCCTCGCTTGACGTTCACGCAATTCACGGGTACGTTGTTCACGAGCTTGACGTTCACGTAATTCACGGGCGCGTTGTTCACGAGCTTGACGTTCACGTAATTCACGGGCGCGTTGTTCACGAGCTTGACGTTCATGTTCAGCTTTGCTATTATTAAAAGCTACAGTATTACCATTAAAATGATCGCGATCGGATTTAAATTCAGCAGCATTAGCATTTTGAGAAAGAGCAGCAATTGAAGCAGCTGCTAATAAGCCTCCAAGAAGAATAGATTTAAAGCGGTTCATATATTCTGAAATCTCTCTTGTATTACTTGATTTGTACATTCTCAATGTAATCGAAATAATCAGGTATACGCCTGTATATAAAGTCATGTTGAAATAGTTACTTTTGTCACTAATACTAATATTTTGCGATCGCCCGCCTGAAAGCAAACCAAACCATTGCTCATAGTGCGGTGCTGCACCGAACGACAAAGCCCACCCACAGGCTAAATTTTCCTCTCAAGAAAAGGCGGTGGTAAGAGCAGATCACAGTAATTACCACAAGAGACGATTATCTTCAGATTTGGTATCACACAATAACTAAGTACAGCCCACCACAAAAAGAGTATGGAATTGAATCATTCGTAGGTTGGGTGGTAGCAAGATCCCCGTAGGGGTACGTAGTGAAACCCAACATCAACCCTCGATACTTCCGAACCCCTTTTATGGTGACGTGTACTAAGCGATCGCAAAGCTAAAAAACACAGATAATAATCTTCATTACGCCAGCAAAATCTAGCTCTACTGACCTTCGTGCTAGTAGTTGATGACGAATTTATTCATAAAATTACTGCATGAACCTGTTGGCTCATGCAGTTTTTGGTAATTAAGAGTGCGGATGAAAGGACTTGAACCTTCACTCCTTTCGGAACTAGAACCTAAATCTAGCGCGTCTGCCAATTCCGCCACATCCGCATCAGTTTACTATCATACCATAAGAAATTATTTATGGGAAGAGGGAATTGGGAGTGGGGAACCAGGGGCAGAATAACAATGCCCAATGCCCAATGCCCCATGCCCAACTACATAACCGCAACACGAGGCAGACGATGCTTAAACCCACAGAGAATTTCCCAGGAAATAGTATTTAATTGTTTTGCCCAATCATCCGCTGAAATTTTTTCTTTTCCCTGTTCCCCTAGTAAGGTGACTACTTCTCCTTCTTGGATATTAGGTATGGCACTCACATCCAGCATCAATTGATCCATTGTAATTGTCCCGATTTGCGACACTCGCTGACCGCGAATTAACGCCTGCATTTTGTTGGAAAGACCGCGAGGAACACCGTCAGCATAGCCAATACCGACGACGGCGAGGCGAAGTTCACGCGGGGCAATAAATTTATGACCGTAACTAACAGCTGTTCCTGCGGCAATTGTTTTAACCTGGGTGACTCGTGCCCTCAGTTCCAAAACGGGCTTGAGGTCGATCGCATTTTGTAAATGCGGTGCTGGGTAGAGTCCGTAAACGGCTAAACCTACTCTCACAATGTCGTAGTGCAATGCCGGATTTGTGAGTGCGGCGGCTGAGTTGGCCAAGTGCAAGCAGGGCACTTGAATTCCCATTGCTTTGATTTGAGCGATCGCATCCTCAAATCGTTTATGCTGTTCTTCCATTGCCGTCGTATCAAGATCGTCTGCTGTTGCCAAATGGGAATAAATACTAGCAATAGAAAGATGTGGTAAGCGCTGGACTAATTGCACAAATTCGCCAGCTTCTTGCCAATTAGTTCCCAACCTCGACATTCCCGTGTCTAATTTGATATGTACGGGTACTGGAGAACCATAATTCATGGATTCTAGGGTATCAGAAAATACTAAGGCTTGTTTAGGGCTACAGAGTGTGGGCTGGAGTTTCCAATGTGCGATCGCATGAATCTGTTCTGGTGTATGAGTTGCCCCTAAAATCAAAATGGGCGCTTGAATCCCGCCTTCTCGCAATTGAATAGCTTCTGGAACTGTAGCCACTCCCAGCCAACTAGCTCCCGATTGGATTACGGTTTGGGCGACTGTCACCGCACCATGTCCATAGGCATCAGCTTTGACTACTGCCATCAGCTGGGTACGCGGCGATAAAAACCGTACCAATTGCTGTACATTGTACGACAACGCCCCTAAATCAATTTCTACCCAAGCTCGTTGCGAAAACCACGCGTAGGTGTCGCACTGCTGATCGGGAACTACACCAGGGATTCCTTTGCCACTTAACATTTATACTGACTCCTATCCCACCACGGCTAAACTTTCAAGTTATCTATCTATACACGCTCCTAAAAGCGAGATCAGATTAAATAGGAAGTTTAACCTTCATATTGGAATGGATACAAGATGTTGCGGCACTAAAGTAAAAGTTAGGAGTTAGAAGTTAAAAGTTAGGAGTTAGAAGTTAAGAGTGAGGAGTTAGAAGTTAAGAGTGAGGAGTTAGAAGTTAAGAGTGAGGAGTTAGAAGTTAAGAGTGAGGAGTGAGGAGTTAGAAGTTAAGAGTTAGAAGTAAATCTTACGGCTCAACTTTTCACTCCGTTTTTCTCTACGAGACGCTGCGCGATTGCGTTAGCACACGTAAGCTTATTCGCATAATGTTAGAAATTTTACTTCTAGACTCCAAACTCCAAACTCCAAACTCCAAACTCCAAACTCCAAACTCCAAACTCCAAACTCCAAACTCCTAACTCCAAACTCCTAACTCCTAACTCCAAACTCCTAACTCCTAACTCCTAACTCCAAACTCCAAACTCCTAACTCCAAACTCCTAACTCCAAACTCCTAACTCCAAACTCCTAACTCCTAACTCCAAACTCCTAACTCCTAACTCCTAACTCCTAACTTAATTTCCAAATTCTCCCGAAAGTATAATTTATTCTCATCTCCCTAGCAGGGTGTATTTGTGTTAATATATTGTAAAACTCATACCCTGAGCGCAAATAATGGGGAAGGTTTTAGTCTTAAACGCCTCTTACGAACCTCTCAACATAACGAGTTGGCGTCGCGCTGTAGTTCTTTTAATCAAGGGCAAAGCAGAACGCGTGGAACACAACGGTAAATTTCTGTACTCGGATTTCCCGTTGCCGACCGTGATCCGGTTGCGTCATTATGTACGCGTTCCTTATAAAGAAATTCCTCTGACTCGCCGAAATATATTGCACCGTGATGGTCATGCCTGTCAATACTGTGGTTACACAGGTGATGAGTTGACCCTAGATCATGTAATACCGCGATCGCGCGGCGGCGGGGATACTTGGGAGAATATTGTTACCGCTTGTGTCCGTTGCAATGTCAAAAAAGGCAGTCGGACTCCCCACGAAGCTCACATGCCTTTGCGTCATCCTCCCCGCCAACCTTATAGCAGTCTCTATTTCGAGGTCAGCAAGCATCTTAAGAGTGGACTGCATACAGAATGGCAAAAGTATGTTATAGGTCTTTGAGCAAAAAAAAGCAGAGGAACAGAGGGGAAAGAGCCAATAACTAAAGTTATGGAATGTTAAAAAATTGGCGGCTGTATAGCTTGCAACGAAGCGGAGTGCTTCAACGCTCGCTCAAGCCTCTAAATTTGTGTATGAATTTTCCCTTTGCTCCTCATCCCTGCCTTGAAAGTGATGAGTGATGAGTGCTGTTAGCGGTAGCGGGGCGTTTAGCCCGTGCTGAGTAAAAATACCAGTCCCCAGTCCCCAGTCATTCTTTCACCCTCCTGCCTTGTGCCTTTTTCCATTAGGCTTCGCTCTGAACGATCGGAATTTTCAAAGGGGATACAAACACACATTGTTCATCAAAAAAAAATAATTGTTAATTGCTTAATAGTCACAATAATGAGAATATTAAGCATAAGAATATTTAAAATATCAAAGACTAATCCTAAAGTATAAGATAGAAAGTATATCCTAAGTCAGAGAAAAATCCCACCGATCAAATTTACGCAAGAGAAAAAAGCCACTAAAACAGATTTATGCTGCCAGATACAGCCCGATATACTCAACTTACTTGCTGTATGCCCTTTAGTGGAATTTAGTTGATGTTAAGCGCTGTTACTGACAAAAAATATACTTAGATGTATAGTGCAATGTCTTGATATTTTTGCGAAGATCATAATAATGTGGCTAAATTCAGTGAATTGCTGCTCGTAGTATTTCTGAATTAAAGGAGCCTCACACTTTAAAAAAGTTCCCTATGTACTTTAATTCTCCCGTTACTCAGTTTGAGAGTTTGTCGTTGACCACAGAGCCAAACCCAGAGGAACCTGAAATCGAGAAAGCGCCAGTGGAAGTTGCATTTAAGAGTCCGCCATTATCACCATCGGTAGGTGATGGGGCTATATATCTCAATCAGCGTGGTAATTCGCTGGCACAACAAAAGTCAGAAGAACTGCAAAAAACCCTTTTGGCACACCGACACGATCGCCAACTGGTAATTCTGCAAGATTTTCCCGATCCTGATGCCCTCTCCTGTGCTTGGGCCTATCAGTTAATTGCCCAGCAATATGATATCAAATGTGAAATAATTTATGCTGGTGCATTGAGCCATCAAGAGAATATTGCCTTGGTAAGACTGACGAACTTACCGATCCAACGCTGGACAATTCAAACCTTGAAAACCAAAGATTTGTCATGTTATCAAGGTTTTGTCTTAATTGATAACCAGGGAACCACTTCACAGCTACTTTCATCGGTGCAGCAAGCTAAAATTCCCCTAGTAGTACTCATCGACCATCACAGTATCCAAGGCGATCTCCACTCAGAGTTTGAGGATATCCGTCCTTACGTAAGAGCAACGGCAACAATTTTTACTCAATACCTGCAAACAGGATTATTGGCATTAGATAGCAGCATAAATCAACACGTCAAATGTGCAACTGCCTTGATGCATGGCTTGCGATCGGATACAAATCGGCTGATGCAAGCGCAAGAAGAAGACTTTATGGCGGCGGCGTATTTAAGCCGATTTTATGACGCTCAACTGCTGAATGCCATTTTACAGGCTAACCGTTCCAAGCGGGTAATGGATGTGATCGAGCGATCGCTAAAAAATCGCATCGTCCAAAATAACTTTTCCATTGCTGGTGTTGGTTACTTACGCTATGAAGACCGCGATGCTATCCCCCAAGCTGCTGATTTCCTCGTCACCGAAGAAAACGTTCACACTGCCGTAGTTTACGGTATTGTTCACGATGAAGACGAAGAACTAGAAATAGTCATTGGTTCCCTGAGAACCAGTAAACTTACCCTTGACCCCGATGAATTTATCAAAGAAGCCTTTGGACAAGATAGTGCAGGGCGCTTTTTCGGCGGTGGAAGAACAAGCGCAGGTGGCTTTGAAATTCCAATGGGCTTCTTATCTGGCAGCAACGAAAATTCCGCTTATGCGAAAATGAAATGGGAAGTATTCGACGCTCAAATTAAGCAAAAATTGCTGAGGTTAGTTAATCCCAGAGACAACCCGATTCAGTCAGAGTAGAGGGAACTCAAGGAGACGCGGAGAACTCCTAACTAATGCAGCAGTCAAAGTGTTTGTTTAGATAGCATCCCTTCCCGATTTTTGATAAAAGTCGGGAATTTGGATTTTATGACGAATGCTCAACTAAATCAAAGTTAACTTGCGCCTACCTATTTATTTGCTAAGAAGGAAAGGAGCGCCATGAAGTCTATAAAACTCCAAATCTTACAAACTCTGTATGAGCAAGATTTTTATGCTTGGGTAGAGCAGACAGCAGAGCTTTTGCGATCGCATCAGTGGGACACGCTGGATTTAGAACACTTAATTGAGGAAGTGGTGGACTTGGGTAAAAGCCAACAACGGACGTTGCAAAGTACGTTGCGGTTGGTGTTGTCGCATTTATTGAAGTGGAAGTATCAACCAGAACGTCGTAGTCACAGTTGGCAAGTTACCATTACCCGTGAGCGACTGAATATAGATGAATTGCTGCAAGAAAGTCCTAGCTTGCGGCGTTTTTTAAATGATGCCGAGTGGATTAATACTACTTATCAGCGATCGCGACGAGAGGCAATGGTGGAAACTGGTTTATCAGAAGATAACTTTGCGATCGCTTGTTCGTTTTCTGTCGATGAGATTTTAGACTTAGACTTTTATCCTAACCCTGACGAATAACCATGTAGAATTTTTGTATAAGTGTAGATATGCTCAATATGATGAGTAATCATCTATGAAAATTGCTGTAACTTTGTTAACTAATTATAAAGATATGCACTTGGGATGCGAATAATACCTTTTGAATTTCTCATTCCCAGACGACCTGTTTCGTTACAGACAAAGAAAAAAGAAAACCTTCAGGCATGGAAGAATTTTGTGCGCGTTGAAGCTCAAAAACTTTGGAAAGATCGCAGCGTCATTAAACAAGGTGATTTACAACTGACGCTAGTTTATCTTTGTGATGATTTTCCGGCTGATACCGATAATATTATCAAGCCGATTCAGGATGCACTTGTAGGCTTAGTTTTTGAAGATGATAGTTTAGTATCAGATGTAGAAAGCCATCGTCGGTTTATGTCTGACCCAATTGAGATTAAAAGTCTACCTTCCTTATTACAGCGTGCTGTCATCACAGGTCAAGAGTGTGTTTATGTAAAAGTAAGTGAATCTCAACCATTGGAAAAATACTTATGACTAACAATACTAAAATTCTATATGATGAAAAAGTGAAATCTCTGGCAGAGAAGTACGAAAGTCAAGGATTTCATGTTTTAACTGAACTCAAAACAGATGAATTACCATTTGATTTGGGTAACTACCAGCCAGATTTAATTGCTATTAAAGACGGTTCGGGTTTGGTAATTGAAGTAAAAAACAGTCTCAACCGTCTGTCGGTTGATCGTTTACAAGCTTTAGCAGAGGAAGTTAGTACGCATCCAGGTTGGCATTTTTTATTGGTAACGCTTGAAGATATAGAAGCCAAGTCATTACCTGGAACATCCGAACAATTTCCTTCATGGCAAGAGCTAACCGATCGGTTTATCCAAGCACATAAGCTGATTGAAAATGACGAAATTGAGCCTGCTTTTATTTTTATGTGGAGTATATTTGAGGGGGCTTTAAGAAAGCGAGCAGTCGATGTGTCAATTCCTATTGAACGTTTCCCCGTTATAGGATTACTAAGACATCTGTACTCCTTTGGAGAGTTATCAATCTCTCAATTTGACCTTGCTCAAGCTTGTTTTGAAGTTTGGAATCGTCTTGCTCACGGATATATTGAAAACCTAAATTTGCCAGTTGTACATAATTTTGACAATTTGGTTCGTGAATTATTAGGAAAATGGACAGTCGAACTCGCTATTAGTCAACTTTCATCAGAGGATCTAGCTGCTTTTCGTGCCTGGTTTGCGAAATTCGATGCAGCATCCTTGGATAAACGAGAAGAATTAAGGAGAAATTTAATCAATCAGACAAGCCTTCTTTTAGCGCAAGAATTAATAAGACATGAGAAACGAAAGAAAGAATTAAACGCCAACGACGAACAGGTTATAAATGTCGAATTGGATGTTAGTCTACTTTCACCAGAAGATTTAGCTGCTTTTCGTGCCTGGTTTGCGGAATTCGATGCAGCAGCCTGGGATAAACAGATTGAAGAAGATGTCGCTGCTGGTCGGTTAGATGCATTGGCAGAGAAAGCACTCAAACATCTTCGAGAAGGGCGTTGTACTGACCTGTGAAACATCGAGCAACCCCTGATTTTTGGTATTACTATCGCCAGTTACCAATTGATATCCAAGATCTTGCTGATCGATGTTACGAGTTTCTTCGGGAAGATCCCAAATATCCATCATTGCATTTCAAAAAAGTCGGTCAGTTTTGGTCAGTGCGTATTGGTATATATTATCGGGCGCTTGCTGTAAAAGAAGATGATAATTTTGTATGGTTTTGGATTGGATCACATCCAGAGTATGACAGATTGCTAAGTGGTGGATAGCGTTCTAACATTGCCTAAGAGCAGCCTAACTGATCACTCATAATACAAAGTATGGAACTATATTTAATTCGTCATGGCATCGCCGAAGACCAGGGATTAGGCATCAAGGATGAAGATCGCAGCCTAACCAAAGAAGGAAGGCAAAAAACTGAGAAAGTTGCCCAGAAACTTGTTAAATTAGGTTTAAGCTTTGATTTCATTCTCACCAGTCCCTTAGTGCGGGCCCGCCAAACGGCTGAAATCCTCATAGCAGAAAAACTAAGCTCCCAATTAGAGGAATCTAGCCACCTCGCCCCCGATGGTCAAATTTCTAGTTGGCTCAAAGACTGGTTAGAACCAAGAAATTATTCCCAAAATACCCAACTGGCGCTGGTTGGACACGAACCTAATTTGAGCAATTGGGCAGAAATTCTCCTGTGGGGAGAAGCCAAAGCAAGCTTAGTCTTGAAAAAAGCAGGTATGATTGGGATAAAACTACCAGAAACAGGTTCTCCTCTGGGTCGGAGTCAGATGTTTTGGTTGACACCACCCAAGTACCTGCTATAACAGTTTTTCAACATTTTCGATTGTTGTTAGAACGGCTACTGTTATGGCGACAATAAATTTCTGGTAAGTTAGCTTGATCAGATATTTCACAAAGCAAATGGTGTTGCCATGATGGTGTGCGAATACAAGCCTGGTTTAGAAGGCATTCCCGCCGCCCAATCAAGTATTAGCTATGTTGATGGGCAAAAGGGAATACTAGAATATCGTGGCATTAGGATTGAGGAATTAGCAGAAAAAAGTACATTCTTAGAAACTGCTTATCTCTTAATCTGGGGTAAACTGCCAAACAAGGAAGAACTGGAAACATTTGAGCATGAAGTTCGTTACCACCGGCGGATAAAGTACCGCATTCGGGACATGATGAAATGCTTTCCAGAAAGCGGCCACCCAATGGATGCCCTACAAGCTTCTGCTGCTGCTTTAGGCTTGTTTTATTCGCTCCGGGATTTACATAATCCTGTCTACATTCGAGATTCAGTGGTGCGCCTGATAGCAACCATTCCCACGATGGTAGCGGCGTTCCAACTGATGCGGAAAGGCAATGATCCCGTGCGTCCCCGTGATGACTTAGACTACTCCGCCAACTTTCTATACATGCTCGATGAGCGAGAACCCGATCCTCTGATGGCGCGGATTTTTGATATCTGCTTGATACTTCAAGTTGAGCATACAATGAATGCTTCTACTTTCAGTGCCAGGGTGACAGCTTCCACCTTGACTGATCCTTACGCTGTAGTTGCTAGTGCTGTGGGAACTTTGGGTGGGCCTCTGCATGGTGGAGCCAATGAAGAAGTAATTCAGATGTTGGAAAAAATTGGCTCTGTAGAAAATGTCCGTCCCTACATAGAGGACTGTCTGCAAAGTAAATCTAAGATTATGGGCTTTGGACATCGTGTGTATAAAGTGAAAGACCCACGAGCCATAATTTTACAAAATCTTGCAGAGCAATTGTTTGAGAAGTTTGGCCATGACAAGTTCTATGACATTGCTCAAGAAATGGAACGAGTGGTAGAGGAAAAACTCGGTAGCAAAGGGATTTATCCAAATATTGACTTTTACTCCGGTTTGGTGTATAGGAAGATGGGGATTCCCACAGACTTGTTTACGCCAATATTTGCGATCGCACGTGTTGCCGGTTGGTTAGCCCACTGGAAAGAACAACTAGCAGAAAACCGGATTTTCCGTCCTACCCAGGTTTACAACGGTCTGCACGAAGTTACTTATACACCGATTGAACAACGGTAAATGGGAAATGGGAATTGGGCATACAAGTAAAAAGAACCAAGTAAAAAGTAAAAAGAAAGATAAATTCAATATTTCTTTTAACTTTTAACTTTTAACTTGTTTCTCTCCCCCGTCCCCTCAATAGCCAATCTCAATGCCAACCATAAGTAGAAGTTCTCATCTCGCTTCAGGGTGGTCAAACCATCCAACGATATACTAGGCATGGGAATTGGCAACAAATCTTCAATTGGGCGTCATCTGGGCAAAAATTAAAAATGGGTGAATTTACAGGTATTAATTTAACTAATAGTTGTAACTCACCATGACTCGATGTCTTAAAGAGCGGAAACATGAATTCAGGAATTGACCTCCAAGGAACTTTTATTGAATCCCTCCGGGATTTAGGTATACCAGCAGGAACAGCCAAAGCGATTTGGATGCCCTTGCCAATGATACTGATGCTGATTGGGGCAACAGTGGGGGTATTAGTTGCTACTTGGCTAGAACGGAAAATTTCTGCCTCCGCACAGCAGCGAATTGGGCCAGAATACCAGGGGCCTTTTGGGTTGCTGGTGCCTGTAGCGGATGGTCTGAAGTTGTTATTTAAAGAAGATATAGTACCAGCCAAATCTGACCCTTGGCTGTTTACCCTTGGGCCAATTATTGTTGTAATTCCGGTATTTCTGTCGTTCCTGATCGTTCCCTTTGGGCAGAATATCGTAGTTAGTAATGTGGGTATGGGCGTATTCTTGTGGATTGCCTTGTCAAGCATTCAACCTATTGGCTTGTTGATGGCTGGCTACGCATCTAATAATAAATACTCCCTCTTAGGGGGCTTGCGGGCAGCAGCGCAATCTATTAGTTATGAAATTCCATTGGCGTTGGCGGTGTTAGCGATCGCTATGATGTCTAATAGCCTCAGCACCGTTGATATTGTCAATCAACAATCTGGCTACGGCATCCTGGGCTGGAACATTTGGCGACAACCAATCGGTTTTCTGATCTTTTGGATAGCCGCCCTAGCTGAATGCGAACGATTACCCTTTGACTTACCCGAAGCGGAAGAAGAAATCGTCGCCGGCTATCAGACTGAATACTCAGGGATGAAATTCGGTCTGTTCTACCTGGGTTCCTACGTTAACTTGATCCTTTCTTCCTTACTAGTAGCAATTCTCTACTTGGGCGGTTGGGACTTTCCGATTCCCCTCAACCTCATCGCTGGTTGGCTGGGAGTCAGTGAAGTCAATCCCGTGTTCCAGATAGTAACTGCGGCCTTAGGTATCACCATGACCGTGTTCAAAGCCTATTTACTAGTGTTTGTCGCCATCCTGTTGCGCTGGACAGTACCACGTGTACGGATTGACCAACTGTTAGATTTAGGATGGAAGTTTTTGTTACCAGTCGGCTTGGTTAATCTCCTATTAACCGCCGCCCTAAAACTAGCCTTTCCCTTCGCCTTCGGCGGGTAATGAGAGAGTTAAGAGTTAGGAGTTATGAGTTAGGAGTTATGAGTTAAGAGTTATGAGTTTTTAATTAACTCCTCACTTTTCACTCCTCACTCCTCACTGCTCACTCCTAACTCCTCACTCCTCACTCCTAACTTTTATCACCTGAAGAGAGAGACACAAAATGCTAAAGTTCCTGAAACAAGTTGGTGATTACGCCAAAGAAACGGTACAAGCTGCGCGTTACATTGGTCAGGGGCTTTCTGTCACCTTCGACCACATGCGGCGGCGTCCGATTACTGTACAGTACCCTTACGAGAAACTCATTCCTGGCGAACGGTTTCGCGGTAGAATTCACTTTGAATTTGATAAGTGCATCGCCTGCGAAGTTTGCGTTCGCGTTTGTCCCATTAACCTGCCTGTAGTAGATTGGGAATACGACAAAGCCAGCAAAAAGAAAAAACTCAACCACTACAGCATTGACTTTGGAGTTTGTATTTTTTGCGGTAATTGTGTGGAATTTTGCCCCACTAACTGTCTATCGATGACAGAAGAATATGAGCTTGCCACTTACGATCGCCATGAATTGAACTATGACAACGTGGCACTAGGTCGTCTGCCCTACAAGGTAACAGATGACCCAATGGTTACACCACTGCGCGAACTAGTTTATCTACCCAAGGGCGTCCTCGAACCCCACGGACTACCCGCAGATGCGCCACGTGCAGGGGCGCGTCCAGAAGACTTGGTAGAACAAACAGAAAAATAAATGTCATTTGTCCATTGTCATTTGTCCTTTGTTATTTGACTAATGACCAATGACCAATGACCAATGACCAATGACCAATGACCAATGACAATTGACTAAGGACAAAAAACAGTGAATTTAGCAGAAGGAGTACAGTTAGTATCACTTGGCATACTAGGCGTGATGATGATTGGGGCGGCCATTGGTGTGGTGCTGTTCTCCAACATCGTCTATTCTGCCTTTTTGCTGGGGGGCGTGTTTATCAGCATGGCGGGAATCTACCTGTTGCTAAATGGTGATTTTGTTGCAGCCGCACAAATACTAATTTACGTTGGGGCGGTTAACGTGCTGATTTTGTTTGCCATTATGTTGGTGAACAAAAGGCAGGATTTTGTAGCATTTCCCAACTCTTGGGTGCGGAAAGTACTAACAGGTATAGTCAGTGTGGGATTGTTTGGTCTTTTAAGTACGATGGTGCTGGCTACTCCTTGGGCTTACTCAACTGCTCCTGCTGTGGGTGGTGAAAGTTCTATAGTTTTGATTGGAGAGCATTTCTTCACTGACTTTTTATTACCTTTTGAATTAGCTTCCATTTTGCTGCTGATCGCGATGGTAGGAGCAATTATTTTGGCACGTCGCGAGTATTTGCCAGACCAACTGACATCATCCAATCTAGGGCAAACTGTTTTGACTTTACCAGAACGCCCCAGAGAACTAGTATCAACAACCAGCGAAACAAAAGAGTAATATTTACGACCTCAGTCGTAGATGAACAGGCAGATTTTTCAGGAGGAATACTCAAATTCATGCAACTCCAGTACTTTTTATTACTAGCAGCAGCTTTATTCTGCATCGGCATCTATGGTTTAATTACCAGCCGCAACGCTGTGCGGGTGCTGATGTCAATTGAGTTACTGCTCAATGCTGTTAATCTGAATTTAATGGCATTTTCCAACTTCCTCGACTCAACATTAATTAAGGGTCAGGTTTTCACAGTATTTGTGATTACCGTGGCCGCAGCCGAGGCGGCGGTGGGTTTAGCGATCGTGCTGGCCATTTATCGCAACCGCGATACCGTCGATATGGAGCAGTTTAATCTCCTGAAATGGTAATTGTGCGTGCAACTAAAGCAGGTAATCATTGCTTATAAAGCGCGGGATGCCCGGAGTAAAGAATGGGCAGAACTCTGTGCGAAACAACTAGAAAGTCGCGATTGCCAAGTGTTGATGGGGCCTAGCGGGCCGAAAGACAACCCCTATCCAGTCTTTTTGGCTTCGGCGGGTCAACCAATCGATCTCGCTTTGGTACTCGGTGGCGATGGTACTGTTTTAACCAGTGCCAGACATTTAGCCCCAGCTGGCATCCCAATTCTGGGAGTGAATGTAGGAGGTCATCTGGGGTTTTTAACTGAGTCGGTGGAAGAGTTTCAGGATACGGAGAAAGTTTGGGATCGGCTGTTTGAGGATCGCTATGCTATCCAACGACGGATGATGTTACAAGCTGCGGTGTATGAGGGTCACGGGTCTAATTTGGAACCTGTGAGTGAGCGTTACCTCTCTTTGAATGAATTTTGTGTCAAACCCGCCTCCGCTGATAGAATGATTACCTCAATTCTGGAAATGGAAATCGACGGTGAGGTAGTCGATCAATACGTTGGGGATGGGTTGATTATTTCCACTCCCACAGGTTCTACTGGTTACACTGTTTCTGCTAATGGGCCAATTATGCACGATGGTATGGAGGCGATTACCATCACTCCTATTTGTGCAATGAGCCTTTCTAGTCGCCCCCTCGTTTTACCCCCTGGTTCTGTGGTGAGTATTTGGCCTTTGGGGGATTACGACTTGAGTACTAAACTGTGGACAGATGGGGTTTTAGGGACTTCAATTTGGCCGGGACACCGTGTTGATGTGCGGATGGCAGAGTGTCGGGCTAAATTTATTATTTTGCGCGAGAACAATTCCTACTATCAGACACTACGGGAGAAGTTGCTGTGGGCAGGTACAAGGGTTCACTACAACAATAATCACCGTAATTAATTAAGTATTTTAGAGTGCATTTACCGCAGATGGCGATCGCAACCAAAATTATCTAAGCCCCTGGATTCATCCGGGGGCTTTCTGCCTGATTTTGATTGTAGATAATTGGTCTTTGAAGACGCGATAAATCGCGTCTCTACATGAGGGTTTTGTTGCTCATTCTGAACTGGATTGCTTTATAACCTGATACCAATTTTAAAAATAATTGCAACAGATGGAGTGAGACAATCCAGATACACCAAGCGGTTTACAATCCAAAATCTAAAATCCAAAATCCAAAATGGTATGACTTGCATTTATAGCCTATATCAAAGAAAAATTTTGTATCTTATTGCCAGATTTTTTAGGAATTAATGCCCATAATAAAAGCACTCTACCTCTAATCCCAGAAAGTAAAAAAGCTTTCTCAAGGATCTTTTATCGAAAACCGTCTCAATTACCCTTCGACACATTAATGCATAATGTGAGCTATTTTTATAGTACCTAAATCCTAGTAGGATATTTTCGCAAATCTAAGTAGGAAGATAGATGGAAGTTTCTGGACGCCACATCAATTACGCACTGAATCCTCTTCCCCCTCTTGAAGATTTTCCCGTCCTTCAAACTGAAAAATATACCCTACGGCTGGCATCAACTGAAGAAGAATTAGAATCAATTTTTCGGTTGCGCTTTGAAGTTTTTAATCTTGAACTAGGCTTAGGATTATCTACTTCTAACTTTACCCAGATGGATATAGATAAATTTGATGCGGTTTGCCATCATTTAATCTTGTTCTCCAAACAAACGGGTAAAACGATTGGAACTTATCGGATGCAAACCTATACAATGGCTTCTCAAAGACTGGGCTTTGATGCTGCCGATATATTTAATCTTAATGGAATTCCTGATTCTGTGCTGCGAGTATCTGTAGAAGTTGGACGTGCATGTATAGCTAAAGAATATCGCAATAGTCAGGCACTTTTATTACTCTGGGAAGGGCTGGCAAATTATCTGATCTGGAGTAAAAACCAATATTTCTTTGGATGTGCATCGTTACTAACACAATGTCCTTGGCAAGCTACTTGTGCTTATGATTATTTTCGGCAGAATGGCTTGATGCATCCGAGTATTTTGGTCTATCCAAATTCACAATCTTTTCTACAACTGCCTCAAAATTCTCCAGATTCATATAATTTTGAAATTCCTAAAATTTTGCAGGCATACTTGAATATTGGAGCTAAAATATGCAGTGTTCCAGCTATTGATTCGCAGTTTAAGACTATTGATTTTTTAACTATATCTAATAGTAAAGACTTTGCTAGATGGCGTTACAAAATTTTGTAAAAATTGTCTTTTTTGCTAAAGACTGCCATTTACAGGCGGCTAGAGTAACTAACCTTTGATGTTCATTCATTACTCTGAATCGGGTGCGATCGCTCAAAGTATCTTAGATGAATAAACTCAGATATAATTCTTAGCGATCGCACCTTATTTAGTCTTACTGACTCGATTATTGTAGATATATTTATTTATTGGGAAAATCACTTATGCGCCATCTCAAATTGACTCCGAGTTGGTTGCGATTTTTAATTATTTTCTTATTGGTGATGGGTATCTTGTTTCGCTTCTTTAACCTTGATGGCAAAGTTTACTGGCATGATGAAACTTATGCGTCATTGCGGATTTCTGGTTACACAAAAACTGAAGCGAAACAGCAACTTTTTAATAATCGTGTCATTGGTGGAGAAAGTTTTACCCAGTTTCAAGGTGCAAATCCAGAAAAAAGCTTAAATGACACAATTATGTCTTTAGCAAAACAAGATCCACAGCATCCACCATTGTATTACATCATAGCCAGATTGTGGATGGAAGTCTTTGGTAATTCGGTGACGGCGATTAGAAGTTTATCTGCCTGTATTAGTTTGCTGGTTTTCCCTTGTGTTTATTGGCTATGCCGAGAATTATTTAATGTGCCATTATCGGTTTCTGGTGTTGCGATCGCACTCATGGCTATCTCTCCCATTCACTTAGTATACGCCCAAGAAGCACAAGAATATATTCTTTGGTTAGTCACCATCTTACTATCCAGTGCGTCTCTGCTGCGAGCCATGCGGCTGGAAGATGAGCTAGCAAAAGAACGACAACGACCAGATTTATTCGCTATCTGGAGCATTTATGCAGTAACTTTAGCCATCAGTCTTTATACATTTCTTTGGAGTGTATTTGTAGCACTTGCTCACGGCATTTATGTGATGATCATCGCCAAATTTCAGTTTACTGAAACTGCCAGAACTTATCTGATAGCATCACTGGTAGGTTTTTTAGCCTTCATGCCTTGGATAACAGTTGTAATCGGTGACTTTTTTCAATTTTTGATTTCAGCAGATAAAACAAATTCACAGTCATCTTTAATGACTGTATTTCCATTTTTACTAATGCAGTTAAGCCGGATTTTTTTTGATATAAACCTTACTTCAGAAAATTCTCTAAACTATTTAATTACACCAATATTTTTAACTTTGGTAGGATATGCAATTTATTTTCTTTGTCAAACAACTAACTATAAAGTCTGGTCTTTTATCATCACATTAATTGTAGTACCAGCACTACCACTAATAATACCAGCTTTAACTTCTGGGGGTATACGATCATCTATCGAACCATATTTAATACCAGCTTATTTAGGAATCCAATTAGCTGTTGCTTATCTGCTAGCTACACAACTATATAATGGGAGCGTGTCACGCCGGAGCATTTGGCACACAATCATGGCATTAGTGATTATTTGTGGTCTAATTTCTTTTAAGGTGAGTTCCCAGGCAGAAACTTGGTGGAATAAAGGTATGAACTATGGCAATCCACAAGTTGCCCAAATAATTAATCAGGCGACTCGTCCACTTTTGATTAGTGATGCTTTGGGCAATAATTATGGGAATGTTTTTTCTCTGAGCTATCTTTTGGAACCAAAGGTGCGATTTCTGTTGGTGAATAATCAAAAAACGCCTAAAATCCCTAATGGATTTACTGATGTATTTTTACTTAATCCTTCAGACACTTGGCGCGAAACAATTGAAAAAAAATATCAGCTAAAGACAGATATCGTTTATAGTGATGACTATTATTCGATCTGGAAACTTACTACAAATCGTAATTTGCGCTGATGTAATATCTCACCTAATAATCAATTATCTGCTAGTTTATAGTGCAATACGGTTCATACCAATTTTGTATGAAGATACACATAATAATATCCCCCTGTAGTCCCAATACGGTTCGGTTAAGGTTTTTTGATTAAAATTCTAAATTCCAAAGACGCGATAAATCGCCGTCTCTACAAAGGAATGATTATTGTAGAGACGGCGATTTATCGCGTCTCTTGCCTTAACCGAACAGTATTGCCTGTAGTCCCCCCAAGGCATCGGGGGGACGGCGATAGCCGGGGGGTAAATTATATGCAGCTTCACAAAAAAACGGTATCAGTTAAGGGTTATTTGTGTAGATAATTGGTCTTTAAAGACGCGATAAATCGCGTCTCTACATCTGGGTTTTGTTGCTCATTCTGAACTGTATTGATTTATAGTGTAATAATCTACATAATATTAAATACCTCATATAGACGGATAGATAAAGAGTATAAAATTCTAACTTTTATATCGTTCGGCATTTTGGATTAATTGCTGTAACTATTCATACTCCAGACCAATTAGTCTCCGTGTTTCTTTAGAATTTTCTTCAATATGCTTCAGTATATCACTCATATTTCTGTGTCAAAAAATTTCTCTAATGTTCTTTTATCACAGAATGTTACTATTTTGGAGATGTCTAATGATTAACATTCCCACTATTAACCGTTGCGACCAAATCCGTGGTATTGGAGATATTTTCATCACGACAAACACAGTTAACAAGCATCCCAGAGTGGGTAGCAGTAAATATTTACCATCTATTCTTGAAACTTCTAACCACATTGGTGGGTGCATTTGCCAGTAGTTGATTTGAGCAAAAATTCTACTAATTCTATCTTCACCAGCAAACCATCCTGCTATAATCATGCCAGAAAATAAAACAATGCCTAATAAAATTAGCGTTGCTGTGTGGAATTGAATAACTCTCTTAGAAACAGTATTTTGAGATGGTTTATAGCTCAACTTGAATCCTGACATTTTGCCCTTTTTCACCTAAAGTTATTCTGCGAAAAAGCATTTCACCCATTTTTTGTAACATATTTTTTTAAATGTTACAAAAAATTTCTAATTTTGACTAATGTATTTTTTGATACACAGTAATATTTTGTAGAGTCATAATCTTTTATAAGATATTCAAATATTGGCTTGATTAAAATCAGCTAAAAATAATAGAAATGAATATTAAACAAATTCTCATCTCAAATTAATTTAAATGACGGTACGATGACCTAAATTATCCTTTGAGATGAATTCAATGATTCATTGAAAGGTGTTGTATGCAAATAACAGATTTTCTTAGTCTTGTACATCCAGCGATCGCAATCATATTCGTGTTTCCACTCATCGGTACAGTAGTGAATTTTGCTTGGCAAACACGGCAACGCCGATTGCAAATTTTAGCTGGGAGTAAGAGCAAAATTCCTCCGGTGGTGGGTGGAGAACATAAGCAGTTAGGTGAATGGCTAACAAGTGCAATTGTCGGATTAACTTTAATCGGATTAAGCTATCCTATTGGCAAAAATATTATCAAAAATCAATTGTGCAATAAAGCACCTTTTCAAGTTGTTTTTATTCTATTAATGTTTGCTGCTACCATCGCCTCTTTAGTATTTCTTTATCGGGCAAAGCAGCGGCTATGGCGGGGAGTTTTTGCAACTTTAACTGGTGCAGGTTTAGTCATTTTAGGCTGTCAGGATGGAGTCTATCGCCTCACTAATGAGTGGTATTGGTCACATTATTATATTGGGATTACCGCAGCACTGCTGATGATTTTTTCATTAGCAATTGTTCAAGATATTTATCAAGATAAGTCCAATCGTTGGCGTATCGTTCATACAATTTTAAACTGTATTGCTTTGTTACTATTTATTGGACAAGGCATGACAGGCACACGAGATTTATTAGAAATTCCTCTGAGTTGGCAAGAACCCTATATTTATCAGTGTGATTTTACTAATAAAACTTGTCCAACGCCAAATCCCCAAGTAGGAAAATAGGAGAGGGGGATGAGGGAGATGAGGGAGAGAAACAAGTTAAAAGTTAAAAGAAATATTGAATTTATCTTTCTTTTTACTTTTTACTTGGTTCTTTTTACTTGTATGCCCAATCATTCCAGTGGTAAAGTCACAATTACTGTTGTGCCAACACCCTGCTCACTTTCTAATTGAATATGACCACCATGTAGCTCCACACATTTTTTCACTATAGTGAGTCCTAGTCCTGTTCCTTGAATTACACCCACATTACTGGCGCGATAGAAGGTTTGAAACAGACGAGCTTGGTCTTTGAGGGGAATGCCCATTCCCCGATCTTTTACCTGGAAAGTTGCGAGGCGATCTTGGCAAATTAAATCAAACCAAATAGTGCTATGTTGAGGGGAATATTTGATGGCATTGGAAATCAAATTGGTTAAGATGCAATTTAGTAGGTCTTCATCCATTTCGGCTTGGGTAGATTCTCCTTGACAAGTAAAGATAATACTGTGCTGACTACCTGCATTGATTTGAAGAATATCTGTCAGTTCGCTACAAAAATTTTCTAAATTTAAAAGTGTGGGTTTGTATTCGAGTTTGGCTGCTTCCGTTTTACTCAAGAACAATATCTCATCTAAGAGATGAAGCATTTGGTTTATAGCATTTTGTATACGATCAAAATATTTAGTTTTCCGGTCATCAGTTAGTTTATCACTGTTATATTCCAGGATATCTACAGCCGTCCGAATTGTAGTCATAGGGGTGCGAAACTCATGGGAAACCATTGCTACAAAGTTTGACTTTAACTCGTTGAGTTCCTGTTCCTTTGCTAGGGCTTGACGGGTGCGTTCTTCACTTTCCCGTAGTTGGTTAAGAATTTCGCTCCTTTCAATTGCATAGCGAATAGCACGCACTAACCTTTGTATAGTGATTTGATCTTTAACGAGATAGTCTTGTGCGCCTTCTGCTAATGCTTGCATTGCTAAGTCTTCATCATCAAGACCTGTTAACACCACTACTGGAATATCGGGTACTGCTGCCCGAAATTCTTTCAACGTATCCAATCCAATAGAGTCTGGTAGGCTGAGGTCTAACAAAACTAGGTCGAATCTGCGTTGTCTTCGACTCACTATCTGAGAATTATCAAGGGTGGATGCAGAGTTTTCTCTGCTAGCATCTATTGCCTCAGATAGCCGTTCAACATGTAACATCTGCCATTGTTCTTGATCTGCATGTAAAAATATCCGGCGTAGCAGATGGGCATCACTAGCACTATCTTCTACTAATAGAATATGAATGGTGAACTTTTCCATAGTACAGGGTTATATCAATTTGTTAGATAATCACCTGATTTTCTATTTGTTAGACAGGGGTTAATTGTCTAGTTTTATAAGTAACAGTTGAAATTTCCAACCCAATTACTTTTGTGGTAATGTTGCTGCTATCAGCCAGAAATCTTTGATTAGCTGCACAACTTGAATAAACTGGTAGACATCAATCGGTTTTGTGACATAGCAATAGCACTTTCACCATCTTCAACCCAGTGCAAGTTGTTGGCGATTTGAGCATTTGAAAAGCCTTTGATGCTTAGGTTAGCATCACTAGGAGAGTCTTCAACTAGCAAAACTTCAATAGGTCGCAATGCTTGACGATCAATCATGCAGTTATTAGTAAGCTATTAGGCAGATGTACAGTATATATACTAAAGATACCTTAATTTGCGTTGAGGGTAAGATGGAATACTGTTCCTATGCCTGGTTCCGATTCAGCCCAGATGCGACCACCATGCCGCTCGACGATTTTTTTGCAGATAGCTAGACCAATGCCTGTACCAGGAAATTCTCGACGAGTATGAAGACGGCGGAAAACCTCAAAAATCTGCTCAAGATACTGAGGCTTAATACCGATGCCATTATCTTGTACCCAGATGAGCCACTCGGAGTGCTGAGTGAGGAGTGAGGAGTGAGGAGTGAGGAGTGGGGAGTGGGGAGTGGGGAGTGGGGAGTGGGGAGTGGGGAGTAGGAAGTGAGGAGTGGGGAGTAGGAAGTAGACATCTGGTGAAAATGAATGTAGAGACGTAGCAGTGCTACGTCTCTACAAGGATTCTGGATAACGCATATTTAATTTCTGGAGATGTCTAGTGGGGAGTTAGGTTTTTCTTCTGCCTCCCCTGCTCCCCCTGCTTTTCTGAGGATGGCGCCAATGTGAATCTGGGGTGGCTCCTGTCGGCAAAACTTGATAGCATTGCTGATCAGATTTTGGAACAACTGCACCATTTGGGTTTTGTCTGCGTACAACTTTGGCAAAGGTTCATGGGTGATGATGGCTTTGCTTTGAGCGATCACTACATGTAAATTATTAAGAGCTAGACTGAGTGCAGTATTACAGTCAACAAGGACAAATTCTTGACCGCGAGTCCCCACGCGAGAATAAACTAGCAAGTCTTGAATCAAGTGCTGCATCCGCTTTGCGCCGTCGATAATATAACCAAAGTATTCTTGGGCAGACTCATCTAGACGGTCTTGATATTCATTTTCTAATAATTGGGTATAGCCTGTCACGGCTCGTAATAGTTCTTGTAAATCGTGGGAAGCCACATAGGCAAATTGTTCTAACTCTTGGTTAGAGCGTTTTAGTTCCTCATTTAGCTTTTGTAATTCCGCCGTCCGTATCTGTACTTTGATTTCTAATTCCTCATTAGCTTTTTGTAGTGCAAGTTGTGCAAGGTTGCAATCGCGCAGAGCAATTTGTTGTTCTGTAATATCGGTGTGAGTACCTACCCACTCTTGAATCTCGTCATTGGCATTCAGGACGGGAACTGCCCGCGCGGCAAAAAATCGATAGCTACCATCTGCAACCTGTAGGCGATGCTCACTAAAAAAGCGATCGCGCTATATCGATTCTCGGTTAAGTTTCCCCTTGAAAAAAGCATAAATCTTCTATGCCTCGAAAAACCCCTCCTCCATCCCACTCTATTCTTGAAACTCCACTGACTCGTTAATTAAGTCGCTCTCTTGCTGCTGTCTACTATCTATTCACAATGTATACCCAGAGAGCTTTTTTACCATCTCTCCGACTTTTCAAACAACCTCTAAGGAGTTTTCTTCCAGATTTTTTCTAGGGTTTCAATCTGTTTTTTTCTTTGAAGACTCAATTTTTTTTCACTCTCAGTTGTTTCTTTTGGAATTTTGTTTAAGGCTTCAATTTCTCGGATAATTTTTAATGCTTGCTGCTGACACTCCTTTTGACATTTTCTATATCTAAGAACGCAACCTAAAGTAATACCAGTAATCGCCAAAGTAACTAAGATTCCTGCAATACTGATATTTTTATCTGTTTGGTTTGTATATTTTACCTGGCTAGGTTGAACAATGATGGCAATAGGAAGAGTTGGGGGTTGGTTAAAGTCTTGGAAATTCATAGCTGCCTGAAAGATGATTTTTAATGTAAAATTTATAAAAATTTAGCTATAAGTCAATAGAGTTCAGTTAAGCTTCTCTTCCTTCTCTTCCTTTGCGTCCTTTGCGGTAGCCTGCGGCAAGCCGCTCCGCGTCTACGTTCAAAAAAAATCACTTTGACAAAGAGTAAAGCCTTAACTGAACCGTATTGAGCTATAAGTAAGCATTAACAAAAATCAGCATCGCCCAAGAATACAGCTACTTTTGCGCCAGTTCTGCACTTTCAGCCCTCGCAGGTAAGTAATGCCAAGTTTGTGTTTTCGGGTCAAAGATGGTGACGGATGCGATAGAACTATCTGCAAGTGAGGTTACAGAAGCAACTAAATCTGGTTCATGTTTTAACCTAGTTAGATCATGGCTAAGACGGGGAGTAGGGAATGGGGAGTGTAGTTCAATTATTTGAAAAGCGCTTTAACTTTATTCCCCCCTTATTTCCTCAGTCCCAGTCCCTATTTATCCAAAGCCAAATTCAGTTTGAGAACATTGACGCGGGGTTCTCCTAAAAATCCCCACTGCCGTCCTGTGGTATTGTCACTGATTAATTTTTGCACTTCTGCTACAGGTTTATTGCGGGCTTTAGCTACGCGAGATGCTTGGAGGTTGGCGTTGGCAATGGATATATCAGGATCTAAACCAGAAGCAGAGTTAGTGACTGCATCAATTGGTACAGGGGTGTTATCCGCTAAACCATTTTCTTTGCGGTAGGCTGTGACTGCACCTTTGACTGCATCAATCAATTTCTTATTAGTGGGGCCATAATTGGTTGCACCACTGTTAGCAGCATTATAGGGTTGAGCATCAGTCCCACCAGTTTTGGTTGTAGCGCTAGGACGGGGATGGAAGTATTTAGGCGCAGCGAAATTTTGACCAATGAGTTCAGAACCAATCACTTTGTTATTGACAGTGATTAAGCTACCTTGGGCTTGGTAAGGGAACAAAAGATTGGCAACCACCGTAGTTGCAAGTGGATAGACGATACCGCAAAGCAAGATAAACCAAAGGGCGGTAGTGATTGCAGGTATCAGCAAGCTAATTATGGGTGAACGAGATTGAATTGCCATTGGGAATAGTTCCTGAATTTAAGTTAAAAAGATTTGCCAGATGCTAGCTCAAAGTGTTCTGATATTGGGCCAAGAGCCAAAGCTGGGAAAAACGTCAATCCACCAACAATTAATATCGAAGCTAATAACAGCACTCCAAAGAACACGGTGTTTGTAGACATAGTACCCGTGGTTTTTGGTACTCTAGGTTTAACAGCCAAGTAGCCAGCAACGGCTAACATGGGCAATACAGGAGCTAAAAATCTTCCTAGCAATATCCCTATCCCTAGTACAGTGTTGTAGAAAGGAGTATTACCGTTGAGTCCACCAAAGGCTGACCCATTATTAGCCGTTACTGATGTGAAAGCATATAAAATTTCAGTAAACCCGTGAGCATCTGGGTTATTTAAACTGTCTAATGCTTTCGGCCAAACAAGTGCCAGTCCGACTCCGATTAAAATTGTAAAGGGGTGAGCTAGTAAGGCTAAAGATACAAGTTTGACTTCTTTAGCTTCAATTTTTTTGCTCAAAAATTCTGGGGTACGTCCTACCATCAACCCTACAAGAAAGACGGTGACAGCAGCGTACATAATTAAGGTAATCAGCCCGACACCTTTACCACCAAAAACTACATTCAGCAGCATTTCCGAAAGCGCCGCAAAGCCTCCCATTGGTGTGAGACTATCATGCATGGCATTGACACTACCTGTAGTAGCGGCTGTGGTAGCAGTGACAAATAAGCTAGTTTGAGCAATGCCAAACCTGACTTCCTTACCTTCAAAATTGCCGCCACTTTGCAAAGCTGATAAGGTTTGGTCAGCCCCGACTTCAGTTAACAACGGATTCCCAATTTGTTCAGCCGGCAGGATGATTGCTAAAAATCCCATGAATAAGGCGGTGAATACCCCAAAAAATATCCATCCTTGTCGCCGCGCTCTTACCATTGTTCCAAAGGTGTAGGTGAGTGCTGGAACAATCAGCAACATTGACATAATCTCTAGGGAATTTGTCAAAGCAGTTGGGTTTTCAAAGGGATGGGCTGAATTCACGTTAAAGAATCCACCGCCGTTTGTACCAATTTGCTTGATCGACTCTAAACTAGCAACAGGACCACGAGCAATGGTTTGAGTAGCACCTTCTAGAGTAGTTGCGATCGCAGCCGGAGCCAATGTCTGAGGTACTCCTTGCCAAACATAGACTAGCGACAACACAAAACAAATCGGTAGAAACAATCGATAAATTGCCCTAGTCAAATCTACCCAAAAGTTACCCAGATTATTGACACCGTTTTGACTCAATCCCCTAATGACTGCAACCCCAGCCGCTAAACCTGTTGCTGATGAAGTAAACATCAAACAGGTAATCATTACCATCTGATTAAAATAAGAAAGGGTTGTTTCACCGCCATAGTTTTGCCAATCAGTGTTAGTAACAAAAGAAATTGCAGTGTTAAACGCCAATTCTGCCGTTGGTGCTGGAGAAATTTTATCGGGATTGAAAGGCAAAATATCTTGAAGTCGTAGTGTTGCATAAAACAACAACACCAAAACTAAATTAGAGATTACAATCGCCTGACTATAGCGTTGCCAAGTCATTTGTTCTTCAGGATTTATCCCTAGAAATCGATAGGTGTAACGCTCTAATACCGTATCTGTCTCATCAGTGAAAATCTTAATTAAGTATTTGCCGATTGGGATAACAAAAGCAAACCCAATAATTAAGATAATGATTAGCAGTTGCAAGATGTTCAATATCATACAAATTGATTCCCTACAGCGTCTCAAACGCTCTAATTAAACCAAAAAGACCTAAAAAGCTGACTAAAATAACCACCACGTAAATTAAATCGTTCATAAGTTCTATATTTGGGGACTGGGGATTGGGGATTGGGGATTTATCCCCAACCAGCTTAAAAGCGTTGGGGTTGTAACATCACCATGAATAGATAAATTGCTAACGCTACTGTCACAAGTCCCAGCACACCGATCGCATAAGCACTTCCCCGCGAAATTGTTTCTCCGCTTGCTGCAAAGACAACAGGGGCAAGAACTGCATTTAAACAGAGAGCAAGAAATATTTTGAAAGAAATAGAGCGATACAATTTTGGCGATCGCAGTACCTCTGTCTCATCACTCAATTGACTTACTATCTTATTAACTAACTTAATTTTCGTCATATATTCAAAGCCTCATGAATGTTTATATCCTTGCGTCTATGCGTGAGCTTTTAATATTCATAGACAGACACAAATAAAATGCTTATTTGGGAGATTCAAAAAGTGAACTTTTTGTGAAAGGGCGTTATTTAATTTAGAAAAAAAATAAGTATTCTTCACTCTTCCTGTCTGCGGCTAAAGCGCATTTGCATGAAGTTAAATCAACAACGCCGATGAAAGACAAATGCTCAAAAAACTAACTATGATAACCCAATCGCCACAATAATCACATCAATGATTTTGATGCCAATAAATGGAGCAATTACACCACCAACGCCATAGATATAAACGTTGCGTTGCAATAGTTGATCGGCTGTGAGAGGTCGGAATTTAACACCCTTAAGCGCTAGTGGAATCAGCGCGGGAATAATCAGTGCGTTAAAGATCAAAGCAGACAGAATCGCCGATTGCGGACTTGCTAAACCCATAATGTTTAAACTGCCAAGTCCAGCAGTAGTAAACAAAGCGGGAATAATTGCAAAGTATTTAGAGATATCGTTAGCGACTGAAAAGGTAGTCAGTGCGCCTCTGGTAATTAGTAACTGCTTACCAATTGTCACAATATCTATCAACTTTGTGGGGTCAGAATCCAAGTCCACCATATTGGCAGCTTCTTTGGCTGCTTGTGTACCAGAGTTCATCGCCACACCTACATTGGCCTGAGCAAGTGCCGGTGCATCATTAGTACCATCACCAGTCATTGCTACTATTTTATTTTCCGCTTGTTCAGCTTGAATAACTCTCATTTTATCTTCTGGTGTAGCCTCAGCAATGAAGTCATCTACACCAGCTTCTTGGGCAATCACAGAAGCAGTAATTCGATTGTCTCCTGTCAACATGATGGTGCGAATACCCATGCGCCGCAGTTGTTCAAATCGTTCACTAATCCCCGGTTTGACAATATCTTTCAAATAAATCACACCGTAGATTTTTTGATTTTGACAAATGGCCAGGGGAGTACCGCCTAATCGAGAAACTTTTTCATAAGCTTGATCTAGTTCAGGACTTAAGGAACCGCCACAAGAACGAACAAATCCTTTAATGGAATCAACTGCTCCTTTTCTAACTTGTTGTCCATCTGGTAAGTTTGTGCCACTCATCCGAGTTTTAGCAGTGAACTCAATCCCTTCTGCTTTACTTTCGTCAAAGTTGATCTCTGCGCCTAACTGCCGCGCTAGTCTAACAATGGATTTCCCTTCTGGTGTTTGGTCAAACAAGCTAGAAGCTAAGGCAACTTCGGCTACCTGTTCTAAAGTGTAACCATTAACCGGTATAAACTCTTCAGCTAGGCGATTACCAAGGGTTATAGTACCAGTTTTATCCAAAATCAGAGTGTTTACATCTCCACAGGCTTCAACCGCTCTACCAGAAGTCGCTATCACATTAAATTGGGCTACTCTATCCATCCCTGCAATCCCAATTGCACTTAATAAACCACCGATGGTGGTGGGAATCAAGGCTACAAGGAGTGAAATTAAGTTGGCGATACTCACCGGACTTTGACGATAGTTAGCAATTAGTGGAATTATCGCCACCACCACCAAGAAAATTAAGGTGAGTGCTGCAAGTAAGACTGTGAGAGCAATTTCATTTGGTGTTTTTGTCCGTTCTGCCCCCTCCACTAACGCAATCATCCGATCAATAAACCCTTTACCTGGATCGGCTGTAACCCGAATAGTTAGTTGGTCTGATAAAATACGTGTCCCGCCAGTCACGGAACTAGAAATATCTGTTCCTGGTTCCTTGAGTACTGGTGCTGATTCACCCGTAATGGCGGATTCATCAACGGAAGCCACACCTTCGATCACTTCCCCGTCAGCTGGGAGAATATCACCCGCAATTACTTGCACTAAATCGCCTTTACGCAGATTAGTAGAACTGACTTCTTGTAAGCCACTGGGGGTAATTTTGCGTGCTAAGGTATCAGACCTGGTGGCTCGGAGTGTATCTGCTTGGGCTTTGCCTCGTCCTTCTGCTACTGCTTCCGCAAAGTTAGCAAAGAGAAGAGTTAAAAACAGAATAACGGTAATTATCCCGTTGTAAAACCATTGATTCTTGCCTGGAACAGTACCAAACAAATTTGGAGCAACGGTAGTTAGTGCAGTGGTAATAGTCCCGACCCAGACCACAAACATCACTGGATTCCTGACCATGATTCGTGGGTCAAGTTTAACGAAAGACTCCTTAATTGCTCTTGAGTAAAGACCAGAGGTGTCAACTTTTGGATAATTATGTTGTGAGGAACGAACTCTTGAAGCAGATGGAGTTTGAGTTGAAGTCATACTTTTGATTAGATAGTCGTAACAACGGTAGAACCATAATTAACTTGCTAGATAATTGGCTACAATTACACTTTTCTCAGCTAAAAAATCTAGATGATTAGACCAGTCCGAAAACTAAACTTGACCAAATCAAGGAGATAAAATACTACCTCCATTAACTCAAATTAATATGCCAAAAGGCTAGTGTGGATTAAATCAAATATGAAATCTGGCAGATACTCAAAACCAAACAACGCTATTTATGCTTCTAAACTATCAGCAACTATATCAAAACTTGTTGCTGCGTTGATTGAAGACATATCGATGTAAATGTGTTTAAAACCCTTATACTGATTGGGTTATAAATTTTGGGAGAAGTTTATTGCACTAATAATGGACGTTATTTTTTGTTGATCATCAACTTTTGCTGATTATAAATCTTCTATTGAGCATAGAGCCTTTTTGTTAATAAGACAACGTATAAATTGATATTTAAACTAGGATATATGAAAGATATAGTTGTTTATATCCAAATTTTAGTTATATATATATGACTGTTTAGTGTGTTTATATGCCTGATAAACGCTGAACTAAGAGAACTGGCAAATAAGATTTTTTTGGACTTCTGGATTCCTGATAATTGGTGGTTAACAAGGGCTATTCTTATAAACGTCTAAATCAAAAGCATACTGTGTATAACCTGTCTCTAAACTAAGAGTATATTTTTTATTTAAATGTTATCTTGACTGTTACAAATAAAGTAAATCTTACTAAAATTAAGGTAAGGATCTAATTTCTGGCTATGTAGTTAACAAAAATGAATGAGAAAATATATCCTAAATGATATTGCTTCGAGATAAAATACTGACTAATAAATCACAATTAAGGAGATTCTCAGTCATATTTGGATTGTTTCTCACTGTCATGTTTATGGAGTTTGAGACCCCAACTGAATATGTATTTGGATATCTTTATACAGGCCCAATATTATTAACAAACTCATGGTTTGGAAGAATAGCAACTTTTAAAGTGACAGTCGTTGCTGTATGCTTAACAATTTTAAATCTTTGGTTGCCAGGAGGTGAAGTCATTCAGATATCGACAGTTACCAGTCGAGCAATTGCTTCGATGGCGTTGATTGTAACAGGTATTTTAAGCGATCGCTTACGTCGTTCTCAAGAAGCGATCGCTCTCACCCGTGCCAAGCTAGAATCCCAAGAGGAATTAGTCAAACTCAGAGAACACTTTGCCTCGGCACTCACTCATGATTTGAAAACACCGTTACTAGGAGCAATTGAGACGATTCAAGCATTTCAACAAGAAAAACTTGGCCCTGTCTTACCAGGTCAGCAACAAGTTTTAGGGACAATGGAACGCAGTCACAAGACTTCGTTGCAACTAGTAGAAACTTTGTTAGATATCTATCGCAACGATACTGAAGGCTTAAAGCTGGACTTAGCACCCGTGGATTTAACTACTTTAGCAGAAGAGGCGGCTGGCAATTTAATTAAATTAGCTGCCAATCGTCGTGTTCATCTCTCGGTTACTTATGGAGATTCTGATTGGCGACACGCACTGTGGGTTCAGGGTGATGCTTTGCAACTACAACGAGTTTTTAATAATTTGCTTGTGAATGCCATTAATCATTCCCTGCGTGGCGGTCGGGTAGAAGTTGTCTTAAAACCACAACCTTCTTATCAAGTGGTGAAAATTTTAGATACAGGTGCAGGTATCCAGGTGGAACAGTTTACTCACCTATTTGAGCGATTTTACCAGGGCCATAGCGATCGCCAAGCTAAAGGTTCTGGATTAGGGCTTTACCTGTCTCGGCAAATTATTGAAGCCCACGGAGGTATAATCTGGGCAGAGAATAGAGTCACAACTGGTGCGATGTTTGCTTTCAAACTGCCCGTTTACCCATTTCAATCTTCTCGAACTATGTGAAATGTCCTCTACTCCAATCAAAATTCTCTTAGTTGAGGACGATGAACTCTTCCGATTAGGCTTGCGTATACGATTGCAACAAGAACCAGGGTTAGAAATTACTGCTGAAACTGAAGATAGTAAAACAGCTATCGAATTAGTCAAGCAAAATCCTCTGGATGTAGTGCTGTTGGATGTGGGTTTATCAGCAATCGGGGGAATCGAGGCTTGTAGACAAATTAAGCAGCGAAATCCTAATCTGCCAATCTTAGTTCTCACATCCCATTCGCCAAAGCCCCTAATTGTGCGATTAATAGAAACAGGCGTTCAAGGATGCTGTCTTAAAGGAATTCCTGCCGAAAAATTAGTATTGGCACTGCGCTCTGTAGTTGCTGGAGCCTCTTGGTGGGATGAAACTGCAACAAAAGAGATTCGTTCTTCCTTTGTATCTGAACCGTCTCTGACTCACTCAACAAACATCTCAAAGCCTGCCAATCCCCTAACTGGACGTGAACAAGAAATTCTGTCGCTGTTGGCATCCGGAAAAAACAATCAAGAAATTGCCCTCGCACTTTATATTACACCTGGAACAGTGCGAGTTCATGTCCACGCTATTCTACAGAAATTGGAAGTCAGTAACCGTACTCAAGCTGTGGTTATTGCTTTACAAAAACGGTTATTAAAAGTAGAGAATGCCAAAAATTGAAGAAGGCAGAAGGTTTCGTTCAGATGGGGATTCAAACCCTTGGCTCCCTGCGATCGCTCAGACGAAACTCAAAAAAGTTTTCTGCACCACTAAGGCAACTAAGTCCCCACCATCTACAGCACGGCTGGGTAAATGAAGTTAAGCAGTTGTAGGGCAGCAGATAGCGGTAGAGTAATGGAACTCGTTGATTCATAATTCGAGGGTTCTGAAATACCAAGGAGTAGTTTTACTAACACTTTTATCCATCAAAAATATGAGCGATGCCTTTAGCCGACTTGCACCCTTCATCCAAGAATATATTTATCATCACCAGTGGACTGAATTACGACCAGTTCAAATTGCCGCTTGTCAAGTTATATTTGACACTGATGCTCACTTGCTAGTTACGGCTGCAACTGCTGCTGGTAAAACAGAAGCAGCTTTTCTGCCAGTTTTGACTCTATTGCATGCCAACCCTGCTGCCACCATCGGCGCATTATATATTAGTCCAATCAAAGCTTTAATTAACGATCAATTTGAGCGTCTCAATGACTTACTCAAAGAAGCAGATATTCCCGTTTGGCACTGGCACGGTGATGTTTCGCAAACTAGAAAAAACAAACTTTTAAAAAATCCGCAAGGCATTCTCCAAATTACCCCAGAATCTCTAGAAAGTTTGTTAATTAACAAAAATAACGACCTACTTCGCTTATTTGGTGATTTAAGGTTTGTCATCATTGATGAAATCCATGCCTTTATGGGTTCAGAACGCGGTTGTCAAATTATTTGCCAATTACAACGTTTAGCAAAGTTGACGCAAAAGCAACCGCGTCGTATTGGTTTATCGGCAACTCTTGGAGATTACTCAATAGCTGAAGAGTGGTTGCGTTCAGGAACAGATAAGCCAGTCATTACACCAAAAATTGATGGTATAAAACGCCAAATAAAACTATCTGTGGAACATTTTTTTATTACAGATGAAGTAGATGAATCAGAGGCGACAGATGATAAACAATATATTTTCAACCTCAGCAAGTCTCGCAAATGTCTCATATTTGCGAATAATCGCACACGTACCGAATCTGTAATTGCTTCTTTGCGAAAAATTGCCACAGAACAAGGACTACCAGATATATATCATGTACATCATGGGAGTATATCTGCTAGTTTGCGGCAAGCTGCTGAAAATGCGATGCGTGAACCCAAAAATCCAGCTGTTACTGCCGCCACTCTGACTCTAGAATTAGGTATAGATATCGGTCATTTAGAGCGAGTGATTCAATTAGAATCACCCTTGTCTGTAGCTAGCTTTTTACAGCGCTTGGGACGCAGTGGTAGAAGAGGTGAAGCTGCTGATATGCGTTTTGTATGTGCTGAAGATAAGCCATTAGCAGAAGCTTCTCTACCAGAACAAATCCCCTGGCAACTTTTACAGTGTATTGCAATAATTCAACTTTATTTAGAGGAACAATGGATTGAACCAATTAGACCTATTAAATATCCTTTGAGTTTGCTTTATCACCAAACAATGAGTATTTTAACAGCAGCAGGAGAAATTTCAGCTAATGCCCTAGCTAAACAAATTTTTAGTCTACCGCCCTTTGCTGCTATTTTAAAAGAAGATTTACAACTATTACTACGCTATTTAATTGATATTGGTCATATTCAGCATACTGAACAAGGTAGATTAATCCTGGGTTTACTAGGAGAAAAGGTAGTGAGAAAATTTCAGTTTTATGCTGTCTTTGCTGAACAGCAAGAATATATTGTTAAGCAAGGTGCAACAGAAATTGGTAGTATTGTCACGCCGCTTCCTGTTGGCAATCAGTTTGCTTTAGCTGGCAGAACTTGGGAAGTTGTAGAAGTTGACTTTAAAAAGAAGGCTATTTTTGTTAAACAATCTGAAGGTAAATCTAGTATTTATTGGCGTGGTGGTGGTGGTAATATTCATACCAAAGTTTTACAGCGAATGCAGCAAGTCTTGTTTGAGAATGTCGAGTATAGTTACTTGCAAAAAAATGCTTTACAACGTTTAAATCAAGTTCGCCAATTGGTGCAACAGGCTGGATTAGATCAGCACAATATTTTGCAATTGGAAAAAGGTAAATGCTGTATTTTTCCTTGGATGGGTACGATTGCCTATCGCACCTTAGAAAGATTACTTAATTCATACTGCCGAGAATTGTTGGAAATTACAAGTATTGGTGGAGTAAACCCCTATTATGTGACAGTTAAATTAGGCAAGGATAAATTTAAATATCTTTATCGTGAAATTGCTTCCTTGTGTGAACAAAGAATTACTTCAGAAGATTTAGTCAGTACTTCAGAAGCGCCGGAAATTCAAAAATATGATGGTTTTATTCCTCATCCACTTTTATGGAAAGCTTTTGCTAATGATTATTTGGATATGAGCGAACTCAAGCAACAAGTGGTATTATGGAGAGAATAAAAAGATAATTCGTAATTATTTAAAATAAGCTATTTTTTAATTAATATGTGGAGCGATCGCAAATCATAATTTAAGATTTTTCTAGTATTAAAAAGGTGATATCCGGCGAAAAATAAAGCGTTGGATATACTTGAAGAAGAATTCAGAATAGCTGAATTCTTCTTCAACGCAGCTTATCTACTACCTCCTACCTCCTTCACGCAATACTCCCGCGCTTTCTGGCTTCTTTGTAGGAAGTTCCCACATTTTTCAAACCAGCTTTAATCATTTGTTGTTCGAGTAGGGCAAAGAAACGCGCTCGATCGCCACCTTTTACCACTGCTTGGTTATGGGCTTCAGCGATCGCTACAGGGTAGCCGTATCCTTTTTGCACTTGTGCTAACATCAGTCCCAGTGCTTGATCTAACATGGCTGCATTCTCCGCTACCCATGCCGGAACTTCGATGCGGGCGATTTCGGTGCCAACGTGGACATAACAAAAGTAAATTGTTTGATCGCCGTAAAGTTCGAGAATGGGAGAATTACTGCGCCACAGGGTACTGCGTTGTCCTGGTTTGAGTCGGGTTGCCCAAACAGAAGTATCTCGTAACTGTTCAAAAATTTTACAAGGTACTTTTTCTAGCTGATTTGGGCAATGACTTTTACAGTCTGGCGCTGGATGAGGACAAGCCAACAAGCGTAAAAAGTTCATTGTTTCGATACTGCGAGAGGCGCTAAGATAGCCCATCAAAGGAATTCGAGCATCACGCATTTGCTGCCAAGCTTCGAGAATGGGGGGTAAAATGCGATCACGTGCATCCATCGGCAACTGTTCTAAAAACCAGTAAATTAGCGAACCATCTACCATTGCTAGCGCTGGCATTTCCCTTTGCACTGCATCACACGCCAGTTCTGCCAACACTGTAGCTTCTGAAGCAGTGCGGCGAAAACTCATCCATTCCTCAGTTCTAATTCCCCACTGCCGAGACATATATAAATCTTCTGGGCGGTAAAATACTTCTGGCAAACTATCGAGTAGTGGATGGCGATTTTGTCCGTAGTGTAAGACGACTCTGCCAATATTTAGGAGATAACAGTAAGCAATTTCGTGATGATTGGGGGCAATTTGGGAACCATCAGTAGCGATGACAGTATGAATTTTTGGGGGAACTGGAATGTCGATGCAGGTTTCTAGCGGCTCGATTGGGGTAGCATTAGCAAAGAGAATGCGCTCGCGCCATTTTTCCTGGCGATCGATTAAATCTTGTTGAGACTCGTAAGCATTTTTTAAATGTTGTTGCGCCAGTTCTAAACGCTGACGACTGGCAGCAGCTTCTAAAGTAAGATGCTGACTTAAACCCTGCATTTGCCGCGCTAGTTTTGTTAGGTCAAGCATAAAAGTAAGTGCTAAGTGAGGAGTGAATATTTATCAGTTAGAAGTTTTTCTAATTCCTGATTTTACCTACATCTTTTAAATATCTTGCTTCGTTTCCATTTTGCTAGAAAATTAAAATAATTCGTAATTGATAATGACGTTCTTATACTCATACTAACTAATATCAATTCTCTGTGAAGCTGCACATTATTTTCACCCCTCCCAACCTCCTCAAAGCATCATTACACTGATTAACAAAGGTTGTACCCCACCCTAACCCTCCCCTTATAAAGGCTACCGTGTACACACAAGTACTACCCGTATAGCTTCCAACTGTTTTAGTCCCATAAATACCCAAATTTTTGGGAACTTGAAACTCCACTTCTCTCCAGAATTTAGAGATTAGAGCAACGAAACCAAGTTTCAGGTGGAGTTTCTAGACTTGTGTGTACACCGTACCCGCATTTCTCACAAGTTTGAAATGCAGAGGGGCAGAGGGGCAGAGGGGCGGAGGGGATTGAACTTGGCACATTGAACTCTCCTCTGCTCCCCTGCTCCCCTGCACAAGCACAGGCTTTGAGCATTGGTGAGAAATCCGGGCGTAGCCTTATAAAGGGGAGGGAACTAGATTTTTTGTTTCCCTCCTTTATCTTGTTTATCCCCGATATATTGGGGGGATTAAGGGGGGTAATTCGATTTGTGTATACACTATAGCCTTGGTAAATTTGAAGATAAAGTGGAGAATAAATTGATTGCATATCCATAAGCTAAAATTAAAGTAAGAAAGCCCCTAGAGGTAAGCTAGGGGCTAAAGTTAAGCGTTATCTAGATGACCGAAAAGGGTGTGGGGTGTGGGGTGTAGGGTGTAGGAAAAGAAGGTTATCCCACACCCAACGGGTACAAGCCCCTATTTTTAAATATGGAAAAAGAAAAAGATGTATTTTGAGACACGTATGTGCAAGAAATACAGCGTCCCTTTTGAAACCCCTGATTTTAATTATGGGGTTCCCTACACCCTACACCCTATCCCCTACACCCTGTTCATGAAGGTGGATTGTCTTCCTCTTCGTCCTCATCATTTATCTGGTCAAGAATATCGTCCGTAGTGGTTACGTCAATACGTTCGCCCGTTTCGGGATTTTTCTTGTACCAGACATCAGCATCAACGTACTCGAATTCAACCTCTGGGTTATGCTCAAACCTTGATTCTTTCTTCAAGTTCCAAAAGTTTTCGGTCTAATGACTTTCTCCAACGAAATTCCCCACCCCTACCATCTTCGATAGTGACCCCATCTGTTGAACCCTCTTCCAAATCCGAAGTTGATGCCAAAAGTAGGATAAGGCGACCCATAGATGGCATAAGGGTTGTAGATGTAAGTAGGAGGAGGCGCTACGGTGTAATAACCATCTTCATTACAAACCTGAGTAGTATGTTGCACAATTGTTTTCGGTACAACAGTCTCTTGACCAGTATAAGGTAGATTAAAGTACCCATCCTCAAAACCACGGGCAAATTCACCTCCCACAGTCCGAGGTTTATAAGCAACTCTATTCCGAGCGGTTTGTTCCCCTTCTCGATAACCATCTGCATAAGCATGGGGATGATCCGCCGCCGATTCTTTGAGAACCCTGTTGTAAGTAACAGGATAACAGGAAACAATAGGATCAGCTTTAGCGGCTTGGGTAAAAAGTAAAGATGTTGAGCCAGCGATTAAGCTGAATATTGCAGCAACAACTATTTTCTTCACAGCCTTTAACCTCATTTATGCTTAATGCTCTAAGCCCTTTAACTTTAATTATAAAACCTGAATTATCAGGTGACATGAGCCAAAAATCATAAATCCCCTGTCAACACCCCTAGCCTTTAGGCATGGGGATTCTAGCCTAAAGTCTTAGGAATACCACGGCGCAATAGTTTATTGTTCCGGTTCCGGTTTCAAAGAATGCGATCGCCTAACTGCACTATCTTCTTCAACAGCAGAATAGTTGGTTTACTGATTATTGACTTTAATAATTTATATTCTGGTTTACGAACCGCAAAATTAGAGTAAACCGTAATCTTTTTTACTTGATGGAGATATGTGTAGCATCGGAATGAACTGAAGTTGGGGAATGTTGCATCTGGGTATAAAATTGCTCAGAAAGCTCAAGGAGCAGTTCAGTTTAGCTGTTTGGGGGATTCGCCAACGGTATCCGCATCCCGGCTCAAACTAGAGTACTAGCTCTTACCGCTACTTTTGATCTCGTTGACAAAAGTTTGTGAGGGAACTGACTTTTTTGGTTGATTACTTTGTCCTGATGTCACAGACTCGATTGCGAGATTGATGGTAGTTTATTTTTGCACAAACTCCTTGATCCAATCGCGATACAAGCTATGACACTCAATTTATATTTACTGCGACATGGAGAAACTACTTTTAGTCAAAAGGGTAATTTCTGCGGTGAAACTGATGCGGAGTTGACAACAGAGGGGATGCAGATGGCATCCGGTTTTGCCGATGTTTATCAAAGCTTGTTGTGGGAGGCTGTTTATGTTAGCCCGATGAAACGCACAATTGCAACTGCCAAGCCATTTTGTGATGCTATCGGTATGGATATGCAGTTGCGTGACGGACTTAAAGAAGGTAGTTACGGCGAATGGGAAAGGAAGAGTAAATCGTTTGCCCAAGAGAATTACGCAGAAAACTATGTAAAATGGTTGACAGAACCCGCTTGGAATGCCCCACTAGGTGGAGAAACTGCGGTAGATATTGCTAACCGTTCTATGCCTGTAATTGCTGAAATTCAAGAAAAACATCCCCAAGGTAATGTTTTAGTAGTTTCCCATAAAGCCACAATTCGGATTATGCTTTGCAGTTTACTGGGAATTGATTTAGGACGCTATCGCTATCGGGTGAATATTTTGGTCGCGTCGGTAAGTATGGTTAAATTTGACGTTAATGGTCCAATGCTCGAAATATTAGGCGATCGCCATCATATACCTGATCGTATTCGCTCTCGTCCGGGAACATAATAGGCATCACTCGATTTTCAAGACAAGAGGAGTGCGATAGCGCTCTAGGCGATGGTGAAAGTTCACAGAATACAAAATTTCACCCTATCTTACAGGAGATAGGGTGATGGAATGCGGGGCGATCGCAGAGCGAGTAAAAATTCAAATTTTAGTGATGAAGACGAGCTTGGCGCTCACGTAATTCACGAGCCTTTTGTTCACGAGCTTGGCGCTCACGCAATTCACGAGCTTTTTGTTCGCGAAGCTGCTGTTCATGCAATTGACGCTCACGAATTAGTTTGGCGTTATTAAAAGCAATAGTATTAGTATTTAAATGTTCATTACGAAAATTCACAATAGAAGCATTAGCATGAGTTGAAAGAGCAGCAATTGAAACAGAAGCTAATAAACCACCAAGAAGAAGAGATTTTAAGCGGTTCATATATCCTTTAGTCCTTGTTTTACTTAACTTGTATATTGCCAATATATTCTGCATAATCAAGAAAAGATATCTAGCAAATGTCACCACTTAAACATGACTAAAGTCACTAAGTACGATTGCTTTTCAGCAGGCAGTTTGTACAATCGCTCATCAATCACGTTAAAGGGAGAAAACTAAGAAGTTTTCTCCCTTTAACTAGTGGGCTTTCGCCTTCAATTACTGTGACTCTTGCTTTTTCTAATCCCCAATTATTGACCTTGATTTACTCGGCGTTCATGCTGACCTTGGTCAACTTGACGCTCATCCTGACGTTGCCCAAATCGGCGTTCACTCTGACGCTGCCCAAATCGGCGTTCACTCTGACGTTGCCCAAATCGGCGTTCATGCTGACGTTGCCCAAATCGGCGTTCATGCTGACGTTGCCCAAATCGACGCTCATGCTGACGTTGATCTACTTGACGCTCATGCTGACCTTGATCTAATCGGCGTTCATTTTCTACGGTTCCTTGAGCAGAGACTTGCTCTAAACCTGTACTGGAAGCCAATATTAGACCTAACAGACAATAACCGATAATTTTACTCATCAAAGATACGCTTTTAATGAAACATAGTTAAGCTCTAGCTTGGCATTGCAGTCAGGTCGCAGTCTTCGTTGAAAACTCTACATCTACTTAAAGTTTAGATGAAGCGCATTCGATAAGCTTCGGGTGATAACCAAGAACCATATTAAGGAGTTTTCTTTCTCTACTTGGAGGTATTGACAAAATTCACTCACTTTTAACTTATTACGAACAATGTACTAGAAAATACATAGTCAATGTGCAATGGTGTACCCGCCCAATTCAAGCGCGATCGCTTTCCCTTTTCTCGCTTGATCAGGAGAGCGAGCGATCGCAATCAAACTACTTTGCCTAATGCTGACTCAAGACGGCTGGTAAATTCAACAGGAGCATCGCCAGTGTTAATCAAACAACGCTATGGCTACCAAGAATTTCACTCCCAACCCGAACATTGGAAACTGGTGGGTTTCCTAACCTTCCCATACGCCACTATTACAAAGGTCATAGTATAAATCATGACTTTTAGCTCATTCAGTTTTGATCATAGATTCCTATGATGATGACATACACAAAAAGCAAATTTACCTCTAAAGTATGATGAAATTTAATAAGTTAATGTCTGTTCTTGCAAGTGTTGTAGCAGTAAGTGTTGTAGCAGTTCCCTTTATTGTTAAAGCAGATGCGATTCATAATGGACAGCCATTGCTAGCACAAGCTCAACAAAATTCTCACAAAAAAGAAGGCGGTCGCTGGGCAAAATTAAATCTGACTGACGCGCAAAAACAACAGCTGCGTCAAATTGAAAAAGATAGCAGGCAGCAAATCGAAGGTGTTTATACACCACAACAACTTGCACAACTGAAAGCAGCAAGAACACAGCATCAACAAGGGCAACATGCTAATCGTCATGATGTCATGAAATCTCTAAATCTAACTGATAGTCAAAAGGCTCAAATCAAGCGAATTATAACAGCGCAAAAAGCGAAGATGGACTCTGTTTTCACTCCCGAACAGAGGCAGCAACTCGAACAGCAACGCGCACAATGGCAGCAACAGCATCAGTAAGAAGTAAAAAGTAAAAAAATAATCCCCATAAATTTAAATGTGGGATGGCTTACCCACCAAGAGCCTGCGACCACTCGCAGTTTCCTCTCTTGATTGGGGGGCGCGATGCTTGCCGCCGTAGGCAGTAAGCATCGCCTAACACCTAAAATACTGCTATGGTCAATCACTACCAGATTGCCTTATATAGGACTCATATTTGATTTCTGAAAAACCAAATTGGCTAGAAGCTTGCCATACAAAGGTTTATTTCTCAGTATACTTAGCAAGATTCAAGTATGATTCCTATAGGAAAAGTTAGATTGAATGTCAGAAACCCCATGCCTAAAGGCCGGGGCTTGAAAAAGCTCTAATCTGACCAGATTAAGTCAAAACTTGACTACGTTAGAGGTAAGCGTTAAA
>NZ_JBALDZ010000032.1:0-22331 GCF_036917155.1 Nostoc sp. | reverse complement strand
TCAGTATATGCTTTCTGTGTTAGCCGCATCTCTCTCAAATTCAATCCTCTCCTAGAATCCCACTGTCAATAGGGTTTGAGACGCGCTAACCCTGGCTATGAAGTAGATCCTGATGATTTGGCTGCTGAGAGTACAGCACACAAAGTTGGTCTTCCCCCAGAGCAAGTTTTTAAAACTCTAGTAGTCAGAGGTGACACAACAGGTATTTGTTTTGCTGTTGTGCCAGGAAATGCTCAGTTAGACTTGAAAGCTTTAGCTCGAATTTCAGGAAATCGCAAAGTTGAGACAGTTGCCCTCAAGGAAGTCCAGCCACTAACAGGATACATCCGTGGGGGTGTGACAGCTTTAGCTAGCAAAAAAGACTATCCCGTTTATCTTGATGAAACGGCAACTCTATTTGAGCAGATCACTGTTTCTGGTGGAATGCGAGGTATGTTGCTTCTGCTATCGCCAGATGATTATTTACGTGCAGTTAAGGGCACTTTGGGAGCAATTGTACAAAATTAGTACAGAAATTTTCATCAGAAACCATAAAGTGATCGCTAATCAAAGGAAGTTTATAGCTTACTTGAGAATAGCTAGGTATTATTACTAAGAAACTTTATTTTTACTCTGGGCTTGAAAACTAATCTACGTAAGACTTCTGAGAGAAATAGTTTGTGAGTTGCTTATTAAATAAAAGCTTTAAAATTTTCTAGATAATTAGTTAAATAATGTAGCCGTATAGAAAAATACTTCATAAGATGTAGCAGGTGCTAAGACTCGAATAGATTAATATGCTATTTTATACCTGCTACTTATAAAGAACATAGTTGCTTTCTTAGCACTCTAGTCCAACCAGTCATTAGACAGAAGGGTTTAGGGGAGTGAGTTTTCATGATTAGAGGAGGGATAATACCAGTCCAGTTACAAAGAGGAAGACACAAATGACTGACATTGTAACTGGACAGATTGTGCGCGTGCGATCGCGGCAGTATCTTGTAGAAGAAGTTGTGTCGAAACCGTCTCCAGAGCAAGACACTAAAGTTAGTCTTTCTTGTTTAGAAGATGATGCGTTAGGAGAATCGCTAGAAGTCCTATGGGAACGAGAAATAGATGCCAAAGTCGTAGGGGCGACATCATGGGATTCCATAGCGAATAGAGGTTTTGATAATCCGCGTCTGTTTTCTGCCTATCTGCACACATTACGGTGGAATTGCGTAACCTCCACAGATGCCAAGCTTTTCCAAGCCCCTTACCGCGCGGGAATAGAAGTCAAAGCTTATCAATTAGAGCCATTACGTAAAGCTTTGCTGATGCCAAGAGTTGGTTTGTTTATTGCTGACGATGTAGGGTTGGGCAAAACCATTGAGGCAGGGCTGATACTGCGTGAGATGCTGATGCGGCAAAAGGTTAGGCGAGTTGTCATCTCCTGTCCGCCGTCAGTAGTACGACAGTGGCAAGAAGAAATGGAGAGTCGCTTTGGACTCACATTTATGATTCTTGACCGTGAGTTTATTGCTGCCCGTCGTCAAGAACGGGGTTATGGAATTAACCCTTGGATGACACACACCCGGTTCATTATTTCCCACGCTTTGCTACGAGATGAAACATACACCGCACCGTTACGGGACTGGCTTGGTGATTTTGCAGCTGCATCTATGCTCATCCTTGATGAAGCCCACAATGCTGCACCTGCGAGTGGTGCAAAGTATGCGGTTGATTCCCAACTTACCAAAACTGTTCGAGACTTAGCACCGCGTTTTGAACACAAGCTGTTCTTATCTGCCACACCCCATAATGGGCATTCCAACAGCTTCGCTGCTTTACTAGAAATCCTTGATCCCCAGCGTTTCTGCCGAGGAGTACCCGTTCGTAATCGCAAGTTGTTAGACACTGTAATGGTGCGGCGCTTAAAACAAGATTTACGAGAGATCGGAGAAGAGTTTCCCCAACGCTACGTTCTTCCTATAGTTATTGATAATCTGCCAGAAGACGCGCCCGAACTCAAATTATCCCGATTGCTGCAACAGTATCGCAATCTGCGTGAGGAAAAGCTCAAAGATGCAGCGAAATCTACCCAGACTACGGCGATGCTGGTGATTACTTCCCTGCAAAAGCGTCTTTTGTCTTCCATTGAGGCATTTGCTCGGACTTTAAAGGTGCATCGAACGGGGATAGAAAAGCAAGCGGCGAACCGTCCTTCGATACATCAAGTCAGTCTACCTTTGCTGTTTGAATCCCCTGGTGCAGATGACGAACGGGCTGAATTCTCCGAAGAGGAAGTAATTGCAGAAGAAGATGCTCAAATGGCAGCAGCTAGTATGCAGGCTGCGGGACAAACAGCGCGTGAACTAGCAATTTTAGATGAGATGGCAGATGTAGCGAATTCCTCTCGCTATCAGTCAGATCCGCGGATTCAACAATTGGTAGAGTGGATTCGCCAAAATCTTTGTCCCGACCTGGGTCAACCGAATGCTGCTTGGTTAGAACGGCGAGTAATTATCTTTACAGAATATACAGATACTAAACGTTATTTACAGCAGCAATTACAAAGTGCGATCGCAGGCTCTAACCGCGAACAAGAACGCATAGATGTATTTCACGGGGGTATTGGAGAAGAACGCCGCGAAGCTATTAAAAGTGCATTTAACGCTGACCCGGCTCGTCATCCCCTGCGGATCTTGATTGCCACAGATGCAGCACGGGAGGGAGTGAATCTGCAAAATAACTGTGCTGACTTGTTCCACTTTGATGTGCCGTGGAACCCATCAAGGATGGAACAGCGCAATGGACGGATTGACCGGAAATTACAGCGATCGCCTGTTGTCCATTGTTACTACTTTGTTTTACCGCAACGCACAGAAGACAAAGTATTGGACGTATTGGTGCGGAAAACAGCCACGATTCAACAAGAACTTGGCTCTCTTGCACCAGTGGTTGAAAGAAATGTGTCGCGCTTACTAGCTAATGGGATTCGCCACCAAGAAGTAAATAATCTTGCCGATTCGATTAATAAAGCAGAGCAACTCAGTAACAAGGAAACAGTAAACACGCAAGTAATTAATGAGGAACTGGAGCAAGCCAGACTCCGCCAACAGGATTTGACTAAACAAGTCGAGAATTTACAAGAAATGTTGAAAGACTCGCGGGATTGGTTGGGACTAGATGACAATCACTTCCGTAATGCCATCTCTGCTTCTTTAGAAATTCTGGGAGTCCCAACACTTGCCCCTGTAGATGTGAATGAGGTTGCTAACAATCCTGTAACTGCGCGTTGGACAATTCCGGCTCTCGACCAGCGTACTGGTGCAGATCCAACATGGTCAACTACACTTGATACCTTGAGAACACCTCGGAAAATCGGACAAAAGCCTTGGGAATGGCGGAAAGAAGCACCGATTCGTCCTGTAGTCTTTCGAGATCCTGGTTCTTTAGATGGGGATGTAGTTCATCTGCATTTAGAACACAGAATTGTCCAGCGTTTACTGAGTAGATTTTTAGCTCAAGGTTTCTTGCATGATGAACTAACTCGTGCTTGTGTTTGTCTGACTGATGACCCCATGCCAAAAGTGATTGCACTGGGACGACTCGCTCTGTATGGAGAACGGGCTTCTCGCTTGCACGACCAAGTAATTGCAGTAGCAGCAGAGTGGTCAGACCCAACCAGTCGGGGACGCAAGAAACTTCAATCTTTAAGAGAAGGCGAGAAAGACAACGTACTGGAATTACTGGAAAATTCCCTAGCTTCCCCTCACTTACTGGAAGTTGCCGAAGCGGTAAAAGAGCGATTGAAAAAAAGTGCTGCCCAAGATGTAGCAGAATTAATTCCCTATCTGGAACGCCGCGCCACAGCTTTGGCTGAAAGTGCTGAGAAAAAGCTGGCCAATCGAGGTACTAAAGAAGCTGCTGAGATGAAAAAGATTCTGGAGGAACAGCAGACGCGAATCATCAAGTGCCAGGAAGAATCTAAGGCAGAGCAATTGTCTCTTCCATTCATGGAAGAACAGCGCCAATTGGATGCAGATCGTCGCCATTGGGAAAAACGCCTGCAAGCGATCGCAACCGAACTAATTTCAGAACCAGCCCGAATTGAAGCCGCCTACAAAGTAAAAGCAGTGCGGGTTGAGCCAGTCGGCGTAATTTATTTATGGCCGATTTCCGGCTAGAGGGAGTATGAAACCAATTCGCAATTCGCAATTCGCAATTAAATCAAGTCACCCACAAGGGGCGAGGTTTTAAACCTTTACTTTTTTGATAAAATATGGCAAACGATCCAGAAATTCGGTTACATAAAGAATGGTTGGGCTTTCTCCAGCCTGTGGGATTGGTGGTATCTCCCCCTGCATTGTCAGCAGCCCAAGCTGTGGTTAATCGCAATGTAGTGGAACTGCAACAAACACTCGCTACAGTTGCCAGACGTGAACCTCTGATCGGTGATATAGGCAAGGAAACCTTTGGAATTGACGACTTTCCTGCTTTTGCTATCAATGTTTTAGGTTGGCAACCAGAAGATTTAGTTGTCAGTCCAGAGGAGTTAGCGATCGCACTCCCAGATTACAACGAAGTTTTGACCCCCACGTATGCTGTACCCGACCCTAATGGCAACTGGATGATGCTGGTACAGGTGCTTCTTGCTGGTACTGAACTTGACAATGCAGGCGCAGAGGATAGTAAATCTACTGGTTGGCACGCCAGCCCCCAATCTAAGTTTGAGCGCCTTTTAAAAGAAACAAAAGTTTATACTGGGCTATTGTGCAACGGTACAGAATTGCGTTTGGTTTATGCACCACTTGGGGAGTCATCGGGACACCTGACTTTTCCTGTACAGGCAATGTGTGAGGTATCTGGGCGGCTGATTTTGGGTGCAATGGAGATGTTGCTCTCGGCTGACCGACTGTTTAATGTCCCTAGCGATCGCCGTTTATCTGCAATCCTGGAAAAAAGCCGGAAATATCAAAACGATGTCTCTATAAAGCTTGCAGAGCAGGTGTTAGAGGCATTATGGGATTTACTGCGCGGCTTCCAAATCGCAGATGCAACCACTAAAAGCGGCTTAATAAGTGATATTGCCACGACTGCACCCCAGCATATTTACGGTGGGCTGATTACCATCTTGCTGCGGTTAGTGTTCCTGCTTTATGCTGAAGACCGGGGGCTGATGTCTCAAGATGCAGTTTATACACGCTACTACTCAGTCAATGGACTTTACGAGCGCTTGAGAGAAGATGCAGGCAACTATCCAGATACAATGGATCAACGGTATGGTGCTTGGGCATGGCTGCTGAGTCTGTTCCGTTTGGTTTACGACGGCGGCGGTCATGCTGATTTGTACTTACCTGCTCGTCATGGGCAACTATTTGACCCAGATGAATATCCGTTTTTAGAAGGTCGTCTCCAGTCTACAGAATATCAAACAGGAGAAAGTCTTGAACCCCCTCGCGTCTCAGATGGGGTAATTCACAAAGTATTGCAAGGTTTGCTGGTACTGGATGGAGAACGCCTGTCTTACCGTTCCTTGGCGGTCGAGCAAATCGGTTCCGTCTACGAAGCGATTATGGGCTATGAGGTAGAAAGAGCAAGTACTTCTGCTATTGGTGTTTGGAGTAAACCCAAGGGTTCCAAATCTTCGGTGACAGTTGTTGTCAGCGTTGCGGAAGTACTCAAAACTAAGGTGGGAGAACGGGCTAAATATTTAAAGGATGTTGCAGGTTGTGAAATTACTGGTAAATCCCTGACAGAGTTAAAGGATGCAAGGACACCAGAGGATGTAGTGGCGGCTTTAGGACGCAAAGTATCACCGAAAACACCGAGTTTAATGCCTATGGGTTCTCTATATTTGCAACCGGGGGAAGAACGGCGGCGTAGTGGTTCTCATTATACCCCTCGTGCATTGACTGAGCCGATTGTGAAAGAAACTCTCAGACCGATTTTATCGGCTTTGGGAGAAAACCCCACACCAGAGCAGATTTTAGAGTTGAAAGTTTGTGATTTGGCGATGGGGTCGGGGGCATTTTTAGTGGAAAGTTGTCGTCAGTTGGCTGAAAAATTAGTTGAAGCGTGGAATAAGCAAAACGTATTACCTGAAATTCCAATTGATGAAGAACCGTTACTTTATGCGCGGCGGTTAGTGGCGCAACGGTGTTTGTATGGTGTGGATAAAAACCCCTTTGCGGTGAATTTGGCTAAGTTATCGCTGTGGCTGGCAACTTTGGCGAAGGCTCATCCTTTTACTTTTTTAGACCATGCTTTGAAGTGGGGAGATTCTTTAGTTGGGTTAACTTCTGAACAAATTAAAACCTTTAATTGGGATGAAGACAAAACTTATAAAGACCCAAACTTACCTTTGTTTAATCTATCAATGGAGAAAGCGAAGTTTTATCGCAATGGAATTTACAATTTAGATGAGGATAATTATGCAGCTAAACGCGATTTTTACGAAAATATAGAAACAGAATTGCATGATATTCGGCTGAAAGGAGATTTGGTTATTGCTTCATTTTTCGCCAAGGATAAAGATAAAGCAAGAAAGGATGAGCGTGATAATTTATGGTTGAAGTTTTATAACAGGCAAAAAAATCAAGAAGATGATTTAGATGTCAGGCGTATTTGTGCAGAGTTGCGGTATGGTGAGAAACCAGTTCCGGCGTTTAATTGGGAGATTGAATTTCCAGAGGTATTTGATAAAGATAATCCGGGGTTTGATGCGATTGTTGGTAATCCACCTTTCTTGGGAGGTAGTAGAATTTCATCTAACTTTAGCTTTGAATACTTGGAATGGTTAAAAGTTATTAATCCAGAAGCACATGGGAATGGTGATTTAGTAGCACATTTTTACCGTAGAGCTTTTAGTCTATTACGAAAATCTGGTTGTTTTGGTTTGATTGCTACAAATACGATTGCTCAAGGTGATACTCGCAGTACTGGTTTAAGATATATTTGTGAGAATTATGGCGCTATTTACAATGCTCAAAAGCGGTTGAAATGGCCTGGTTTAGCGGCTGTTATAGTTAGTGTAGTTAATATTTTTAAAGGAAATTATCAAGGTGTAAGACTGTTAAATGGGCAGGAAGTTGATTTCATTTCTGCCTTTTTGTTTCATTCTGGCGGACATAAAAATCCTGTAGAATTACTGGCAAATTCTGGCAAGAGTTTTTTAGGTTCAAAGATTTATGGACAAGGTTTTATATTTGATGATTATGATACAGAAGCTACACCTCTTGTAGAAATGTACCGTTTGATTGAGAAAAATCCAAAAAATCAAGAACGAATATTTCCTTATATTGGTGGAGAAGAAGTTAATTCAAGTCCAACTCATCTACACCATAGGTATGTAATTAATTTTGGTGAAATGAGCGAAGAAGAGGCTTGTGAATATCCTGACTTAATGAAGATTGTAGAAGAAAAAGTTAGACCTGTAAGGTTAGCACAAAAGCGTGAAATTCGCGCCCGTTATTGGTGGCGATTTGGTGAAACAACACCTGCTTTGTTTAAAGCTATTTCTGAAATGGATCGTGTATTAGTGTGTTGCATCATTGCGAAATATCTTGCATTCGTATTTATGCCAAAAGGTAGAGTGTATTCTCAAAGACTTAATATTTTTGCATTAGATAGCCATAAAAGTTTTGCAGTTCTACAGAGTCTTTGTCATGAAATTTGGGCAAGGTTTTTTAGCTCTACTTTGGAAGATAGGCTTTCTTATACCGCTTCCGACTGCTTTGAAACCTTCCCCTTCCCCGAAAACTGGGGAACCAACTCCACCCTAGAAGTTGCTGGTAATACCTACTACGAATACCGCGCAGCTTTAATGGTTCGCAACAACCAGGGGCTTACCGACACCTACAACCGCTTCCACGATCCCGACGAACGCCACCCCGATATTTTACAACTACGCTTACTCCACGCCCAAATGGATCGCGCTGTCCTAGATGCTTACGGGTGGACAGATATTTCCACAGATTGCACCTTCCTGCTTGACTACGAAGACGAAGAAGACGACGAAAACACCAGCAAACGCCAGAAGAAAAAGCCTTGGCGCTACCGTTGGCCAGAAGAAATTCATGACGAAGTACTAGCCCGTTTACTCGAACTCAACCAGCAACGCGCCGAAGCTGAAACTTTAAGTGGTAAAGCTGCACAGAAAGGGAAGGTAAAAGGGAATACTAAAAAGGCAGGAAAAACGCGGAAAGCAACAGAAACGAATCTGACTATTCCTGGTTTCCCAGCTGCTTCTGTCTAAACAGGTTCAACGTCAGTCAAGCCAATGAATTCCCAGAGAAGATTATGACCACATCTGCCGAAGTGCGATCGCATCTGATTGATGCCTTACAACTTGACCTTGTAGGGCCAACACCCGATGATGCTGTCCACGCTGAAGAAACTTTAGATCAAGCTCCTTCCAAGTGGTATCTCACGGGATTTCTTGTACCCTACGGCGCACCAGTTGTAGATAACTCTGGCGATGAAGAAATGGACGAAGTTGGACGTGTTGGCTCTGGCGAAGACGAAAAGATTCCAGAGAAAGCCTTTGCTCGTAAAGCCTATTTTCCTTCTTCAATGGGGTTAAGCGTGCTTTTACCCCAAACCGTTAACCAACTTCATGTCACTGTCGGGTGGGGCGATTACCAACCATTAACTAAGCCAGAAACTGAAGGAAAAGAAATTACCTTCACAGGCGATTGGCAGAGAGTTCCACGAGAGGCAGAACTTACCGTACCGTTGCGTACAAGCGGCAGACCGACTCAATTAGACCTTGGTTTAAATTTAGGCAATATAACTAAACAACTAGAGATTCCCCTTAGTGCAAGCAGTTCTCCAATATATTTGGACGTTCCAAACAGCGATGGTTTACAACTAGTTGTCTCAGTTCGCTCTGTAACTTCTGAGGAATTAGTACCAGCAGGAACACGCTCAGTTTCAGTATTCTTAGTTAACCATCGCCGCCCTAGCTCTGACCAAAAGCGTGATGCTGGTTATGCTTTTCAAACAAATTTAATAATTCAGACAGCCGATTCCTTTGTACCACGCCCCAATTTACGTGGGCGAGATGGCGATGACTGGGATGAGAAAGTTGCTGATTTACAATACCGAGATGATTACGAATACGCTGTTGGTCATAACGTATCTGCGATCGCAGTTGCAAATCCCAATGGTGGCTGTCAGGAAGTAAGAACGGCTTGGATACCAACTGCTGACGTAGAAAAGGTAATTGCAAGCCAGGTTAAAGATGTCGAAGTCGGCATGGAAGCCTTAGCCGCCGCACCGACAGCAGAAGTACTACGAAATCTGCTCAGTCCGATGGTTAGTGCATATTCCCAATGGATAGATGAGCAACGAGTCAAATGTCCGACTGGGCAAAAACGCTTAGGTGTAGCTAAAGACTTATTAGATCGAGCCGGAATTGCTAAAGACAGGATTGCTGCTGGTTTAAAGGCATTGGATGACCCACAAGTATTAGATGCTTTTCGCATTGCTAATCGAGCGATCGCCTTAGCAATTCGTCAGCGTGCGACTCATAAGAAAAACATTACTTCCGAATCTGTAGCCCCTCCAACTTGGCGACCGTTTCAACTAGCTTTCTTGTTAATGAACTTGGTAGGGATTGCTAACCCCGAACATTCAGACCGGGAACTGGTTGATTTGCTGTTCTTCCCTACAGGCGGCGGAAAAACTGAAGCTTACTTGGGGCTAGCAGCTTTTACACTTGTATTACGGCGGCTACGTCATCCTGGTATCGACTCTGCTGGACTTAGTGTGCTGATGCGCTACACACTGCGCCTCCTCACCCTTGACCAACTAGGACGTGCGGCGACAATGATTTGCGCCCTAGAGTTGGAACGGGAGCAAGATGTAGAAAAACTGGGGAAATGGCCGTTTGAGATTGGATTGTGGGTAGGGCAAGCAGCTACACCTAACCGGATGGGCAAGAAAGGAGACAATGATGAAAACAGCGCTCGTTCCCGTACCATTGCCTTCCTAAACAACGATCGCAAACCTTCACCTATTCCTTTAGAAAACTGTCCTTGGTGCGGAACTAAATTTAACCGCAATTCATTTCAATTATTGCCAAATCCAGACCAACCAATAGACTTGCGTATAAGTTGCGCCAATCGCCGTTGTAGTTTTAGAGGCGATCGCCCTTTACCAGTATTAGCAGTAGACGAACCAATTTATCGCCGTCTGCCGTGTTTTATGATCGCCACAGTTGATAAATTTGCGAGTTTGCCTTGGGTAGGAGAAACAGGTGCTTTATTTGGACGTGTAGAACGTCATGACAAAGATGGTTTTTATAGCCCTGTTTATCCAGGTAGAGGCAAAGCACTTGATGGTTATCTGCCACCGCCAGATTTAATCATTCAAGATGAACTGCATTTGATTTCTGGCCCTTTAGGGACAATGGTAGGGCTTTACGAAACTGCAATTGACGCTTTATGCAGTCGAGAGATAAATGGTCAAAAAATCCGCCCGAAGATTGTAGCTTCCACCGCGACAGTGCGACGGGCAACCAAGCAGATTCAGGCATTGTTTGGGCGAAATGAAGTTGATGTATTTCCGCCACCAGGGCCAGACCGACGCGATTCCTTTTTTGCAAAGACAGTGCCGGCTCAAGAAAAGAATGCTCGAACTTATGTCGGAATTGCTGCTCAAGGGCGAAGTCTGAAAGTAGTATTGTTACGTACTTATCTGGCATTGCTGGGAGCAGCACAGAAAGAATGGTTAGCAGCAGGTGGGAGCAAAAACCCCGATAATCCAGCAGACTCTTACATGACATTACTCGGATATTTTAATTCCTTGCGTGAACTGGGTGGCAGTCGGCGGATTGTTGAAGATGAAGTCAACTCTCGGCTTATTGGTTATAGCAAACGAAAACGAGTCGGTAAAAGTTCGGGTTTGTTTGCAGATCGGAAAATCGACGATGAACCAGAAGAATTGACCTCTCGTGTCAGCACAAGTGAAGTTGCAGATACCAAGAGCCGTTTAGAAGCAACATTTGACCAAAAAGAACGTGTTGATGTAGTCTTAGCTACCAATATGATTTCTGTCGGTCTGGACATTACACGCTTGGGCTTAATGGTAGTTCTTGGTCAACCTAAAACAGCCGCAGAATATATTCAGGCTACCAGTCGTGTAGGACGGGATGAAGAACGACCTGGATTAGTTGTTACATTACTCAACGTTCATCGACCGCGCGATCGCTCACACTATGAACGTTTCTTTGCTTGGCACGCTACTTTCTATAGGGCAGTAGAAGCTACCAGTGTTACACCATTCTCTCCTCGTGCTATTGACCGAGGGATTGCTGCGATTACTGTTGCTCTAGCACGTTTGGGACATTCTGGGATGACAGCACCACTTCGTGCAATCGACATTCTTCAGCACCGTAAGGAGCTAAATTTTGTCATCGATGCGATCGCCTTGCGTGCCGAGATGCACGACAAAGAACTTGATGCGGCTGATGCTGAAGCACTCCGTCAAAAAGTCAGGGGTCGAGTTAAGGATTTACTAGATTTATGGGAACGGATTGCTGGTGAAAAAATTAACCTTCAATATCAGCGTGAGGTTGGAGAAGCGCCGCCTCTATTATTCGACCCACTTGACCCGGAGTTAGATAAGAAACCAATAGAGGAACGAAAATTTAAAGCTCAACGCAGCTTACGTGATGTTGAGCCAACAGTTAATTTGTGGGTTCGCAATCCTGATGGATTTGAGGTAGAGGAGGAAGAAAAATGAGTAAATCAAACAAAAAGCGTCCTCCATCTGGAGAGATTCGACAGAGCCAAATCTTATCTACTTTTGGCCCAGGAGCAATGGTGGATTTACCCGATTATTCCATACTAATCGGCGGACTCAACCACTGGCATGGCGACAAAAAACGTATTTACGAAGACCGACTAAAGGAACGAGTAGCTGACATTTTAGGGGTTAATGATATTGCCTTATATGCCCCACCTGTAGACGAGAAAGACCCGAAAGCATCTCGCACTGGAATTACAGCTTTTGCTTTCCCCATTTGGTTTGTTGCTCAAGTAGAAGAAACTTGGCCTAAACCAAATGAAGCAGCGCCCAATGCCAAAGTTTACCGGACACGTCCTTTACTACCTTGGGGTAGTTTGGTAACTGGTAAATATCTCAATGCTGACAGAAAGAAAGTGCCAGTTGTACCTGTGCGCTTTGTACAAGCTTGTGTTAATGGGCACATAAAAGACATTGATTGGCGTGGTTTTGTCCATGAAAATTCTCAAGCTAACTGTCGGGGTCAGCTATGGTTTGATGAGGGCGGGTCTGGCAACGATTTTGCTGATATTTTTGTACGCTGTGAAGCTTGCAAAGGTCGTCGTCAGTTATCAGATGCAACAGTACCCAATGGCAAGGTCTTAGGAAAGTGCGAAGGACATCGCCCTTGGCTCGGCCCTAAAGCCCAAGAACTCTGCATTTCTGAGTCAACCGGGAAACCAGAATATAATCGGCTTCTGGTTCGCTCTGCCAGCAATGCTTACTTTTCTCAGCTGCTCAGTGTCATTTCTCTACCAGACTCGGATGATGCTTTGCAAAAGGCTGTTAATTCAGTTTATGAAGACTTCCTTCAGTATGCAGAAAGTAGCGATGAAGTTAAAAAAGAACGCCGGAAACAAAAAGTAGCTGCTGTTTTAGAAGGATTTAGTGATGAAGCAGTATGGGCCGAAATCCAGCGCAGACAGGGTGGGCAAGGTAAGCAATACAAGGGTATTAAGCAAGTAGAAATTGAGACTTTGCTATCTAGTCCCTTTGAAGTCGGAGAAGATGTACCAGAAAGTGACTTTTATGCTCGTGCGCGGAAATTAGATAACATCAAACCAAAATTACTATCTGTTATAGAGAGCATTGTCTTGGTACACCGACTTAAGGAAGTTACCGCCCAAATTGGCTTTACCCGCTTTGAGGCAATTATGCCTGATATTGACGGCGATTTAGATATTCAAGTCAGGCGAGCTGCTCTTGATATTGAGCCTACTTGGGTGCCTGCGATTGAAAACAGAGGCGAAGGCGTGTTTATCGCTTTCCGTAAAGAAGCTATTGATAATTGGCTCAAGCGGGATGCAGTGCAGCAACGGGGGAAGAAATTAGACAGGGGCCTCAATATTTGGCGCAAACAAAAAGGTATTGCCCAGGAGAAAGCCAAGTTCCCTGGATTACCTTACATTATGCTGCATTCCCTTTCACACCTATTGATTGCAGCTGTGTCTCTAGAATGTGGTTATGCTGCTAGTTCAATTCGTGAACGCATTTATGCTGGCGAATCTGGTTATGGCATTCTTTTATACACTGGCTCTCCTGGGTCGGAAGGTACTTTAGGGGGACTGGTACAAGTAGGAAACCGGATTGAATACCATTTGGATGTTGCACTGGAGATGGGAAGGCTTTGCTCTAACGATCCAGTTTGCGCCCAGCATCAACCAGATGCCGAACAAGAGGATAGGTTTTTACATGGTGCTGCTTGTCATGGCTGTTTACTCATTGCTGAAACTTCTTGCGAACGACGCAATGAATTTCTTGACAGGGCACTGGTCGTTGCTACTGTTGAAGGCCCAGGGGCAGAATTCTTTGAGGATGTGAGAGTATGATGGCTTTTCTCCACCTGAGCCGCCCAGCCCTCGTTAATTTGGCAGTCGCTTTGGAAACTGGCAGACTTTCCCCACCCTTTTCCACATCCAATGTAGCGAACTACATCCCTGCGGCTTTAAATCGAGACATAGTTGATGAACTCAACCGCCTTAGTGTCATTGGCGTACATTCTCAGCATATTGCTTATACGCTGCGACTGCTGGCAGAAGAACGAAGTACATCCCAAGCTGTAAGCGATCGCGTTGATTTGGTTTGGACTGGCCCAGAAATTACTGGTTCTCAAAGCCGCGATACTGGTGTTGTTGTACGCGAGTTGTTTAGCACTGCCAAAATAAGCGTTCTCATTTCTAGCTTTGCTATTGATAAAAAACAAAAAGCACGAGAGTTATTTATGGTACTGGCAGAACGAATGGATTTAACCCCAGAATTAAATGTGCGAATGTTTCTTAACGTCAACCGACCACACAACAGTGAAGTGCCAACATCTACTTTACTGCGGGAGTTTGCCAGTAGTTTTCGCCAAGACATTTGGCCAGGAAAAAGACTACCTGAAGTATTTCACGATCCGCGATCGCTGGCGGTGGGTGTGGAATCAAAAGCTTGTTTACACGCCAAGTGTGTTGTTGTAGATCAGGAGCGTGTACTTGTGACCTCCGCTAATTTTACAGAAGCGGCTCACGAGCGCAATATCGAAGCTGGTGTATTACTAAACGACCCAGCGACAGCTATTGCTTTGCAAATGCAATTTGAAAGCTTGGTTACAAGAAATATTCTATGTCGAATTCCTGGAGTCTAACTATTTTATGTCTACATTTGATTCTACAAAAATAAGTTTAAAAGATTTATTAGATAAAATTGTATCTGGTGAAATTCAACTACCCGATTTTCAAAGAGGGTGGGTTTGGGATGATGAACATATTCGTTCACTGTTGGTCAGTATTGCGCGTTCTTTCCCTGTGGGAGCAATTATGTTGCTTGAGGCTGGTGGTGATGCTAAGTTTAAAGCTCGGCCTGTTGAAGGAGTAGATCCAACACAAGCAACACTTGATAAATTGAAAAAGCTTATTCTCGATGGGCAACAACGGCTGACTTCATTAACGCAAGTATTAATATTTAAGCAACCTGTTCAAACTCGTGACTCTAAAAAGAAATTGGTACAGCGTTATTACTATATTGATATTGAAACAGCCTTATTAGGTCCAGAAAATTACGAAAGTGCGATTATTAGCATTGATGCAAATCGCATTCAAAAAGAAAACTTTGGGCGTGATGTCAAACTTGACCTTAGCACACCTGAGAAAGAATACGAACATTTTTATTTCCCTTGTAATCAAATTCTTAATTCAGACACTTGGGAACAAGGGCTAAATAAATCCTACCCAGATAAATTTGGGCGTTATATGGAATTTCGCTTCCAAGTGCTTAATGAATTTCGTTCTTATGATTTGCCAATCATCGAACTTAACCGTAATAACAAAAAAGAAGCAGTTTGTCTTGTTTTTGAAAAAGTAAATAAAGGTGGTGTTGATCTCTCGGTATTTGACCTTTTAACTGCTACGTATGCTGCTGATAATGTCAGCTTGCGGGATGAGTGGTTTGGTAATACTCAAGAAGGGATTGAAGGTATTCAAGCACACCTCAGAAAACAACGTTTGTTACGGGAAGTCCAATCTACAGAGTTTTTGCAAGGGCTGACACTGCTGTACACTTTGGAGAAACGCCAGCAAGACTCAAAAGCAGGTAAAACTGGCAAGCAAATAACAGGTGTAACTGCCAAGCGCGAAGCTGTTCTATCTTTGCCCCTAGATACTTTCCAAAAGTGGAAACTACCCCTTACCCAAGGTTACTGGAAATCAGCTAAATTCTTGCGTCAGCAATCGTTTTTCTCAACTAGCGATTTACCTTACCGCACTCAACTTATCCCTCTTGCCGCAGTCATGGCTTTGCTTGGCGATCGCTGGCTGGAACCGAAAATCCATGAAAAAATCACCCGTTGGTTCTGGTGCGGTATCCTTGGCGAATTGTACAGCGGGGCAGTTGAAAGCCGTATGGCTTTGGATATTCAAGAGCTTATCGACTGGATTGAGGACGCTAAGGAAGAACCTGCAACTGTTCGGGATGCTAATTTTCAACCTGCACGTTTAGGGACTTTGCGTTCCCGAACTAGTGCTGCATATAAGGGTATTAATACCTTGATTCAACGTGAAGGTTCTCAAGATTTCTTTTGGAAGTCCACTATTCGGGATTTGGATGAAACCGATTGGGAAGGACGCAGACTAGATATTCATCACATTTTCCCAAAAAGTTGGTGTGACAAGCAGGGTATTCCTGCATCTCGCTATAACTCTATTCTCAACAAAACTCCGATATCCTTTAAGGCAAATCGGATGATTGGCGGTAAAGCTCCAAGTCAATATCTGGTTCAGCTTCAAAAGCATGACAGTGTTCAGCTAGACGATGCAGGCATGAATGCAATTCTGGCAACTCACCAAATCGACGCAATAACACTTCGACAAGACGATTTTGAGGGTTTTATGGCATCGCGTCAACGGATGATACTTACCAAAATTGAAGCTGCTATGGGCAAGCCTGTATTAGTGATGGATGATTTGGCATTTAGTGATGTTACAGATGAAGAAGAATGATTGGAGATAGATTAACTTTGCACTGAATAATGCTGCTTTAACATTTACATCGCTTACTCTCTTACTGCATCTTTGACCTTTTAAACTCTAATAATATGCCATGTAATGCTTGGAATCACCCCTCAGATTGTAATTGTGGTTTTGGAGGAGATGTTGGTGTTTATATTCATGGAAATATATCTAGCTTACTTAATAGTAATGAAAAACAATGCAAACAATCAAAGGATAAAGTACAAGCAAAGACCTACCCAACCAAATGTAAGAAATGTGGGAAAACTGTTTATTATCATACAAACGGTAACGGAGATTCAGTTTTCTTTAACAGTTTAGGATATCCCTGGCAGGTACATGGTTGTTGGTATGATTATTGGAAAGAAGAAAAGGCGAATCGTAAAGAACTAAGTGCTTTATCCCAATCAGTAGAATACTTCCTCAATCCTCAAAACATAGCAGAATGTAAATATGGAATTCTTGCAGGTGCTGTGCGAGGTTTAGCAGGGGTATCCTCTGGAACTATTTTTCAAGATATCACTGAAGAGGGAATAGCACAATACATGAGTTTATCACTGAAAAAATTTAAAAAAGTGTATAGAGGACTTTATGTATTAACCCAATCAAGAGGAATACAGTTATTTCGTCCACAAACAAAAGTTAAAAAAAAGCTAAAGGTGAATAAAAATCAAAACGTCTTGCGTTTAGTTTCTATTAAACATAAAGATACTTGAAGCTTTACAAAAGTTAGAAGCAACTGCAAAACAACCCCAAATACTATCGCATCATAGATGGCATCCGCGATTTTGAGCAGATGCCGTGGCTTGCAACCCGCTATGCAAAGGACATGGTTGCTGGCGATGGAGTACCGAGAAGGGAAAAAGGAAGTCTGGGGATAAGGCGGGAATCTGTGCAATTGCAGAGATTATTGAATCTCCCAAAATTATTGTAAACCCACCTGATATTGGCTATTGGATAGATACCAGCCGCATTGGTGTTAAACCTTGTGCAAAGATTCGATTTACCAGCAAGTTGTTAGAAAAGCCTCTCTTACGGGAAAACTTAAAACAAGACCCTGTGCTGAAAAAAATTTCTGTGATTCGTCAGCCCAATGCTACCAATTACAAGATTACACAACAGGAATGGCAACGTGTACATGAGTTGAAAGCATAGCGATAGCTTATCCTCTTATTAATTTAAAACAAGCTGTTGATTTATATTGGCTACAAAGGGTAAATCAAGAAATAAACTTAATTTTTAAAACGACTATGAATTTACTAACTAATGCTAATAAAGCTTTTCATATAATAGCTTACTTGGGCATATTTGCTTTATCGGCTTGCGCTCCTGCATCATCTCAAGACCAAGTATTTACTTCTAAAGAAGGGAACTTCAGCATTTTGATGCCTGGTTCTATTGTCGAAGAGGTTAATACTCCAGTTAAAGGCATAACAACCCGCACATGGACAGCTATAAAAGGTGAATCTGCATATACTGTAGCTCGATCAACCTTTGCTAAAAAAATAGCTGCTGAAAAATTTCCAAGAATTTTACAGGCTCTTAGCGAAGCTGCAAAAAAATCTAACTTCGTGAACGGTAAAAGGATAGCTGAATCTTCTGTTATGAAGAATGGATACAAATGTTTAGATTTTACCTTAACGGGAATTCCCAGCCCTTCATTACAAGTAGAAAGTAAGAAAAATGGTATAAATATTAATAGTAAGCTAATTTATCAAAGAAGTTTACTTTGTATGAAAGATAATCAAGCAGTTGAAGCTCTGGTATTACTACCATCATCTGAAAAACTAAAGTCTAAGGGTGCATCTTTTATCAAATCGTTAAATTTGAAATGAGAGCGATTGTGCTTCGCTAAAATCTTTGCTGTTCCTGGCTTAACTCAGTCTAGCTTAAAATTGCTGCCAGCCATATTCTTCATAAGATGTTAATTATTATGTGTTTCTACTGTCTACTTAAAAAAGTAAAATTATTTACTTTATGTCCTATTCACAGTTATTGTTTTAAAATCATCTAAGCTTCATATTCAATCAACTATTTAATTACTTCATTACAGTTTTAAACTTAACAGCAGTTTCTTGATAGCCTCTTCAATCTAATTTCATTAAATCTATCGTGGTAACGACAGTTTAAATGATTGATATTAGAGAAGTAGTGTACAAAAAGGTTTATTTAACTTGTGAATAAGAAATGGGCTACTAAACGACTCACAATTAATCTGGCATCTGGGGAAGCAGAAAAATTAGAAAAATACTGCTCAATCACAGGACGACCAGCAACCGATGTAATTCGAGAGTTGATTCGTTCTTTGACTGTTGAAGAAGCACCAAATGCAAATTGAACTGCTTGATGATTAACACTCGCTTTTTTTGTTCAACTTAAGTACACCATACCAAAGCAAAAAACTGGTTCAGGTAATGCTGATTGCTGTATCAATAAAAAGTCTACCTAAATGGGTAACAAAACAGCTAAACTAACTTTATAGTTCCATTTTTAACTTACCAAAGACTAAAGCTATAAATTACTTAGTATGACTTTAAATATTCCCTTGGAAATTCATGATTAATGCTGATGTGGTTCTTAGCTTTGAGGGGAGAAGCTGAACTAAATACAAAATCATCAAAACAACAGTTTAGTTTACTAAAACATGGATTTCATCAACCAAGCACGAAATTTGGCAGATACGCTCAAAGATAAAGCGCAAGAAGCAGCAAATAATACAGCAAAGGGGATAGAAGAAGTAGTTGATGGAATCAAGAATACTACTATAGAAATTACCACCTCAAGTATTAATGCAATTACTGATTTACCTGCAACAGCACAGCAGGGTTTGAAAGCAGTACAAAATGTCAGTAAAGCATTTGAAACAACTGCTATTGGTGTGAGTACTTCGAGTCTGTCCATAGCTGAAGCATTGCAAAAGCTGCCTTCGACTGCGGCAGAATTAGCCTTAGAAATGCCCAAGATTGCCAATAGATTCAGGTATCGTGCTGGTCTGAGAGTAGGAGATTTGCCTCGCTCTGACGCAGATGTAATGAAGCTTTTTGAGAAAATTCCTGGAACATCAAAGCTAGGAGCTAACGAACGGACTATTCGTGAATTCTTGAGCGATAAACATGGTAGCCATATCATTCCACGCTCTCAAGGTGGCTCAAATGGTGCTGACAACATCCTGTGGGAAGTAGGTGTTGATAATCTGCGTCGTGGTGCCAAGGTTATGACTGTTGGGGAGCAGTTTTATATTCGGGTTTACAATGCCGTAGATTCTATTGTCAGCAATTCAGGAACAATTGCTAAGTTGGGGATCACTGCTACAGGAACCGCTATTCTTACCCAAGTTATAGTCACAGCGATTTCATACTCCTTGGATCTTTATCGGGGCGATATTACTGTTGAAGAGTATAAAAATTTAATTGTAGAAGCTGCAAAGGCAGCAGGTATTGCGACACCGATTGTTTTTCTGATCTTAGTGGCTGTATTGGCATTATTTCCAGAATTTACAGTTGTATTATCTGCACCAGTGGTTATTGCAGGTTTCAATGCCTTATTTGGCATGAGTATTGCGATGCCGATAGTACAATCGCTACTCCGTCATGCTCAAGCTGGTGGTTTTGGTACAGAAACTGCTGATGCTTACAGAAATGCGCTTGGTGGATCTGCGCCTACTTGAAATCTGCGACAAATTTTAACTGGAGTGCTGGTTTTAGCTTCAAGGCTAGTTTCGTTTGTCTTGACAGCTAATCATACGTAAACAGTTGAACATTGTTACAAATTCTACATTTACGTGCCCGCAGCTTTTCGCCTCCTCCCCATCCAGCCTCATCAGCACGGAAATACACCCACTGACTTACTGATTCTCCAACGGTACGACCCCAAACAAAATTTTGTGAACCGCAGATAGGACATGGCGTTTCTTGTGGGCTAAAGTTTTTGTGATTCGGTTGGTTGTTCATCAGCTTCCTCCGATAAATTCTGATTGCAATCTTCAGCAGCTATTGGGCCAAAGTGCGTAGGCGTAGCCCGCCGTAGGCATCGCGATCGCTTGAGATTGAATTACCGATTTTTCCAACTGAGTGATAATTCTATTTCCAGCAATCATCACTGTAAAAGACTTTCTGTTGTCCGTTGGGTAAAATCTCGCGCACCATCCGTTTCTAACACGCCATCTGTCAACAATGCTGTAAGTGATTAATTGTGGGATTCAAGGGATTCTACTTGGTAGAATTTGGACTTTATAGCATAAACTAATTACCCCGCAAGGGGACACAATACCGGAATTAATTGAGGGCTAGAATTCTTTTGTTGACCCCGCCAAAACCCGCAATTGTCTCCAACTTCAGCTATTGGCCATAACACCAACACGGAGAGCAATCCGCTTATATTTGTTTGGATTGTAGGGCATACCTGTATGCATAACTTGGGAGTTATCCCAAAACACAATATCTCCAGGTTGCCAAATATGGGCATAAACTGGCGTACAGTCCAGGATCTCCCGAAATAATTCCTGCCAATACTGTTTAGCAGCTTCTGGTTTGTTTTCTAGCCCTTTGAGAATCGAAGTGTCAGAACCCAAATATAAACAATAGCGCCCAGTTACTTTGTGAGTTGAGACAATTGGATGTAATTTCCGAGGAATCTCTACCCCTGGCTGTGGGGAGATAGGTGACAGGTGATACATCGACAGTAGTTTTAATTGCTGCTGATGTTGGGGAGCGAGATTGTGGTAGGCTTCCACCATGTCGAGAAAGAGAGTGGTGTGGGGCTGTCCATCCGTTCCTTCGTCCGGGATGGACACCCCATAAAGCATCACGACATAGAGGGCATTCATATCTAGTCCCTGTGTTTTAGGGAGATGGTCTTTATCGTGATGCCATTGCCAAGCAACTTTGCCGACCACATCACCAGAAAGCCCCTTGGGATTACCTAAAATGGAGACTCCAGGACTTTGTAAGTCTGGAGCGATTTCGGGATCTAGAGGTTTGGGGCGAAGACCGAGGGTTGAGTCACCAAACGTCTGGATGGCAAAGTCTTTCAACTGGGATGCCGTCAGTTTTTGCTTTCTGACAACAATAACCCCGTGTTCCCAGAGAGATTGCTTCAATTCCTCAACTTGTTGGTCTGTTATGGATGCAAGATTACAATCTCGTAGAACTTCCTTGCCCAGTCTTGAATGCTGCTGTACGGTCAACAATTTATTCATCTTAAGTAAATACCGTTTGATAATACTATTCACCTCAAGTTTCGTACTTTACGCAAAAAACGAATCATCTTGAAGCTGGCATTACAAACGATAGAAGTCAGCCTAAGCTAACGTATCACAGACGGCATCCGCGATTTTGAGCTTTTTCCTTGGTGGATCACAGAAAATGGTTACTGGTGATGGGGTGCTGAGAAGGCAAATCTGGGGATGGAGGAAGAAGCGACACCGGACAGCCCGTCGTAGACATCAGTCTCAAAGTGGGGTAATCGCTTTAGTAAAATCAAAAACTACCCATATTATCTAAGTGGATAACAAAAGAGATTGTATATCTTTTATCGCTTGGCGAACAGTTTATTAAGCACATCAGCTAGACGGTAGCCTGCCAAGCTCATCCGGCGTTCTGCTATTGGTTTAGCGCTAGCAGCATAATTTGGCGGTAAAAGCTTTCCATCATTTTTATCACTACTGCCAGAAAGCTTGCCATTAAGATATGCTTTTTGTTTAGCGATATTAAAACTCTCCAATTTTGCCCAATTATTAAATTGAGTTTCTCTTAATTCTGGCAATTTACTGCGTTGATAGTCGGCTCTTATCTTGGTTGCGGTGTTGCGAACAGTTTGAAAGTTTTCTGAGCCTAGTATGAGGTCATCCCAGAATTTATGCAAACTAATGGTTTGACTATTTGGTTTAACTCTAATATAAAAACGTGTACCACCTCTATCACCTTCTGGTTCTTTATACTGGTTAGTTATTAATTTGGTAGTATGCAATGGCTGATGCACATCTCCTACTAGATGGAATAGCCGTATCCGCTCAGTAAGTAGGGGTAAGGAGAAAAAATAAGAAAGAAAATAGGTACACTTTGGGTCGTAGAATATGGGACATGACGCAAAAAGTAT